>NZ_DF968182.1:719747-1019747 GCF_001192835.1 Lentimicrobium saccharophilum
GGAACAAGCATAAGATCGGTAAAAATCTGCTCGTTGGGATCGCTCCAGGTTCCGTTCATGTTAAAATCGATCCAGGCGTTCAGCAGGCCGTTTACAGATGCAACGATGTTCAGGGTGGCTGCCTGTCCGGAGACAATGGCCGAGGTAAAGGTTACCCCGTCCTCATCATCGTTGGGCGGCGGATAAAGGATGTCGTTGTCGTCGCCCAGGGCCTGCGGATCGGGTTGCCCGTCGGGTTCCGCATCAATGGAGGCGCCGAGCATAAATCCGGGGACAATCGTATGGTAAGCCCCGTTGCTGGCACCCAGGGTCGGGTAAGGCCCGTCGGGGGCATCGCCCCAGTCGAACTCTTCGGGCTGGGGTTCAATATTTACGGCGTAATCTTCCACTTCCCCGTCGGGGGCCATTCCTGTAAAAGAAAGTCCCTGCACGGTGCTGAAGCGGAACCTGGCATAGGTCTGGCCGGTTGAGGCAGTGGGAGGTATCAGCATCACAAGAGGGTTGAGCCCGGCAGGGATAAGGATATCGGTGAATAACTGTTCACCCGGATCAAGCCATGATCCGTTGTTGTTGAAGTCAAACCAACCATTCAGGAAGCCCTGAACAGATACTGTAACGTTGATATTTGCCGGCTGACCTGGAATAAGTTGTCCCTGGAAAACAACACCGTCTTCATCATCGTTGGGGGGCGGGTAAATAAGATCGTTATCATCGCCCAGGCACATGGGGTCTGGCTGTCCATCGGGTTCCGGATCAATGGATGTGCCCATAAGGATTCCCGGTACGATCAGGTGTCTGGCGCCGTTGCCGGAGCTCAGTGTCGGGTAAGGCCCGTCGGGGGCATCGCCCCAGTCGTATTCATCCTGCCCTGATCCTGATATAAATACCTGATAGTCTTCGACTTCCCCGGGGCCTCCATTGCCATAGAAAAGGATTCCTCCGTAAGTATTGAATCTGAATCGCGCAAAGGTCTGACCCGGAACGGCGACCGGTGGAACCGCGAATGTAAGATTGTTGACGCCGGCACTCAGTTGTATGTTCTGAAAGATAAATTCTCCCTGGTCGGCCCAGACATTTAAGCCGTTAAAGTCAATCCAGGCATTCAGCCAGCCGGCTACAGAAGCAGTTACCTGTACCGAGGCGGTCTGGCCGGGGATCAGTTGACTGGTAAAAACAACCCCGTCGTCATCATTGCTTCCGTTAAGGTCGTCGCCGGTTGCATTTGCATCTGGCTGTCCGTCGTTTTCAGCATCCACCGTATTACCCATGTAAGTGGTCCCGTCCATCAGGTGATATGCGCCATTGTTTGCCGAGCGTGTCGGATAGGGTACGTCGGGGGCGTCCCCCCAGTCGTAATAGGTCTGGGGAGGAGGAAAATTCAGGATAGCCGCCTGGATATCAGGTCCGGGGCCGATATTGCCTGAAGGCCCGGATACCTGCGGAGTGCCGTAGGTGGCAAGGTGCGACCGCATGTATGAAGGGGTGGGGGGTATGGTTGAAATATTGGCATTGTAATAACCCTGTGCACAGGCCAGGGCGCCCGCAACGATGGGCGATGCGCTTGAAGTGCCGCTGAAATCGGATCGGTAATAATAGTTGGGCCCTTCGCTGCTGTAATAGGTGCCGTAGCCGGTGGTGAACACATTCTCACCCCAGCCCTGCATGTCGAAACGGGGGCCATAGCTTGAAAAACTGAGTCGCTGCAGGTTGTTTGAGGTGGTGGCTCCTCCGGCTCCGACAATGATTGCTCCCGAGTTGCCATACCACTGCAGATTCTGGGTATTGACATTGCCGTTGCCTCCGGCTTCAACTACATGAATTCCGTTGGCAATGGCGGTTACAATGGCTGCATATACGCCGTTGTAGCTTTGTTGGTTGGGAGAATAGTCGGTCCACCATTCAATAGGGATAAAGTTTTGCGTTCCTGAGGTATATTCCCATTGCTGTTCAAGCAATATGATATCTCCGGCAGAGAGGGAGGCAATTGCATAAGCAATGGCACCCGGTACATCCCAGCCAATGCCTGAAGTCCAGTAAGTTCCGCAGGTCATGAGGGTTGCACCGTAGCAAATCCCGGTGGTCCCCCAGCCATTGTTATCTGAGACAAGTTCACCTATCACTGCCGTTCCATGATTGTTGTCGTTAAACGGATCGGATATGGCGTTGGGGTTGATCTGTGAGCCGGGGGCCTGGGTGAGGTCGGCATGATTGTAATTCCAGCTGTATTCAAGATCGCATACAGTCACTCCTGTCCCCGTCCCCCCGGTTTGGGTCCATGCATAAAGGGCGTTTACGCCTGAAGGGTTGTTTGAAGCGGCATTCAGATATCCTTGTTGACTCTGGTAACTGCCCGGCGGCATTGCCGGAAGGGGCATGGGTTTTGGTACCGGACGGGCAAGGTAAATGCCCGGCAGGGATTCCAACCCGGCAGCCAGCGACCAGATATCAGTCCCGCGGGGAATTTTCAGCCTGAAGATGTTGTTCAGGTTATAAAGATCCTCGCCGGTCCGCTGTTCACCATTGATTTCCCATTGATCGAGCAGGGGCTCGGGAAGGTCGGTCATCCTGTACCACTCATGCCAGGGGAGCGCCCCAAGGATCGACGCAACGCCTTCCAGCGCATTTGTTTCAAGGTCAATGATGGTTCCGTTGCGCATCCTTACCCTGGACTGCCGGTCAAATAAAACTTCTATCCACTGCTGTTCACAGGCGTATCCGGGATGCGAAACGGATGATTTTTCATGCCCGCCGCTTTGGGCCATTAAGGGATTGCTTATTGCGTAATCCATCAGAAAGCAGAAAACCAGCAGATAATGAATCTTTTTCATAAGGAACTGATTTATAAATGAATGATTTTTCAGCCAGAAATGGAATTCAGTTCAGCAGTGTATTATAGCCCTGACTCAGGATATTGAAAATTGAAATGTTTTAGTCAGAATTGCCAGTACGACAAGGTTAAGTTATATGACCTCTGGAAATTTAAGCGGGAAGGATCAGCTTGATTAGCCAGTGAATCAGGGTAATCCAGGGGCATATGCAATTACAGGAATTTGCAGAATAAAGGTCTGATTGACTTTAGTTAAGGTTTGTGTCTGCTCAGGCAATTCTTGATACCTGTAAATATACAATATAATTAAATAAATTGCAATAGTATTTCCATTGATTTTGGAATCTGACGCGAATCGATTCAGCATTAAATGAGAATGGCAACCGTCACCAGCAAAAAAAAACGTTGAAAATTGCCGGATTACTCATAGCGACTCAGGGAAGTGCGGCATTCACAAATGCTGCAGCGTTATTGTCTATAAGGGTCATATCGGCAGTATCGGTAATGCCGTCCCCGTTTACATCGGTTGGCAGGTAGCCGGTAGAAAAGCTAAAAGCGTCATTTTCTACTTTCGTCATGTCGGCAGTGTCAATTAAGCCGTCCTGATTCACATCGCCCGAATAGATCAGCCCGGACCCGTCTGCAGCCAAAAAGAGGTTGGCCCCGAAAACACTGCCGGGATCTGTAAAATCAATAACAATCTCATCGCTGAGCAACGAAACGGGGATCGCTGAAGCGGACTCTATGCTGTTGCGGTGCTTTACAGTGATATAGTATGCTGCCTGGAATTCAGCCGGAATTAACACCTGAGCCAGGCCTGCCGTTGTGAGTTCAGTATTTTCACTGATGTAGACAGGGATTCCGTAACCATCTGCAGGATGCAGCTCTACCGTGATCAGGTCGGCGATATTCCCGGCATACTGATCGCCGGAACCGTTGCGGGCTTTTCTCATTGTCCCTTCAGATTGATACAATCCCTGCAGAAGCACGGTAAGTGTCAGTACCTTGTTTTCAGGCAAGGTAGTAGTTTCGGCAAAAACTCCCTGTGAATAAGTGAATGCGCTGTTGTAAGAAAAGGCCTTGTAATGGCAGGTGGACGACGCCATCAGCCCGTTATGGACAAAGCTGTTTCCAGGCCCTGAAAAAAGCACTTCACCGCCGCCCGGGATTGTTATTCCCGGCTGATATGCTGTGCCCGCATCAGGTTCGCCAAACAAGCCATCCAGTGCATAACAGAGCAGCACAGGCTGGTCGGCAATGTTTGGTGTCCAGGTAATTTCTACCTGGGTGCTGCCGTTGGCGATCGCGCTGAGGTTAAGCGGAGGTGCAATCTCATCGCACAAAACGCAGTTTTTAAGCCAGGTAACTTCAGGATCGACCCTCAGGGTGGAATCAAACACCTCGCCGGCCGCTGCATCGCCCTTCAATATTGACTGAAGCCAGGGGATCAGGTACCGGTTGATCACTACATGTTGCTGTGCCCGGCTGATGGCTGGCGAGGGACTGCAGGTGGCTTCCCCGAAAGCGCAGTAAAAGTTGTATTCCGCCATCTGGCAGTGACTGCCGCCGGTAATGCTGATATAGGTTTTGCAATCACTCTGCAAGGCGTTGTACATGGGTAGCTGATGGTCGGGGGGCGGAGTAACGCAATCGTTGCCCCCGGCAAGCAGCAGGGAGGGAATGGATAGTGACGCGGCAGCATTGATGGCCGATGGTGAGGTTTCCGCCGCAGCCAGGGTGGCGATGGCTTTGATGGATGCAGACTGCTGGGCGGCCAGAAATGCTGCCCCGCCGCCCATGCTGTGGCCCATCACACAGTTCATGCTGTCGATACGCTGATATAACAGCGAAGCACTGTTCTGCCCCAGCACCTGCATCTGCGTTGCCACAAAAGCCAGATCGGTGCCAAAGGCACTGTGCGACGGGAAAAGAGAACCTTCCGTTTTCGGGAACGCCAGGATAAAGCCCTGTGGCGCCAGCGCTGTCCAGATATTTTCATACGCACTCCATGTCATGGTAAACCCATGGCCGAATACCAGCACCGGAAACCGGTCCTGCACAGCTGTTGTGACCGGTACATTGTTGCCCGATACATCGGCAGGATAATAAATTTCGGTGGCGATGCTGCGGTTGTTCCGCGCCGGATCAGTGAAAGTAACACTTGTGTGCCCGGTCTGAAACGGTTGCGCAATCCCTGTGAGTGTTGCGCCGATGGCCAGGGCAGCCACAATGATTTTCCATTTGGCGGTACTGAATGGTTTCATGGTACTACTTTTCTCAAATATACGTATAAATGCCTGATTCTGCGCATCATTATTATATTTTTTATCATGGCAGCCCGGATCTGAATCAATGAGTCCCCGGCTGCCGCTAAAGCAACCGGGGACTTTTGTCTGATCATTGAAATCCTGGTTTTTCAGGGAGTGACGCTGCTCACAAATGCCGCGGCATTGTTGTCGATAATGGTCATATCTCCTGTGTCAATGGTACCATCCCCGTTTACATCAGTGGCCAGATAGCCGGTAACAAAAGCGGAAGCGTCATTGTCCACCGGAGTCATATCGGCGGTATCCACCGAACCGTCCTGATTCACATCGCCGCCGTAAATCACATACTTTCCGTCAATCATCATCAGCAGATTGCCGCCAAAGGCTTTTGAAGGATGGTCGAGGTTAAGCGCAACATTGCTGGCGCTGAACGAAACAGGTGCAGCAGTGGTGGTGGCCAGGCTGTTACGATGGCGGATGGTGATGTAATAGGAACCGCTGAATGCACCGGGTACAGTCACAACGACCTGACCGTTTGTGCCCAGATTCACAGGCGGTGAGGTATAAACGATGTTACCGTAGCCTGAGGCATCGTGAAGTTCAATCACAATCTGATCGGCAATGCCGGGGCCGAAATGCGGCCCGTTTTCATCAAATGCCTGCCGCATGGTATTTGATCCGTTGTAAAGCCCTTCCAGGAAAAGCTCCAGCGTAAGCGTTTTCTCGGCAGGATCATTTGAAAATTCATCTGCTCCGATATCCGGGGTGGCCGGTGAACGCGGATCTCCGTCAATATCAAGTACAACAGCGGGGACTGGGGTACCGAGGTTATCGAAAGCAAGGCTGGTACAATGCAGGTCGGTATTGCTCACAAAGCCGGGGTCTGAAGAAACGGAATTCATATCATGCCCTGTAAGCGACCTCCAGGAGGCCATATCAGGATAAGGTGCCTGATCAACGGAAAACATGACCGGACCGTCAGTAACCAGATTGTTATAATTCATCTCCGTGATAAATCCGGGGTTTTCCAGGAAGTTGTTGTATGTAACGCAGATCCCTCCCGATTGATTTACAAGATTATTATTCAATATCGTGTTGGTGTATTCCTGAGGCGTATCTGCCCCCTGGAAACCCAGCAGTGAGGAGATGTTTTCCGGGGGGCCGTAGATATTAATACTATTGTGGACAAACAGGAGATGTGTTGTTACGCCCAGGTAAGCCCCGAAATTTATAAAACTGCCTGATTCCAGGGTAATGAAGTTGTTAGAAATCAGCATGGGTTGCGATGCCTCCATATTGCAATCAAACAGCTGTATGCCATACTTTACTTCAGCATTTCCTGTAAGCTGAATCCGGTTATTACTGATATCAGCTCCGTTGATTATATCTGCGAAAGCTATCCCGTTTGCCCATTGTGTACTCAGCGGGTTGTTGCTTAAGAAATTTCCGGTTATTTCAAGGTGGTCAATAAATCTTAAATCAATGCCAATGTAACGGTATCCGGTTATCTCATTGTTCCGGATCAGCAGATTGTTCACTGGTCCGGTATTTAAGTTTGCACCTTGTATGTTGATACCGGTCATCCCGTTGCGGATCCGGTTATTTTCAAACAGCAGATCGCTCCCTGAAAAGTAACTCGCATAAATCACGGCGTTCTCAAGACCGTAGTGTGCGTCATCGGTAAACCCTTCGAAATAGTTGTTAATAAATGATAATTGGCTGCATCCGTTACCCAGATGAATCACCCGGCCATAGGTATTCTCGAAATCCGAAGAGCCCAGCGATTTCAGGTGCAGGCCGTCGAAGGTCAGGTTGGTGCAGTTCTCGAGCCGGATGGTGAAATTGCTGGTTTTTGTCGGCACTGCTACAATGGTTGCCGTATCTGCATAGTCCGGATGGCGGGTAAACACGATTCCTTTATCCGGTCCCAAACCGTTTATTTGGGTGAAATGCAGTTGCCCGATAAATTCTTCCGGCATCAGGCGGAAGGTCACGGGGTCAGACATGCCGCGGGTAAGCAGTGCATCCAGTGCTGCGGCGGGACTTACAAAATCGCATTCAGCACTACCGATCGTGTAAATGCCGTGCAGCGCGTCCGTGTGGTTCACCAACGGATCATACCAAAGTACATAGTCGTTGGCGGTGGTATTGTCGCAGTTTCCGTTTCCGTTATCACAATTGAGGCCAAGGGCGATGTGCCACGTGCCATAGGTGAAGTCGAAACCAGGTATATTTCCGGCATCTGCAGAAAAGGTTACATCGAAGAATTCGTCCACCTCAAGGGGTGGGATCTTTGTGGTTCCCAGGGTAACTTCGGGCGTGCCATCCGGAGGCGAACTTTCGAGATAAACGGTAATGGAAACGGAATCGGCCAGGTTATAATATCCCCAGTTGGCCAGTCTCATCCCGATATCTATCGTGGTGCCGTGCAGGTTAATCGTGCGCATGGTGGAATCTTCTTCTTCCAGATTGCTGCATGCCCCCGCCATTCCTATGACTAACCCATTGTTTCCGGCCCTTAATCCCGATGAATTCACGGCTCCGGTTACCCTGTAGTAATACCGCTGATTGGGGACGGCCGTAAGGTCTGTATAATAATTGTTGAGGGTATTGCTGTAGTTGGCCAGGGTGGAGTACACCGGGTCTTCAACCGTGGCGCGCTGCACCCGGTAATAGGTTGCTCCATCGGCCGGTTGCCATGTTATGGTGACCCTGTCGGCCTGCGCACCGATGGTGGTGCTGACAACAGGTGCGGCGATCCGGCGGTAACCTGCATCGTAAGTGGCATAATTACTCACTATATAGTTTGTATCACTGGCCACCCTGATGGAGTATTGATACAGGGCGCCCGGAATGCCTGTATTGTCGGTCCGGCTGGTTCGGGTGATCCAGCCTGATACAGGGGCATAAGGGTCAATGGTACTGTTTCGCCTGTAAACCCTGTAATAGGAGGCTCCGGTCACGGCGGTCCAGGATACATTGGTATAACTGGTCGATGTGCCATCGGTGGCCGTAACCGGCGGCGGGATAAAGTTGCGGTAACCCTCGTCCTTTGGGCCGTAGCCTGTGGTTATTGTTCCGGCGGCATCCTGTGAGGCTTTGATCCAGTAATAATATTTTATGGCAGTCCCGGCGGTCAGATCGCTGAATGAGGTGGCCGTTTGCCAGTCACTGACCGGATCCGATAAGAGCGGATGAGAATATGTACCCCGGTAGACGCGGTAATAATTAGCGCCGGGCACGGTATTCCAGGTAATTTCCACTCTGTCGGTGTATGTTCCGTCGCTGGCCGTCGCGGTCGGAGCGGTAACAAATCCCAGATATCCGCTGTTGGCTGCACTGAAGCCGGTTGCATATGACCCGAATTGACTCATAGCGGCCCTTACCCAGTAGTAATAGGTGTTCCCGTAAGCCGGGCCGTAATCGGTATAACTGGAGTCGAGCACTACCCAGGTAGGCCCGGTGATGACATTCTGTTCGGTTGCCACAGGGGTAAGGCTTCTGTAAATGCGGTAATGGGTTGCCCCGACCACCGGTGTCCAGGTAATTACCACCCGATCGCTGTAGGAGCCGTCGCTGGCTTCCACATTTGCCGGAGTTACCAGCGCGGTGTGGCCTATGTTGTAGCTGCTTTGAGCGGAAGGCCTTATGCCTGAAGGATAACGGGAGGCTTTTACCCTGTAATAATAGGTTTGACCAGGCACTGCCGAATAGTCATCATAGGCCAGTGAAGTGGTCCATGCCGGGCTGATCTGATCAGGGGCCAGGTCGAATAATGACTCGGCCCTGAAAACGGCAAAATACAGCGGTTCACCGGTATTGTTTTCCCAGGTAATGGTCACCTTGTCTGGATAATCCCCGTCGCTGGCCTGCACATTGACCGGCGCGGCAGGATTTGCCGGGATCACTACCTGTGTGGAAGCTACCCATTCATTGTTCATTTCATTGGTTTCGTCTACCTCTTCCAGATTGTCGATCAGCAATCCCAGGTAATAAGTACCCGGGGCAAGTTCCGGTAACGCAGCGGCCACATCGGTAGCAAGCTGGGCAAGGTGATTCATCCCCGGAGCAATGTTGGAAACTTCGGTTTGAAGCAATAAATTGTCGTTGTTTGAAATAACATTATTTTCTGAAAGGTAGTATCCATAACTGAACTGGTTAATGGTAACCATCGATTGGCTGGTATGGTACTGATTGTAAGAGTTTACGTAGGTTCCGTTGATGGTGGTAGTATTTTCGGTACCGCAGTAAATATCGGGTACATAGGAGGGTAATACCGTTGTTTTCCAGATGCCCCTGCCGAAAGTTCCTGCAAAAAGCTGAGCCGGCGTGGTTGAATAATTGATGACCATATCTTTTACCTGGGTCAGTGGAAGCCCGGTTTTAAACGGCACCCAGTCTGTCATAGTCGTATCTTTATAATATACCCCGGCGGTGGTCCCAACATACAATCCTTCCGGGGAGCCGTTCATATAGGCAATGGACAACTTGCCCAGTTCGGTCAGGTTGCCTGTGATGTCCTGCCAGCTGTTGCCCCTGTTGATGGAACGGTAAATATTGATACCTTTTACAATATAAACAATGTTCGGGTTGGTCGGATGCGTTTCAAATCTTACACCACCCATGTCATTGGGTTGCTCTAATTCCACCCAGACGGGAGAGTAGTCAAGTGCGTTACTCGTCCGGAACATCCTTCCGTTGTTGTAAGCAATGTAAAGAAGACTTTCCTGCGCCCTGGATTGTTTCATATACTCAATGGTAGTGCCCATGTCGGTACCTGCTATGTTGTCGGATATCTGAAAGAAAGTCACAATGTCAGGGTTGGCTGTTTTGATGTTGTTACTCCAATAAACATCGTGGGCCCCGTAAAACATCATGTTGGGATTAAAATAGCTGATTGCGTATGCAGTTTGCCAGTTCCCCTTTTGGGTGATGCCATTAACGCCATTTGAAGCAATGGTTCTGTACAGGGAATCTATAACGCCTCCATTTGTAGCTCTTCTTACATTTCCTTCCTGACTGCTTGTATATATATAATTTTCATCTGTATGATCAAAACGGCAGGTCATGCCATCCCCGCCACAAACTTTATGGGTAGTGCTGTTTAGTGTAATAAAAGTAGCTGCATCCTGATTCCCTGAGATAATCCGGTTTGGATTTTGTGCCGAAACATCAATGCGGTAGCTTGAAGTGATATTCAGCCCGTTGCTTGAATAGTAGTAATCTGTTCCATTGTCTGTATACCAGATGCCTGAATCATTTCCGATATAAAGCCGGTGGGTTACAGGATGAAATTCAAAAATATGCTGGTCATCCGCATAAACAGGTTCCTGGTTTACAAATGTTACGCCTCCGTCTGTTGATTTGTAAAAGTTGATCATGCCTGCATAAACGATATCCTGATTGTTGGGGTCTATGATTACATCCAGATTGTATCCTCCCTGCTTGTCGCCCGGAGTAATCCCTGTTGAATAAATTGTTTCGAACGTCTCACCAGAATTGGATGAGCGATAGACTCTGTGAAACTTTGAATCTTTGGTGGTGAAAAGCAACACTCTTTCGGGGTTTGCTGCCGTGACCCCTATCGCCATCCGGTGGGTTGTCTGCGTCAGTTGAGCGGTCCAGTTGTATCCGAAATCTGTTGATTTGTAGAAAGTTGTTTTACTAACGGCATAAAGCGTCAAAGGTTCTCCCGGCTTTTGTTCCATATCAATGATGTAAGCTATCAGTCTTTTTTGCCAGGTTTCTCCGCCATCTACAGAGTAAAAAATTCCATAGTTCGAGGCAACAGTCATGATGTTCGGATTGGTTGGGTTGAAATAAATTTTATGTACAATTTTATCATGCCTTGTTGTTAATGGTTTGGCTTCCCAGGTAAGGCCGCCGTCTGTTGATTTGTAAATCCCCTTGCCAAGGGTATTCTCACTATCCCTGTCTCCTGTACCAATAAAAATCGTATTGGGATCCGTCGGGTGCACTGCGACTGCTGATACGCCCAAAGAGGTAATGATATCTGTATTCATGTTTTCCCAGCTATCACCATAGTTAGTGGATCTCCACAACCCTCCAAGGGGTGCACCTACATAAATTGTATTGTTATCATGAGGGTTGAACCCGATTGTGGTTACACGCCCCATGGCTGCGGTAGTAGTGGTCGTTTCATTTACATAATTGATTGGCTGAAAAGGACCCGCGTAAGACCAATCTCCGGAAATCGTCATTGAATTGGTTTGCTGCATAATTTCCAATGCCTGTTGCAGATCGTCCTCCGGCAACCGCAGTGTACCATCCGGATTGGCATAGGCCTCCTTATGCGTCAGCCACCTGCTTATCTGCTTGTATCCGGAACCCTTGACCGGAATTTTATCTTTCCAGTAGTCATGAAACTCATTTTTAAGTTCAAAGAAGTTGATATCTCTGTCCTGAATTTTCTCCTGCCAGTAATCCAGGCTGCCAAAAGTGGGTGGAACCGGTTTCTCAGGTGCCTGTTCAGCGGTTTGTCCGGGGCAAAAAAATGTGATCAGCATCAGGGCCATCACCATACTAAGGCGGGTCAGTGTTTTCATGATTTCAGTATTTTATATAATGCGAAAATGTATAAATCAATACTTATCAAATGCTAAGCGGTATGCCGGTAGATGTCGAATTCTTTGTAGTTGAAAGGCTGGCGGTTTAGTTGCTGATTGTTGAAGTGGTTGATAAGGCCGGCATGCTGGTTGATCCAGTCAATAAAAGCCGAAAGGCTCTCTTCCTCCCCTTCAGCCAGGATAGTAACCCCCTGCTGGGGGCTGTAGTCCATTCTCCCGCGGATGCCCAGCTTATAGGCAGCCTGCATACATGAAAAACCGAAGCCATCATCATAGGTGGCCCGGTGAAACGTAATCATGGAGCAGGTGGTCATAGCTGAATGTGCCGGATACACAAATTTAAGCCTCCAACAAAGGGTTCAGCAAATTTTAGGGAGGGACAAAGAGGGGGACAAAAATGAATATTTTCTGCAGCAGGAATCTTTGTTCAGATCTTTTTCAGCTCGGACGTCAGGTCGCAACTGGGAGGCAGGTTCATTTTTTTTCGCAGCCGTTGCCTGTTTTTATGCGCGGTCTCAATAGATACATTCATCATACCGGCAATTTCCCTGGAACTCAGGTTGATGCGCAGACAGGCTGCCAGGCGGGTGTCGTGCTCGGTAAGATCAGGATAGTTTTCCTTCAGCCGGTCGAAAAATCCTGAATGTACCTGCTCAAATTCAAGCCTGAACTTTTTCCAGTTGTGATCGGTGTCGGTATTTGAATTGATAAACCGGACAAGTTCATTTAAGGCATCACCGTTGCCGGATGTCCGGATCCTTTCCCGGATCTCATACATAATTTCATTTTTTCTGACAATATTGAGCAGTGAGTTGGCCAGTTCATTGTTTTTTACGTCAATTTCAGCCATGTGTTTCTCCCGCTCCAGCCTGTTGATCTGCTGTTCGGCGAATATCCTCTCCTCCAGTACCTGATTCGCTGTATCCTTCCGGGCAATTTCAAGATTTGCCAGATAATTGTCCTGTTGCAGGATCAGTTGTTGTTGATTAAGGTATTTTGACCTTATCCTGAAAAGACTCAAAGCCATGATCAGCAGCAGCAATAGTCCTGCGGTAAAAATCAGCAGCATTTTCTGCCTTCTTGCCTTGATCTCATTGTCCCTTAACAGCAGTTGGTTTTCTTTTTCATGTTTTTCAGTTTCATACATAATCTCGTAGCGGGAGATAAGATCATTCGTTTCGTTTGTGAAAATGGAGTCTTTTACCCGGGAGTAATCCAGGTAGTAATTTAATGCAAGGTCGCTGTTTTCCTGTTCTTTCGCCAGCTCAAAAAGGCTTTTGTAACTGCGGCTCAGATGGTGTAACGACTGGTTGCGCGATGCAATCGAGGCGCTTTCTTTGTAACAGGCTTCCGCTGCCAGGATATTGCCTGTTTTACGGTATAAGTCACCCATATCTGCCAGGGTAATGATCTGGGATTCCAGGATGCCAGCTGACCTGAAAACGGCCAGCGCTTCCTCGTGCAAACGGATAGCTTCAGCATATCGTCCCATCGCAGCCAGTACGCTGCCGATTTCATTTTTCCTGACTCCCGCCCGGATGGGTTGTTTGTATTTCATATCAATTTCAAGCGCCTGATTAAGGTACTGAAGCGCTTTTTCATAATCTTTCAGATTATACCAGGCCATGCCGATATTACTGAGCTTAACCGGTTTTTTAGATTCCTCTGAGGTAAGTTCAAGCGCTTCGGTATAAAACTCCAACGCCCGGCGGTGCTTACCCCATCGGCTGTATACCATCCCCAGGTTATTCAGCGAAATGGCAATGGCGGAAGAGTCTCCGCTTTTTCTGTCTATAGAAAGCGTCCTGTTGAAGTAATCTACCGCCTTATCGTACTGCGCCCTGAAAAAGTAGTTGGTGCCGATGTTGCAGAGGTTATTGCTTATTTCTGTCTGATTGCCAAGTCTTTGCTGTATTCTCAAAGAAGCGGAATTCAATTCCAGCGCCTTGTCATAAATACCCAGCTCCTGGTAACAATAGGCGGCATCGGTAAGCCTTTCGGCCATGAATCCGGAAGAATCCCTGTCAATTTCATAACTGTACATGGCTGATTGCAGGTAGAAATCGATGGCTTTAAGGTAATCGTTTCTGTAGTAGCAGGCCTCAGCCATCCATCTTGCTGCCAGCGAGAGCCGTTGCAGGTCATTGATTTCCGTCGCCATTTCCAGCGCTTTGCCGGCCATTACGAATGCCGTGTCCGGATTCTCCTCCGCCATCCGCCCGCTGCGCTCGATCAGGGTGTCGATGGAAGCAGCTTTGTTTATTCCCGGAGTTGACTGCAGGTTTTGCCGTGCGGGCTGGCCTCCCGAAACAGAGGAGAGGGCCAGCAACAAAAAGGTAATAATGATATTGTAAATGAATTGCATATCTGCTCAGGCTTTCAGGTTAATCATCCCGGGGTTTTTTATGCATCAGCTAACTTTTCTTTGAGGTTCTCATTTCCGGAAATGGCGGCGGATGACCGGATCTATGGCGTGATGCTGCTCACAAAGGCCGCCGCATTGTTGTCAATAATGGTCATATCTCCTGTATCTATCATACCATCCCCGTTTACATCAGTGATCAGATAACCGGTAGCAAAAGCGGAAGCGTCATTGTCCACCGGGGTCATATCGGCGGTATCCACCGAGCCGTCCTGATTTACATCGCCGCCGAAGATTGCGCAATGGCCATCGGTCATCAGCAGCATGTTGTTGCCATATGCCTGGGTTGGACCATCGAAGCTATAGTCAATGATATCGGTTCCGAAAGAAACAGGGAGCTTTGAGGTAGTCGCCAGGCTGTTTCGGTGTTTAATGGTAATGTAATAGCTTCCATTCAGGTTTGCCGGGATTTCAACCACTGCTTCGCCTGTAGTGCTGAGGCTGACAAAGGGCTCTGTATAAACAATGTCACTGTAATTCAAGCTGTTGTGAAGTTCAACAGTGATCTGGTCGGCGGTGTTGCCCGCATATTGGTCGCCTCCGGCATTCCGGGCTTTGCGCATGGTGCCGCTGCCGTTGTAAAGGCTTTCAAGGAAAACGGTCAGATTCAGCGTTTTATTCAATGCAGGAATAATAATGGTGTAGTCTTCCGCTTCCCCGTAAGTTGCCTGATCGCATGGGCCCGGATTACTGCTGTACCTTTCGGCTACCCTCATGCGGTAATTTCCGGGCGGCAGACCTGCGGGGACAGCGATATTTCCGGAAAGGATATGCGTGCCGGACGTGCCTGGCGTTTGTCCCAGGTCAATGGCTTCACCGGTGTCGGTAAAGCTGCAGTTATTGTTCCAGTCAATCCAGGTAAAGCATTGTTGGACCCATGCGCCGTTTACCGTAATACTTACAGATACGGGATATGTCTCTCCTGGCGTGAGTTCCGTTGAAACGGAAGTGAAATCGGAATATGAAGTTGAGCCGCTCGCATTGTTTATGGTATTCAGCTGCACATTGCTGATAAAGTCATCCGAGAGATTGGAGTAGGATGTCTCACAATAGGTGCAGTTGACCACATTGATATAATTTGCTTTAACCTTAGTGTCAGATCCATAGGCGTTGGTAACAGTCAGGGTAACGCTGTAAAAGCCCAGGTTTGAAAATAAAACTTCAGGGTTCTGGGAGTTTTCTGTAGTTCCGTTCACAAAAGTTACATCCGCCGGACTGAAACTCCAGACCCATGAGGTGGGCACATTCTCCGAAAGATCAGAGAAGATCACAACAGAATTTAAAGCCGGAGATGAAGTGGATGCTGAAAATTCTGCTACCGGTGGCTGGGCAGGGTTATAGCAACTGATGGAAGCCACCCAGCCGTCGCGGGTCACACTGCCATCGGAGGTGAAATTGATGGTCAAGGCACCCGGTGAGTTGTTAGCAGTGATGGTACCGGGGCCGGATGTGCCGTTCCAGGTTCCCATCAGGGGCGCGGAAGTGCTGGTTCCGTTATAGATGCTCAGAAAATCATATCCCGATTCAGTGTAAAAAGCAGAGAATTCCAGACGGATCAGGTTGCCCGCAGTTGCGGGATAGATCGTCATGGTCAGGTCCTCACTATCGCCGTATGGTGCAGATGCTCCTCCCGAATCATAGAAATATCCGGTGCAGGTGGTAATGCTTGCGTCGGCCATATTATACTCCGGAATCAGGCCGATGATTACCTGCTTTGTTTCCTGAACTGAATATTGTGAGGCTGCTCCTCCTGAAAGGGTAAACAACAGGTCAACCGGAGTGCCCAGCGGAACGGAAGCTTCAGCAGTTACATTAAAAATGGCTGATGCTGTTCCGCCGATGCTCAGAGAGCCCAGGCTGTAAGATGTGCTGTTGAGTGTCAGATAGGGGCTGGCTCCGCCGGCTATTTCCAGCAGGCCGTTTACATTGGAAATGGCGCTGTGCCCGGTGTTTGAACATACGATCACCAGATCGGCCGTTTCGCCGGGATCAAGAATGCCGTCGTTGTTGCACCCCGGTCCGTTATCGGTCACGGTCATTGCACCGATGGTCAGAAGCGGTGCAATGGCTGTGATGTTAAAGTTTGAGTTCCAGGTGTCTGTCCCGTCTGTCGCCGAAACCGTAAAAGCAACCACTTCCTGGTCAGGGATGTTATCGGCCACCTGGAGCATATATCCGTCTGCAACTGTAATTGTTTCATTGGGATTGATGTTTCCATATACTGCCGAATTATCAGTAATGGAAATGTACGGATCCGCTGTTGAAAGATCTGCAACCACGTTCAGGGCTGTTTCGATACCAACATTTCTCAGTGCAACGGAAAGCAGGATGTCCTCACCGTAGTCCACATGGCCATTGTTGTTTCCACCTGGCAACGGGTCGCTGATCTCAACGTCATTAAATACAACATAAGGGCCTTCGGCAGGAATAACATCGACCAGCGCGCGGTACCTGTAAAAATTTTGTTTGGTTACCGTAACAACCATCTGCGAAGGTGGTACTTGTGGAGGGATCAGAATACTGAGCAGCGAACCGGTGCCTGTTCCGGTCCCGATGATTTCACCGTTTACTGTTAAGGCTATCAGGGATCCGGCATCGGCCGTGACACTGAAGGAATTGGCTCCGGCGAACAGAACAGGGTTGTGCGCCACACTCAAATACTGTGGCACTTCTGAATAAACTGTGAGAAAAGCATCTCCGTGATGATGAAAAAGATTGTAGGTAACCTCTTTATTCCCTGTATTGTAGGGCCAGTTTGATTGTGCAAGAAATATTTTCCCGGCTGAATTTCCGAAGGCCGGCAAAATACCCCTCGAAGCAGGGGTAGTGCCTTCGGCCGGCATAAAATCAGGCCACATATTATCGTACATTCCCCATACATACGTGTCGTTCACAAAGGAATACGAAACTTCCGAGGCCGCCATGATGCCCAAAGCGCCGGCATTGTTGTCGCCGTATGTGTAGCGGTGGAATTTTTCCGCGAAACATTCGCTTGAATAATTGTACTTCCCGGTAAGGCAGTTGATCGACATTATATAGGTCAGGTCTGTATTTGCCAGTCCATTGATATTTGAATTGACATAGTAGGGCTCCCCCCAGCCTGTTTCCATGCCATGGTCGCGGTGCTGAAGCATAAATGCCCCGCTGTTGATGGCGTTGTTGATGTCAGTGGCATTACCACCGGTCCAGTTTCCGAGGGTCTGCGGGCTGGAAGGGATATACCCAAGCCCCGATGGACCGAAATAGTTAACAACCGTGCTGGTATTGGTGGCTGTTGACCAGGGATCACCCGAAGGATTGCCTTCATAAACTTCATTGATGCGCACGGGGTTCTTCCCCAACTCATTTTTCCAGAAGCCGCCAACCGTTTCTGAACAGATCTGGAACCACCGTTCGGTCTGCCAGCCGAGGGCTGTGATGGGATGGTCGTAGAAATCAGCACTGGTAGGCGGGTTGCGTTCATAATTCAGAAATTTTGTAACCATCACAGCCAATTGTGCGGCATTGTTGGCAGTTATCCTGGCCATTGAAATTTCAGGCAGGTGGTCGCCATCAACATCTCCGTATATATTATCCGAAACGCAATAACTGTCATAAATCGGTGAAATAACACTGTTGCCAGCGTCGGTCCCGTAATCGCCCAGCAAGAGTATTGCAGCCGGAGGAATTGTCCAGGTATTATAGGCATTGTTAATGTATGTTTCTATGGCGGTGGTTGTATTTCCCCCTACCTGCGAAAGTGTCCTGATAAGTGTGGTAATACCCTGTTCGGTCCTGAATTTTTTTATGGAATCGGCCCATTGCACAAAATCGGCCCCGTTTGGTGTAATTATCAGATATTCGGCCCCGGTATCTTCGGTCGGGCCTCCGGATGTTATGTTCCTGTTGTAGTCAATGGCCGGCAGGGATGAGCGATTGAAAAGTGCATCTTCGAGAATTGGGTCCCACCAGCGGCTGCGCAGACGGTCGTCGCCGTAATGGCCATTCCCGCCGCTGAAAGTGATTTTTACCTTCAGATCGCGGTATATGATCAGCTCTTTTGTTACCGGATTATACTGGAATGGAGTAATTCCCAACATTACGGCATCAACTCCCCTGATTTTCATAGGGCTTGAAATAATTACCGGTTGTGCGGGATAAAAGGCGTCGGTTGAATAAATTTCCTTGTTTTCAGCGTACTGTAACGGTATATTCTCATCATCTTTAGGTATTCTGGGTGCCGGGGCAATCTCTACATTGTGCATCTCTTCGGTTCGTGAGGAGATAATTTCAAGCGAAGGCACGCTCCCTTGCGGGATGGCTAATAACTTTCCGTTACCGGGAAGATCAGGCGCCCCTTCATTGTTGAAAAGAAAACTGCCGGGCAATGAAATGTCCTTCATTACTTTCCCTTCAACTGTGAGGTCCTCCAGGGAGAACGAATTGATCGAATAGCTGACTTCAACGAAATCCCGGTGATTGCCCTGTAGTGAAAATCCATGTTTGTTCCAGGCATCAGGATAACTGAAATGCTGGGCATGGCCAGTTCCTGCGATAATCATGAACAGAATTATTCCCGGTAATTGAATCGTAAGTGATCTTTTCATTGGTATTTTTTCTTTGATTGTTGTTACTGCATAAACCCTCCCGGCATAACCCGTGATCAGAAATACTTATATTACCGGCCGGACATTGACCGAATCAAATTTATCAACCCCGGCAATTTAAGAATTCGGATAGCAGGACTTTCTGTTTTTATCAATCCCGGTTCTTCGTTTTTAAAATTATAAATAGGTAACCAGTAACGAAATAGTACTTTTCTGAACCATCCGTAATCAAAAACACGCATTTCCTCTCTTACCGCTCTTTACTATCTGATCTGCCCCCGGGTTCTCTGTCTGGCCTTTCTCAATGCCCCCCTGCCTTCAGCTGCCTGTGTGAATACCACAACCCTTTATTTTATCCAATATTCTTTCGGATTCCTCACTGCGTTGAACTTTTTATTGAAAAAGTCATCAAATCCCTGTTATGGCCGGTTTTCAGGGCGTAACTGTCCCTGTGAAAGTGGCTGCATTATTATCAATAATCGTCATATCCCCGGTATCCACCGTGCCGTCGCCGTTTACATCGGTAACCAGGTAACCGGTAGCAAAATCGGAAGCGTCATTGTCCACCGGGGTCATATCGGCGGTATCCACCGAGCCGTCCTGATTTACATCGCCGCCGAAGATTGCGCAATGGCCATCGGTCATCAGCAGCATGTTGTTGCCATATGCCTGGGTTGGGCCATCGAAGCTATAGTCAATGATATCGGTTCCGAAAGAAACAGGGAGCTTTGAGGTAGTCGCCAGGCTGTTTCGGTGTTTAATGGTAATGTAATAGCTTCCATTCAGGTTTGCCGGGATTTCAACCACTGCTTCGCCTGTAGTGCTGAGGCTGACAAAGGGTTCTGTATAAACAATGTCACTGTAATTCAAGCTGTTGTGAAGTTCAACAGTGATCTGGTCGGCGGTGTTGCCCGGATATTGGTCGCCTCCGGCATTCCGGGCTTTGCGCATGGTACCGCTGCCGTTGTAAAGGCTTTCAAGGAAAACGGTCAGATTCAGCGTTTTATTCAATGCAGGAATAATAATGGTGTAGTCCTCAGCTTCCCCGTAGGTTGTCTGATCGCATGGGCCCGGGTCCGTCGAAAAACGTTCAGCTATCCTTATCCTGTATGTGCCGGGGGGTACATTTGCAGGAACCGTAATATTCCCGGTCAGGATATGCGTTCCCTGAGTGCCCGGCGTTTGTCCCAGGTCAACAGCTTCCCCGGCATCGGTAAAAATGCAGTTGTTGTTCCAGTCTGTCCAGATGATACAATGCTGGGTCCATGAACCGTTTACTGTTACACTTACCGACACCGGGTATGTTGTTCCGGGTGTGAGTTCAGTGGCAATGGAAGTGAAATCGGAATATGAAGTAGAACCACTCGCATTGTTTATGGTATTCAGCTGCACATTGCTGATAAAGTCATCCGAGAGATTGGAGTAGGATGTCTCACAATAGGTGCAGTTGACCACATTGATATAGTTTGCTTTAACCTTAGTGTCAGATCCATAGGCGTTGGTAACAGTCAGGGTAACGCTGTAAAAGCCCAGGTTTGAAAATAAAACTTCAGGGTTCTGGGAGTTTTCTGTAGTTCCGTTCACAAAAGTTACATCCGCCGGACTGAAACTCCAGACCCATGAGGTGGGCACATTCTCCGAAAGATCAGAGAAGATCACAACAGAATTTAAAGCCGGAGATGAAGTGGATGCTGAAAATTCTGCTACCGGTGGCTGGGCAGGGTTATAGCAACTGATGGAAGCCACCCAGCCGTCGCGGGTCACACTGCCATCGGAGGTGAAATTGATGGTCAAGGCACCCGGTGAGTTGTTAGCAGTGATGGTACCGGGGCCGGATGTGCCGTTCCAGGTTCCCATCAGGGGCGCGGAAGTGCTGGTTCCGTTATAGATGCTCAGAAAATCATATCCCGATTCAGTGTAAAAAGCAGAGAATTCCAGACGGATCAGGTTGCCCGCAGTTGCGGGATAGATCGTCATGGTCAGGTCCTCACTATCGCCGTATGGTGCAGCTGCTCCTCCCGAATCATAGAAATATCCGGTGCAGGTGGTAATGCTTGCGTCGGCCATATTATACTCCGGAATCAGGCCGATGATTACCTGCTTTGTTTCCTGAACTGAATATTGTGAGGCTGCTCCTCCTGAAAGGGTAAACAACAGGTCAACCGGAGTGCCCAGCGGAACGGAAGCTTCAGCAGTTACATTAAAAATGGCTGATGCTGTTCCGCCGATGCTCAGAGAGCCCAGGCTGTAAGATGTGCTGTTGAGTGTCAGATAGGGGCTGGCTCCGCCGGCTATTTCCAGCAGGCCGTTTACATTGGAAATGGCGCTGTGCCCGTTGTTTGAACATGCGATCACCAGGTCGGCCGTTTCGCCGGGATCAAGAATGCCATCGTTGTTGCACCCCGGTCCGTTATCGGTCACGGTCATCGCACCGATGGTCAGGAGCGGCGCATTGGCTGTGATGTTAAAGTTTGAGTTCCAGGTGTCCGTTCCATCGGTTGCAGAAATCGTAAAAGCTACCACCTGCTGATCAGGGATATTATTGGCTACATTGACTAAGAACCCATCAGGAACAGATACCGTTTGATCGGGTGCAATGTTGCCGTAAACTGCATTGTTGTCTGTTATGGTAATGAAAGTGCTGCCTGAGGATAAAGTTGCAACAACATTGCCAGCAGTTTCAACGCCAACATTTTTCAGGTCAACCGAAAGCAGGTTGGTTTCATCATAATCCATGACTCCGTTGTTATTTCCTGAGGGTGGCGGGTCGTTGATGGTGTTGCCCGTGTAAACGATATACGGCCCTTCCGCGGGTATCACCTGAATGGTGCCTGTGTGCGGCTGCCGGTTCTGTTTTGTAATCACAATGTCCAGATTGCCCGGTGCGCTCAAAGGGGAGAAGTTCAGCGTAACCGAACCTGACAGCCCTGTTACCTTTGCATCGAGCAGCACGCCATTGCCGGATAAGGCCACGGTTGCATAGGCTTCGGTGGTAACAGTCAGCGAATTCATCCCGATCATCAGGGTGTTGAGATAGGTTGCACTCAACGGTGGCGGTACCGAATAATAGATCATCAGCGACGGGTCGCCCATCAGGTGGTAGATTTCCCAATAGTAGGTTTTCATGCCTGAATTTGATTCCTCCACGGCATAATTGCCACATACCACCATTTGTCCCTGGGTAACGAACCAGTCATCCGTTGGTTCGCCATGGTCATGAAATGTGCCGTCATATGCACCAATATGATTGCCATCGTACACGGGGTTCAGGGCAACTGTTTTAAATCCGCAGCCCCACCAGAAATCTTCATCCCAGTAAGTACTGTTTGATCCGCCAATATAACCGACTGCTCCTTTGTTTTCGGCCCTGAGGATTTCTTCGGCAAAGCAGGTGCCATCAAACGTTGCCGACTGGCAGCAATTCCCGACAAGCAATCCGTACTTTCCCTGGTTGGTCAGCGCCGGAATGTGTGCAGTGGTAAAGGACGGATCGGCCCAGCCGCTGGAGCTGCAATGTGCCGTATAATTTCCATAGGCCACGCCGTCTGATACATTATTACGGATCTGTTGCGAGTAGTTGCCTCCGGAAGGTTCAGGCTGCAGGTAGGTATGCGACAGGATGTTGTGCGCTGCATTAAAATATGTTTCAGTTCCATAATTTATCTGACCGTTGCTCCATGTCTGATGGCCTGCATCTGCTCCCGCTACCATCACCACTTCTCCCAGGAAAGAGGGGTCGGGCATCAGGTATTGCTCATATTCAAGGGTTTTATCGATCTGCGGTTGCAGTTGCGCCGGATTGTTGGCCGAGAAACGTCCGTAAAACACTTCAGGCAGGTTGTCGCCGGTGTATTCGCAGTACCTCAGGTCGGTAACATGCGATCCGGCTGAACCTGACCACGCCGGAATCTGGGCTACATCGCCCACAAACAGCACAAAGCTCGGAGCGGCATATCCGTCCGGCGGCGTATTGTAAAGGTTTTGCAGGTATGTTTTTATGGATGTTGTGGTCGTCCCCACGGCCGGATTGCTGGTGTATGCCTGTATGACATTGAATCCTTTTTTAACCTTCCACTGTATAAAAGGCTGCAATGCTGACTGGAACATCGGATCCGAAACAATTACGTAGGTTGCCGGTGCGCTGGTTATCAGGGCATCCTCCGGACCGGGCGACCTGTAATTTGCCGCCATTTTGTAAGTGCTGATAAAATAGGGAGATGCCTTGGACAGTTTCAATTCTTCAGTACCCTGAATATCGGCATTTTCAAAAACAATTTCGATTTCCAGATCATCATAGATTTTCAGCATCCGGGTTACCGGGTTATATTGCACGGGTGAAATATCGACCCTTGCCAGGTTGAGAGCCCGCATCAGACCAATGTTGGTCACTGTGACCAGTTCATCTTCAATATACCGGTCGGTATTGTATAGAACCTTGTTTATAATGAAAGGCACCTTGTCGGGATCATCGCTTTTCGACAAGGGCGGCTGGGCAGGAAATACAGGGAATCTTACCCCGTGCTGACCAAGGTCGATTTCCGTGATGTGGCTGTGTCTGATCCTGACAGAATATGTAGCCCCCAGGGGGACCTCTATCAGCTTCCGGTAAACGGGCAGTGCCGGCTCCCCTTCCGCATTTCTCAACCCGAACTCCTTTATATTAAGCAGGGTAAAAAAACCTTCAGATGTATTGACTTCGCTGAAACCAATGCCCGATACAGTGGCCCTGAAAACCACTCCGGTATATGATCCCTCAGGGATAGAAACTTTAGTTCCGCCTTTTTTAATACTGATATTTTCTCCAATGGCAGAAGCCGGAAAAATTGCTGTAAACACCAGCAGTGATAAAGCAAATGCAAAAACCGATTTTTTCATATAACTGAAATTAAAGATGCTCACCAGGAGACATAAAAATAAAATGAGAGTTTGAAACGGGTAGGAGAGAGTGCTTTCCGGAAAGTAATTGATTCCGGACCGGAAGGATCAGTCTATGGCCACAAGTAAAACCAGTTGCCAACAATCAGGTTAATTCTCCTTTAATAAAGAAGGATAAACACAAACAGTTGGTTGAATGTAACAAACTCTTTGTCAATTATATAACTGAGCCCCCTTAGGATTTCGTTGCTCAAACCAACGAAAGTATCCTTTGTATTTGATTTATTAATTCAAAGATAAGCGATTTGTCAGGGAATTGTCAACAGATATAAATATTTTTTATAATCGGGGGGAGAATATATGAGGTTAATAGATTGTGATAATAATAAGAAAAAGAGGATAATCAGCAATGCTATTGATTTCTGACAGGGAAAATGCAGACAGGCAAAAGGCCGGTCATATCATGTTCCGGCCCTGATTCAATATGGCAATTGAAAACTATTATACGGTCATAATATCCTTTTCTTTCAGTTCGAAGAGTTTGTCAATTTTAGCCGAGAATTTATCGGTCAAAGTCTGGATATCCTTTTCAAGTTGTTTGATCTCGTCTTCGGGGACTCCTTCTTTTTCGAGTTTTTTTCCGGCATCTATGGCTGACCTGCGGAGATTTCTCACGGTAACCTTTGCATTTTCAACTTCTGCTTTGGCTTTTTTCACCAGGTCCTTGCGGCGCTCCTCGGTAAGCGGGGGGACGGCAATGCGAAGCACTTCCCCGTTGTTTTGGGGGTTAAAGCCCAGGTTAGCGGCCAGAATGGCTTTTTCAATGGGTCCCAGCATATTTTTTTCCCACGGTTGAACGATGATCTGTCTGGGGTCCGGGGTGTTGATGTTTGATATCTGATCGATGGGCGACAAGGTTCCGTAATAATCTACCCTGACACCTTCGAGCATGGCGGGACTGGCTTTCCCGGCGCGGATTTTGTGAAATTCCTTTTCGAGGTGGCTGATGGCCCCCTGCATGCTCTCTTCTGTTTCATCCAGTATAAATCTGACTTCTTCGTTCATTGTCTGATTGGTTTTTCTGATCATTAATCATTAGGCAATGATGCTGCAAATATACAAAAGCAAGCCGTTTTAATCCAAGGCTGATGTCTATTTACAAAACTTATCCCTTTACAAGGGTGCCGACCGGCTCACCGGCGATGATTTTTTGAAGGTTTCCCTTGATATTCATGTTGAAAACCAGGATGGGAAGCCTGTTCTCGCGGCACAGGGTGATGGCGGTGAGGTCCATGATATTCAGTCCCCTCTCGTAGACTTCGGTAAAGGAGATGGTGTCAAATTTCTCTGCATCCGGATTTTTCTCGGGATCTGCCGTATAAACACCATCAACACGGGTGCCTTTCATAATCACGTCAGCCTCTATCTCTACCGCGCGGAGCGCTGCAGCCGAATCGGTGGTAAAGAACGGATTTCCTGTACCGGAGGCGATAATCACGATATTTCCCCCGTTCAGGGCTTCGATGGCCCTTCGGCGGCTCATAGCCTCTGCAATGGGATCAATGGCAATCCCCGAAAGCAAACATGTTTTCATGCCGTGTTTTTCCAGTTCGGCCTGAAGCGCCATGCTGTTGATAACCGTGGCAAGCATGCCCATATAATCGCCCTGTACGCGGTCCATACCTTTGGCAGCACCCTGCAACCCCCTGAAAATGTTGCCTCCGCCGATTACGATGCCTACCTGAACACCCTGACTGGCAACCGAACTGATTTCTCCGGCATACATCGACAGCCTTTCAGGGTCAATGCCGTGCTGCTGTTTACCCATCAGGGCTTCACCGCTTAATTTTAAAAGAATCCGTTTGTATTTCATTGCAGTTTATTATTATCGGATAATGACCATGGGCATCACTTTGCTGAACCGGTCGGTTTTCAGTTGATAAAAATAGCGACCAGGCGTCAGTTGATTCAGGCCGGCCACAATCAGGTGGTTTCCGGCGTTGAAATAATCGTTTGCCAGCTGCGCTACCGGTTGTCCGAGCATATTGTATATAATCAGCTGAACATCCGAGGGCTGCTTCAGCTTAAACTCAATGGTG
Source organism: Lentimicrobium saccharophilum (assembly GCF_001192835.1). NCBI lineage: Bacteria > Pseudomonadati > Bacteroidota > Bacteroidia > Bacteroidales > Lentimicrobiaceae > Lentimicrobium > Lentimicrobium saccharophilum. Next base: position 745,411 of record NZ_DF968182.1, read on the forward strand.
GTTGTTCCTTTGGCGGGATTGGGGTAATTCTGCCCGAGATATTCGTCTTCAGCACTCCCGTTCAGCGTAAGCCCGGTTGTGGGATCAAGGTATAAGATATGCAGACACCAGTTGTTGAGCGTTCCGGTATTCCCTGCTCCTCCGTCATTGATACGGATTTGCCAGTCGCCCGAAACTGTTTTCCCGTTGAAGGCGCTCAGGGCCATCTCCGGGCGGAACCGGCCGGTGAAAGGCGGCGTACCTTCAGTAATCATCATCTCGGCCTGATCGTCGAAAGTGGTGTTGGTATAATTGTCCCCGTTTCCGCCATTGCGGTCGCTCAGCATGGATACCGTGCCATCGGGCCCGGTAAGAATCAGCCGTAGCTCTCCTGTACGGGTATGCGTTATGTCAAGGTTCACATCCACATCCATCACCGTGCCGGTGGATTCCACCGTTATCAGGTCGTAGGTGTTCTGGTAGTCAATGATTTCAACCGGGGTGGTAGTTGAGCAGGTATTTGCGGAGAAAATGTTGTCGATCACATAAACGAAGAAAGATTCGGGTGCCTGGGTTCCCGGAGGGTTAATGCCAAGCCCTCCGGCAGGGTAGGAGGCTGTAAGCCTTCCCAGAGAATCCTGGACAGCAAAATAATAGCTTACTTCTGTTCCGAATGCAAAACCGGGAATCATAAAGCGAAGGGTGTCACCGCTCACTTCATAAGGAGTGACAAAATCGAAGCCGGAACCGTTTCCTGAGTAGTATAACCGCGGAGGATAATTGAGAATATCCACCGGATGCGAGCCTTCTACAATAAGCACCGCTTCGCGCTCTTCCACAGAGTTTCCCGAAACTACCGGATCATGATGAAAATAAAATCGGTGATCCCATCCCTGCGCTGCAATATTGGCAATGGAAGCCCTGACAAAAGCAACGTAATAAGGCATGTTGAGGATGTCGATGTCGTCGCCGGGGGTGTGATAGTATTCATTGAAATCGTACCAGTCTTCAATGGCCAGCATGGCCGGATAGTCAAATTGCCAGAAAGAGGCATGGTCGCTGGCCGTAGTATAATAATAGTTATGATTCAGCTGGGGCTGGTAGTATGCAGTGGTCCTGAGAAAATCATTGGTAAATCCCTGGGAAAGGGTATTGGTTGCAATCGAATACGTATAGTCATTGTCCGAATCCCAGGCAATCATATCCAGGTTCAGCACCCCGAGGATCTGCTGACCCTGGTTGGCCGCACGCTGGGCATAGGCATAACTGCCCACAAGTCCGATCTCTTCTTCGTCCCAGGCCGCAAAGCGTATGGTATATTCAGCGTCGAACGGCGCCAGCAGGCGGGCTGCTTCCAGCACGGCTACCGTACCGGAGGCGTTGTCATCGGCGCCGGGTGCAACAGATCCTGATGGCATATTGTCATAATGCCCGCAGATAATGAATTCCTTGTCCGGATATTTCGTCCCGGTTTTTGTGGCGATGATATTTTCTCCCCGACCGTTGCTGAAAGTGTGGACTTCAGGGGTGTAGCCGTATTCAGTGAACTTATCGAAGATAAAGTCGGCTGCCTTGCTGTTGTTCGGATTGTTGTAATGTCGCGAAATGATGGTGGTGGGTATGCCGTCGATTAAGACGGTTGTATCTCCTGCCAGCTGCCTGGTCAGCAACAGGATCGACTGATGGTCGGCCAGCTGGATAAGCGAATCAAGAAAAGGACTGTAAGCAAGCTGGGCTTTCATGCTGACGGGCGAACTGAACCCGAACAAAGTCAGGGCAAAAAGCAGGGTAGAGATTTTCTTCATCGCATTTAAGGTGTAGTTTGAGTGCGTTAAATTAAGGAAAACCGTCCGTGGTTATTCATTTTGTCCGTGGCAGTTTTTATATTTTTTTCCGCTGCCGCAGGGGCAGGGGTCATTGCGTCCTACCTTTTTCTCCACCCTTACCGGCGCGGTAACCTGTGGCTGTGAGGTACGGCCTGCCTGGCTGAGCATATCGGTGCGCTCTTCCTTCAGCCTGCTGTTGTCGGAACGGCGGGGAAGATGGGCTTCTTTTACCTGCGAGGGCTCCTGTACCGGCAGGTTTGCTTTGATGATAAAGGAAGTGATATCCCTGTTTACCTTTTGGATAAGGGTTTTAAACAATTCAAACGACTCAAATTTATAGATCAGCAGAGGATCTTTCTGCTCATAGGTGGCATTCTGGACCGAACTGCGCAGTTCGTCCATCTCGCGCAGGTGATCCTTCCAGGCATCGTCAATCACGCCAAGGGTGACGCCTTTCTCTATAGCCAGCGTAATTTCTCGCCCCTTGTCAAGGTAAGCCTTCTTAAGGTTGGCAACCACCTGCATCGATTTTATCCCATCGGTGATGGGAATGGCGATATTTTCATACCTGGGATGGTTTTCGAAAACATCCTTGATCACCGGATAGGCACGTTGGGCGAGGTGTTCACATTTGGTCCGGTAATTTGAATAAACCCTGTCGAAGAGTTCTTCAGTGATGTTTTGTTTATTCCGGGAGAGAAATTCATCCTCTGAAATTCCCGGTTCCGTAGCCAGGGTTTTCAGCAACGACATCCGGTATCCTTCATAGTCGCGGTCTTCCTGATGGCTGGCAACAATGCTTTCGCAGACATCGTAAAGCATATTTGAAACATCCACGGCCAGACGTTCTCCGTAAAGGGCATGGCGGCGTTTCCGGTAGATCACTTCGCGCTGCGAGTTCATCACATCGTCATATTCAAGCAGCCGTTTACGGATGCCGAAGTTGTTTTCCTCAACCTTTTTCTGCGCCCTTTCGATCGATTTTGTGATCATGGAATGCTGAATCACCTCGCCTTCTTTCAGGCCCAGACGGTCCATAATCTTGGCGATGCGCTCCGATCCGAACATGCGCATCAGGTCATCTTCTAGGGAAACAAAAAACTGTGAACTTCCGGGGTCTCCCTGTCGACCTGAACGGCCGCGCAACTGCCGGTCAACACGGCGCGACTCGTGCCGTTCGGTACCTATGATGGCCAGACCGCCCGCTTCTTTTACCCCTTTGCCCAGCTTGATGTCGGTACCACGACCCGCCATATTGGTGGCAATGGTAACCGTGCCGGCCTGTCCTGCCTCGGCAACGATGTCGGCTTCCTTCTGGTGAAGCTTGGCGTTCAGTACATTATGTTTTATTTTGCGGAGGGTAAGCATGCGGCTGAGCAACTCGGAGGTCTCCACCGAGGTGGTTCCCACCAGCACCGGCCTGCCCTTGTTGATGAGGTCTACAATTTCATCGGCTACCGCGTTGAATTTCTCCCGTTTGGTTTTGTAAACCAGGTCCTCACGGTCGTCCCTGATAACCTTACGGTTGGTGGGAATCACCACCACATCCAGTTTGTAAATATCCCACAATTCCCCGGCCTCAGTTTCAGCGGTACCTGTCATACCGGCCAGTTTCTTGTACATCCTGAAGTAATTCTGAAGCGTAACCGTAGCATAAGTCTGGGTAGCGGCTTCCACCTTCACACTTTCTTTGGCTTCGATGGCCTGGTGCAGGCCGTCACTGTAACGGCGTCCCTCGAGGATACGTCCGGTTTGTTCGTCAACAATCTTGATCTTGTTGTCCATTACCACATATTCGACGTCCTTTTCGAACAGGGTATAGGCTTTCAGCAGCTGATTTACGGTGTGAACACGCTCCGATTTCACCGAATAGTCGCGCATCAGTTCGTTTTTCTTCTCCAGCTTCTCATCTTCCTTAAGGCCTGATTTTTCCAGCTCAGCAATCTCTGCGCCGATATCAGGCAGAATATAGAACTTCGGATCCTCATAGGAAGTGGTAATCAGGTCGATGCCCTTTTCGGTAAGTTCAACGGTGTTATTCTTTTCGTCAATCACGAAGAAAAGTTCATCATCGATGATGTGCATGTTTTTGGATTGCTCCTGCATGTAGAAGTTTTCCGTTTTCTGCATCAGGGCACGCATGCCGGGTTCACTCAGAAATTTGATCAGCGCTTTGTTTTTAGGCAGTCCGCGATAGGACCTGAACAGCTGTTCCCCGCCCTTTTTCTCATTATCGGGACTGGCACCATCGGAAAGCAGCGATTTGGCTTCGGCAAGCAGTTTGGTTACCAGGTTACGCTGCGCTTCATAAAGCTTCTTGATTTCAGGTTTAAGTTGTTCAAATTCCTGATTGTCTCCCCTTGGGGTAGGCCCCGAAATAATCAGGGGGGTACGTGCATCGTCAATCAGCACGGAGTCAACCTCATCCACAATGGCATAATTGTGCGGGCGTTGCACCATCTCCTCGGGATTGCGGGTCATGTTGTCGCGCAGGTAGTCAAATCCGAATTCGTTGTTGGTCCCGAAAGTAATGTCGGCAAGGTAGGCGTTTCGACGGGCTTCAGAGTTGGGCTCATGCTTGTCGATGGTGTCCACTTTAAGGCCGTGAAATTCATAAAGCACCCCCATCCATTCCGAGTCACGTTTGGCAAGGTAATCGTTCACCGTAACCACGTGCACGCCTTTGCCGGGCAGTGCATTCAGATAAACCGGCAGGGTGGCGACCAGTGTTTTTCCTTCACCGGTAGCCATTTCGGAGATCTTTCCCTGATGCAGCACAATACCGCCGATAAGCTGAACATCATAGTGTACCATGTCCCAGGTGAGCAGGTTTCCGCCGGCAGTCCAGCGGTTATGGAAGTAAGCCTTGTCGCCCGTTATTTCAATATGGGCTTTCAGGGCAGCCAGGTCGCGGTCATTCTGCGTGGCGGTAACTTCAATCACCTCGTTTTCCTTAAAACGCCGGGCTGTGTCTTTCATCACAGCGAAAGCTTCGGGAAGGATGTCGTTCAAAACCTCCTGGGTGATCTGATATGCTTCCTTCTCCAGCTGATCAATCTGTTCATACAACCGCTCCTTTTCGTCCATATCCATATCAGGTTCGGCTTCTATCTTTTCACGGATACCGGCGATCTGCTGCTCTTTTCCTGAGACTGCCTCGGCAATGCGCTTTCTGAAACCTTCAGTTCTGGCGCGGAGTGCATCGTTGCTGAGTTTTTCTATTTCGGGGTATATTTCCTTTATCTTATTGAGGATAGGGGTGATTTCCCTGATGTCTTTTTCGGATTTGGTGCCGAGGAATTTCTTAAGAAATGAAAGCATGTCTGATATAATTATGCAATGGAATTGCTTTTGATGTTTATTCGGTTTGTGCCTGTCCGGCGCAGAGGAAGTACCAAAAATGTGCCGGGGTTTTCAAACAGATGCAAAGTTAGCCTAATTTCCTGTAAAAATGCGGATGAATTTTCCAGGCCATGCATCAAAGCCGGAAAAGAGGGGGATTGAATTGCAAAAAAAAACCGCGACATTTTGTCAGCGGCTGTTGTGTTTTAGTATTCATCTTCATGAAAGAAGAAATCTTCCTTGGAAGGATAATCAGGCCACAAGTCCTCGATGCTGTCGTAAACTTCTCCTTCATCTTCAATCTCCTGAAGATTTTCAATAACTTCCATTGGCGCTCCTGACCTGATGCAGAAGTCGATCAGTTCCTCTTTGGTAGCCGGCCAGGGAGCATCTTCCAGTTTAGAGGCTAATTCTAAAGTCCAATACATTCTTACAGAAGTTAACGGGTTTAATTTTTTGCAAAAATACTCTAATTATAGTCAAAAGCAAGTCAAAAACATTTCAAATAAACATTTGGTTCATGTTTACTTTTAATTTTTATTAAGTTCTTGCTTTCCAGGGTGTTTCAATGGCATTAAGCGTATGTGAAAACCAGCGGGCCAGTACAAACAGGTAGTCAGACAGACGGTTAAGGTACCTGATTACCATTTCCCCCTGTAAAGTTGAGACCTCATTTTCCACCACTTTTATGGTAAGACGTTCTGCCCTGCGGCATATACACCGGGCAATATGACAGTGCGAAACAATGGGATGCCCTCCGGGCAGAATAAACGAACTGATAGGCGGAAGGGATTCATTCATTTTGTCAATCTCATTTTCCAGCAAAAGGATATCCTCTTCAAAAAGTTTTGGAAGCGTTCTGAGGTCTTTAGCGGGATCTGCGGCCAACAGCGATTCCGCGGTAAAAATCCTGTCCTGGATCTCAAGCAGGAGTTCATGAATGCTGGCATCTACCCCCTGATCGCGGATCAGTCCGAGGTAGGAATTGAGTTCATCAAGCGTGCCATAAGCTTCAATGCGCTCATGATACTTGGGCACCCTGGTACCGCCGATCAGTGATGTTTGTCCCTTATCGCCGGTTCTGGTATAAATTTTCCAGTCGCAATCCATCGAAATGTTTAATATTAATTAGAAAATCTTAAACAAGTTGATTTGCTAATTGTTCATCCGGCAGTAACTTTCTGCTTGTAAAAATCCATGGTCCGGATATTGGAGTTGAGCTCGTCGGAGGCGACCAGTCCGTCAGAAAGTCTGATGATCCGGTGGGCGTGGCGGGCAATGTCTTCTTCGTGTGTGACCAGGATAATGGTGTTCCCGGCTTTGTGAATATCTTCAATCAATCCCATGATTTCAACCGAAGTTACAGAATCAAGGTTACCGGTGGGCTCGTCGGCCAGGATAATGGAGGGTTTGTTCACCAATGCCCGGGCAATCGCCACACGCTGCCGCTGACCCCCGGATAGTTCGTTGGGCTTGTGTTTCACGCGATCGGTAAGCTTTACATCCTCAAGCACCTGCATGGCCCGTTCCAAACGATCAGGTTTGGGCGAACCTGCATAGATCATTGGCAATGCCACATTCTCAAGCGCGGTAAGCCGGGGCAGGAGGTTGAATGTCTGAAAAACAAATCCGATCTCTTTGTTTCTGATCTCTGCCAGTTCATTGTCCTCCAGCTTGCTGACATCCTTGCCATTGAGCCAGTAGCTTCCGGAAGTCGGGGTGTCGAGACAGCCCAGCAGGTTCATCAGGGTGGATTTACCCGAACCTGAAGGCCCCATAAGCGCGACAAACTCATTTCTTTTAATGGTGAGGGACACTCCCCTGAGGGCGCGCACCACTTCGGTGCCTACTTTAAAAAAACGGGTGATCCCGTCAAGCCTAATAACTTCCTGGTTCATGGTCCTGGTTTACTTCACAACGAACAAAGTTAGGAATAATTGTAAAAGCGGGGATGATTAAATTTTCAACCTCTTCACTTCGGCCTTCTGCTTTGGCCAATGAGCGGACTATATGTTATTTATACAGCTTTCAGAACCGGATTACGAAGTGCTGCCGGCTCAGTTCCCTGCGGAAAAATACCAGTCCCATGTCAAACAGGTCAATTGTGACTGTTACACGCGGATGTTTGATAATTTCCTCCCAGGCTTTTTCCATCTCTGCCGACCAGTGAATATCGTGAAAAATCAGCAGTGCATCGTTCCCTGACTTCGCTGCAATTTCGCCAAAATAATTCACGGTGGCTTCGTAGGTATGGTTTCCGTCGATAAAGGCGTAATCAACCTTCAGGAGCGACCCGAGCGTTTCGGGCAATACTTTGTTGAAATTTCCCATCACCAGCGAAACATTGCTGCACCCGGCCGAATTCAGGCTCTCCTGGGCAAGCGCAGCAGTGGATGCACAGCCTTCTATCGTTTTAATCGTGGCAGAGGGTGCGGCGATGGCCTGATACATAGTGCTTATGCCTGCCGATGTGCCCAGCTCCAGCATTGTTTCCGGTTTGAAGTACCTAACGATGCGGAACAGCAACCGGCCATATTTCCGGGGGATACCGGTGGTTGCTGCGATTTCCTTTACCTTCCTCAGTTTTGTTGTATAACCTGTCCTTCCCTTCCGTGCACCGAAATCCACGGTCTCAATGCTGTTGGGATTCCGCCTCAGCCGGATTACCTGTTGTTCAACAGTTTTATAGTCAGGGTAAACAGTTTTATCTTCCAGTACATTGCAGATAAAATCATAAACGAAAGGGGAGTGGACCGCATGTTTTGTTTTGGCTTTCAGTCGGTAAGTCAGAAATCTGAAAAGTATCTTTATTTTGTTCAACATGTTTTCGGTGAGGTTGAGGTTAGTCAGCTAAAGGCCCCAGGTTTCCCTGTCGAGACTGCGGTAGTGTATGGCTTCAGCCAGATGGTCGGGCCGGATGTCAGGGCTGTTGTCAAGATCGGCGATGGTGCGTGCCACCTTCAGGATGCGGTCGTATGCCCGTGCCGAGAGGCTCAGTTTTTCCATGGCATTTTTGAGCAGGGTGTGCCCGGTTTCGTCTATCCTGCAGATGGTTCTCAGCATTTTACTGCTCATCTGGGCATTGGCATGAATGCCTTTGTGCTCTTTATATCTTTCTTCCTGTATCTGCCTGGCTTTTACCACCCTTTCCCTGATTGCATCGCTTTTTTCAGAAATCCTTACATCCGAAAGTTCACGGAAAGGCACAGGCACTACTTCCACCTGTATATCTATACGGTCGAGCAGGGGGCCGGATATTTTGTTAAGGTATTTCTGCACAACCCCGGGTGCGCAAACGCACTCCTTGTCGGGATGATTGTAGAAGCCGCAGGGGCAGGGGTTCATGGCGGCTACCAGCATAAAGCTTGCGGGATATTCCACGGTGAGCCTCGCCCTCGAAACCGTTACCAGCCGGTCTTCAAGCGGTTGCCGCAACACTTCGAGGACGGTCCGCTTGAACTCCGGCAATTCGTCAAGAAACAGCACTCCGTTGTGCGCTAGTGAAATTTCTCCCGGCTGGGGATTCGACCCGCCGCCGACCAGGGCCACGTCAGAGATGGTGTGGTGCGGACTGCGGAATGGTCGTGCCGAAATCAGGGAGGCATGGCGGCTCATTTTTCCGGCAACAGAATGTATCTTTGTGGTTTCCAATGCTTCATGAAGATTGAGCGGCGGCAGTATGGAGGGAAGCCGCTTGGCCAGCATGGTTTTACCCGAGCCCGGTGGACCAATCAGGATTACGTTATGACCTCCGGCAGCGGCAATTTCGAGCGCACGCTTTATGTTCTCCTGACCTTTAACATCCGAGAAGTCAAATTCATATTCGTTCAGCTGGGCATAAAACTCTTCACGGGTATTTACTATCTCCCTTTCAAGGCTTGCATCTCCGTTGAAAAACCGGATAACATCCAGGATGTTCTCCGCCCCGTAAACTTCAAGTTCGCTCACAATAGCCGCTTCCCGTGCATTCTGTTTCGGAAGGATAAAGCCTTTGAAACCCTGCCTGCGTGCCTCTATGGCAATGGGCAACGCCCCTTTGATGGGTTGTAAGCCGCCGTCGAGCGACAATTCGCCCATGATTACATAGTTACCCACGGTAGCCGGGTTTATCTGCTCCGACGCGGCCAGGATTCCTGTGGCAATGGTAAGGTCGTAGGCCGATCCCTCTTTGCGGATATCGGCCGGCGCCATATTGATGACGATCTTTTTTCCGGGAATTTTATACCCGTTGTTTCTCAACGCGGCTTCAATCCGCTGGTGACTCTCTTTAACGGCACTGTCGGGCAGACCAACCAGGAAAAACTGTATCCCGTTGTCCATGTTCACCTCAACCGTTATGGTGATTGCATTGATGCCTATGATTGAACTGCCGAATGTTTTTACGAGCATGTTATCAGAATTTTTCACGTATGAAACGGAACTGAGCCGCTTTTACCGCTACCGTAAAATATGACACCTGAAGCAACTATTTAATCTACTGAATATTAGTATCTTAAAATATCATACAAATGTAGGAAAAATTTCCGGTCCATTCAACAAGTCTTGAAAATCATTTATTGAATTCCTGAAATAAGCATGACAGGAACCTTATTTTATCATTGTGAACAATTAGATATCTTACAGGTTTATAGAATGATCAAAACGACAATAATTAGTGGAACCGGAAAAAGTAATCCCTGAGCCAAAATCTCCCTGCAAGCGGGTTTGCCGGCTTGATGAGGAAGGTATGTGTGTTGGCTGTTTCCGCAATCTGGATGAAATAGCCAACTGGTCCATCCTCACCAGGGAAGAAAAGCTGGAGGTGCTGCGCAAGGCCCATCTTCGTATGCAGCTCAGGGATATGAAGTTCTGATTATCCTTTTCCTGGCTTATAGCCTGATTTCTCCAGTATTTCCTGTGAATTGACGTTGTCGAGGAGTTGTTTCAGGCTCACATTATTCTTTTTCATATAGGCTTTTACAATCTGCCAGCCCAGCCAGGCTCCGGTGCGGGCCGGCGATTCCTGCGAAAAGGAGGATGTAAACGGACCGTCTACCATAAACATACTCATTGCTTTCGAATCAGTTTTATACAACAGCTCATTTTCAATGATAAACTGCCAGAGATTGCGCTCATTTTTAACACACCAGTCCAGTTGCGCTGCAGTGAAGCCGATTTTAAACTGATCTTCTGTATTTCCGGTAGTAACATCGGTAAAATAGAGGGTTTTTCCCTGTTCTAGCATTGCATCAAGCAGGGTATAGGCGCTTCTTTTTTCAGGAATCAGCAGCATACCCGCTTCTTTCATCACATCAGGCAGGATATGGTCTCGGGTAAAACGCCGGGATAGATAGAGCGGAATCCCCAGTTTCTTGTACATTTCATGATCCTCCCCGAGATACATGTCAAGGGCAATGATCAGTACCGAATCGGCATATTTGACGGGTAAATGAAAATCGTATCCCGAAACATAGGAATAGGTAAGTGGTTTCCTGCCTCCCGGAATTTCCTTTTCGAATATTCCAAAGGCCTGTTCAAGTTCTTTTTCAAGCCATCCCAGGTCAGGATACTGCTGCATTACCGACTCATAGGAAGCTTTGTTCTGAGGATCACTGATAAACAATTTCAGTTGATTTACCTCTTCATCGCCGATATCTCCGGTTCCCAGAAAAACAGCATAATCAGGGGCAACGGCCCTGAGCCTTTTTTCCAAACCGGCTTCACCCGGGCCAAACAATACCTGTTCGTACCGCCTGATCCTGAATCCTTCTTCCACATTCGTGAATGATGATGAATCTGAGCCGTCTGACGCGGTTTTTTTTTCCGTGTTATTGCCGGTGCAGGCAGCAAACAGGAGAAGGGCTGGGAAAATCAGTGTAGCAAGTCTGGAATTCATTATACCTGAAAGATTGGTGTTTATCCGGCACAAAATAACGAAAAACCCCTGACATGGGGAGGGCAGGGGTTTTTAAACGTAAAAAGGCAACCTAAAGTATTTTCCAGCCAAGACTTACGGTAAACATATTGTTTTTCAGTGTCAGGCCTTCGTTTTTTGAGAAGTCGGAAATTCCGAATTCATACCTCAGGTCTATGGTGAACATAAGCAGATCCACCCCGGCGCCGGTTTGAATGCCCCAATTGGCGGCACGGATATCATCACCGGTGAGGGTGTTTTCCCAGTTTTCACTGTTGATGTCTTTATTAACGGCAAGCGATGCAACCGGACCGGCCAGAATCCTGACATTGAAAAGATCCGTATCAATTAGTTTGCCGCCGAGTAAAACGGGGATATCCAGCGTTTTTATGTGCAGCGATTTCGTGCTGCCGGCCACCTCTGTTTGAGAAAGATCACCCTTTCGGTTCATAAAAAGCAGTTCCGGCTGAAGGTAAACCCTGTCGCCTATCCTGACGAATGCGCCGAAATGAAGGGAGCTTTTCATTTCTTCTTCTATCTGGTCCTGATCAGCGTTGAATCTGGAGAATGAAGCACCGGCCTTGGGGCCGAAAGTAAAATACGGAACCTGCGCGGTTGAGGTAAAAGCGAAAAGGACAAGTATTGCGATCAGATACTTTTTCATTGCTTTTTTGTTAAGGTTGTCTGAATAAACAAATGACCAGTTTAATTTGTCAATAACAATAAACTTGCCATTCCTCTTATTTATTGTGGCAAAAGGTTTGTATTTTTGTAAAAATACTTAAATTTCCCGATTATGAAATTGATACAAAGAACGCTGCTCCTTGCATTATTGCTTTTATTTGTTTCCTTTACCGGTGCGTTCGCCCAGTATAAATCGATCGCCATGGGTGTTAAAGTTTCCCCGAATATTGGCTGGCTGCGGACGGATGCTGAAGACTACTCCTCCGAAGGTGCTGTTCCCGGCATCTCCTGGGGGCTGATTACCGATTTTTACTTTGCTGAGAATTACGCATTCTCTTCAGGGTTTAACGTCACCTTCCACAATGGTAAAATATCATATCCGGATATCGAATCCTTCAACATCGGGGTGTTGAACCGGCAGTACCGGCTTAAGTATATTGATATTCCCATGCTGATCAAGATGAAAACCAATGATATCGGGGATTTTCGCTTTTTCGGACAAATCGGTCTGCAGCCCGGGGTCAGGATAGGCTCAAAGGCGAAAGACAGTTTTAAATCGGTAACCCCTCCATCAACGGTAAACAGAGACTGGCGTACCATTGATTCACAAACCAATCTTTTCAGGGTTTCCATGGTGGTTGGCGCAGGGGTGGAATACCCCATTGATAACTCCACAGCGCTGGTTGCCGGCATCAATTTTTTGAACGGATTGAGCGATGTGCTGAAGGGCGATAATGAGGTAGACAGCACCGTTGAGCATCATGCAGTACCAAACGCTTTTGAAATTACCCTTGGAATTATCTTCTGAACTTTTCTGATATAGCATACTCTTTTAAGCTGCTGCCGGTTCATCTCCCTGGCAGATCTTCGGATTTTACGAGTGTGCATACCCGGGAATTATTTGCTCCCGGTGTGGCACTTATGCCACAAAGTGCGGTTTTGCGGTATATTTCGCTGAATCGGTCCTGTTGTCAGTTTTAAGCTTCAGAATTGCGTAATTTCGTCCCTCTTAATCCGGATGATTTATGAAATTAGCATTGGTGCAACTGAATTACGTCATAGGTGATTTTGATGGCAACACCCTGAAAATTATTGAACAACTGCGTCTGGCTCAACGTTCAGGCGCCGAAGTGGCTGTTTTTGCAGAACTTGCCGTCACCGGTTATCCCGCCCGCGACTATCTCGAATTTGACGACTTCATCAGCAGGTCGGAAGAATGTATGCAGCAAATTGCTGCGGAATGCCATGGCATCGCTGCGATTGTCGGCGGGCCTTCGCGCAACCTCACCGGCAGGGGAAAGCCGCTGTTTAACTCGGCCTGGATATTTGACGGCGGGCAGGTAAAACAACTGGTACATAAAAGCCTGCTGCCCAATTATGATGTGTTTGATGAATACCGTTATTTTGAACCGGCGACCGGATCAGGAGTGGTTGAAGTAAACGGGACCCGCCTGGCTGTTACCATTTGTGAAGATATTTGGAACACCGGGGATATTCCGCTTTACCGGAGGTTTCCGCTGGATGAGGCGTTCGCAATGAAACCGGAATTGATTATCAATATTGCCGCTTCACCTTTTCATTACAACCAGGCAATTGCCCGCAGGCGGGTGCTCAGGGATAATGCGTTGAAATATAAATTGCCTGTGATTTATGTGAATCATACCGGGGCCCAGACCGAGCTGATTTTTGACGGTGGCTCCATGGCCTGCGACAGCGGTGGAAATATCCGGGAAGCCCTGCCTTTTTTTAAGGAAGGAATGAAGATTATTGAAACCGGTGAATCCTGGTACAATGCACCGGTTGCGCCTGAAGTTAAGATAGCCGAGGAAGTACGCGATATCGCCCTGATTCATGATGCGCTGGTGCTCGGCATCCGAGATTATTTCGGGAAAATGGGATTTGGTAAGGCGATACTCGGGCTTTCCGGCGGTATTGATTCTGCGGTCACCCTTGCCCTGGCTGCAGAAGCGCTTGGTCCGCAGAGCGTACACGGCATCCTGCTGCCTTCTGAATTTTCATCGGACCATTCCGTTGAAGATGCAAAAGTGTTGGCGGTCAACCTGGGCTGTCCCTATGAGGTCATCCCGATTTCAGATACGTTCCATACACTTGAAAGCACCATGCAGCCTTTTTTCAAGGATTTGCCATTCGGGTTAACCGAGGAAAACATGCAGGCACGGATCAGGGCGGTGATCCTGATGGCACTGGCCAATAAATTCGGTTATATTCTATTGAATACCAGTAATAAGAGTGAAGCAGCGGTGGGGTATGGCACCCTATACGGCGATATGTGCGGCGGGCTTTCGGTGCTCGGCGATGTCTACAAAACCGATGTTTACCGACTGGCGCATTATATAAACCGGATCACGGAAGTTATTCCGATGAACTCAATCGTAAAACCGCCCTCGGCTGAACTGCGGCCCGGACAGAAAGACAGCGATTCGCTGCCCGAATATGATGTACTCGACCAACTGCTATTCCAGTATATAGAGAAGCGTAAGGGAAAAAGGGAACTGGAAGCAATGGGATTCGCCCCGGCACTGGTTGCCCGCGTGCTGAAAATGGTGAATACAAATGAGTGGAAACGGTATCAGACTCCACCCATCCTGCGCGTTTCGCCCAAGGCTTTCGGTATGGGCCGGCGTATGCCGATTGTGGGGAAATACACAGGTTAATATATGCAAACATGACTTTTCTCGTTTTGAAACGAAGAAAATCATAACCATTTTCGTTTTGGAACGAAAAAGGTTAAGGATTCAGTTTTATCATATAAGTACAACAAGATCAAAAAAGCCTTATTAATTGATACTTTATGGCCTTTCGGAATTACAACCGCTGAAATTCTACCAGGTTTATTGGAATAGAATCCCAAAACTTTGTAAGGATGGATACTTTTTGGAATGAAATCCCAAAACTTTGAAAAAAGAGATAGTTTTTGGAATGTAATCCCAAAAATATTGACTACTTACCAGCATAATTTTATGAGTACATACTATACCCGTTACGGATTAATAAAACTACGTTCTAACAACTAAAATGGATAGAAATAACTGGATGAATAACAATAAGTAATCAATTTTCATCTTTTGTGAAATAGATTTTGAAACGCAAGACTATCTTCCATTAGTAATGAAAGCTATCTTCCATTGGCAATGATAAATGCCGCATTTGAATATCTGGGTTCGAAATTCAGTCAGCGCATTTTGTCGGGAAAAGAAATAGCCCCAAAGCTATTTTGTAAATACTTTGGGGCTGAATGATTCATGTTGCATCCACTTTTACAGCAAACTCTTATTAACGCAACAGGATGTTAAAAAATAGTTGTGCAAAGGGTTGAGCAAAAATGGATTACATATTCAACGCTTCCACCGATTTGATTTCGGGCAGGGCTTTTCTTACGGCTTCTTCCACGCCGTTTTTAAGGGTCATACGGCTGAACGGGCAGGAACCGCAGGCGCCCTGTAATTCAACATTTACCACCTTGTCTTCGGTTAGTTCAACAAAGCTGATATCGCCGCCGTCGGCCTGCAGGTAAGGCCTGATCTGCTCAATGATGTTTTTGACTTTTATGGTCAGTTCTTCGTGGTTTGACATGTTTTTTGTGATTTAGGGTAAAGGTTTGATGGGTTACTTGGTGATTTCCACAATTTTAGTCGGAGCCAGGGTGGCATTGCGTATGGCGATCTGCTGGGCAGTATTTTCAGCCAGTTTGACAAAGGCTTCAGATACCGGTGAACTGAAATCAAGCGCGATGGGACTGCCCTTGTCGCCCGATTCGCAGATCCCCTGTACCAGCGGAATCTGGCCAAGCAGCGGGATGTTGTGCTCTTCTGCCAGGCGTTTGCCGCCCTCTTTTCCGAAAATAAAGTATTTGTTTTCAGGCAGTTCGGCCGGGGTAAACCATGCCATATTTTCAATCAGGCCGAGGATGGGAACGTTGATGCTCTCCTGGGTAAACATACCGATGGCTTTCCGGGCATCTGCAAGCGCCACTTCCTGTGGCGTGGTAACGATGCATACGCCGGTTACAGGCAGTTGCTGCACAATGGTCAGGTGAATGTCGCCGGTTCCGGGGGGCATATCAATAACCAGGTAGTCGAGCTCGCCCCAGTCGGCTTCGCTGAAAAGCTGGGTCAGCGCATTGCTGGCCATGGGCCCGCGCCATACAAGGGCTTTGGCAGGATCCACAAAAAAGCCGATCGACAGAATATCTATCCCATATTTACGAACCGGAACAACATATGCTTTCCCGTTTTTCTCAACGGCAGCCGGTTTGGTATTCATCTCGTTGAACATCAGGGGAACGGAGGGCCCGTAGATATCGGCGTCAATGAGTCCCACCCTGGCGCCTGTGCGTCCGAGTGCCACGGCCAGGTTGGCGGCTACGGTCGATTTACCTACGCCACCTTTGCCTGAGGCTACCGCAATTATATTTTTTACACCCTGCAGCAGCGGCTGTTTGTCGGCCCGGCGGGTGGTTACCCTCGAAGTCATCTCCACATTAACTTCTGCCCAGGGGTCAACCAGTTTCTGAATGGCAGCAATGCAGTCTTTTTTGATCTTGTCCTTCAGCGGACAGGCGGGGGTGGTGAGTACAACTTTAAAAGAAACTTTGTTGCCCTCCACCTGTACATCCTCTATCATGTTCAGCGAGACCAGATCGCGCTTCAGGTCAGGGTCATTAACAGTTCTTAAAGCATTGATAACGTCTTCTTTAGAGAAAGCCATGGCAGTAAAGTTTGTATTAATTTAGATTTGGTAAAGATAAGGGTTTTTTGGAAATGCGCCGGCGTTTGCAGTTTTTCCAAAAAGCCGTTTATCTGCTGGTATTACTTGGGGTTTTGACTTATCTTTGTAATAATCATTCAAATAGATCAGTAAATTTATTGCGGATGAAGAAGCTGCCGAAGGGTATATGGATATTGTCAGTGCTGTTGATGATATGCAGGATTGAAGGGATTCATGCACAGATCATTGCCGATCATACAGTGGTTGACAAGTATGATCAGATTCCGCAGCAATATATCGATAAGGTGAAAGAGATGTGGGTGATTGTGGCCGGGGAGTCTCACTCAAAGGGATACAGAATCGGTTGCCGTTTGCTCGAAGAGCTGGATCCGCGATTCCAGGTCAATATCAGGGAATCAGGAACCCCCGAAGGTTACACCAATGCCTACATGCGCCTGAGCAGTGCCACCTGGGGCGACCTGAACAACAGCAGCGGATGGTTTTACAGCTACGGAGAGGAGGATTGGTTTACCAATGCTACCGCGCTGACCCGTACACGGGACCACCTCACCCATTGCAATACGAATAACCTGGCCATTGCTGCCATGGGCTTCGGCTGGTGCTGGGACATGACCAGCAACAACTGGCCGGCCGGAACCCCAGATCCCGTTTACCAGGTAAGGTGGGCGGGGCGTTCTTCGGCAGGCCCGGAAGGGAGCAAACGCTGGGGATTGGATGCCGGGGATTTCGCCCTCACTGATAACTCAGTATGCATGGATACCTATCTGAGTGCCACCGATGGGTACAATACGCATTGCATCGCCAACGGTTACCCGACAAAAATCTTTTACACCACCGGCCCTGTGGATGCAAATGAAAACCTCGGCGAAAACGGGTATCAGCGCTTTGTTAAACATGAATATATCAGGAATTTTGTCAAGGCAGATGCCGGTCGAATCCTTTTTGATTATGCCGATATTCTTTGCTGGAACGATGCCGGGGAGCGAAGGGTGGTTTCGTGGACCGATTTCGGAGGGTTAACGCAGGAGTTTCAGGCAATTCACGCTGATAATCTGATAGATCTGGATGGAGGTTATGTTGAAGACGGCGATCATATCGGTGAAAAGGGGGCCGTCAGGCTTGCAAAAGCGCTCTGGTGGATGCTGGCCCGCATGGCTGGTTGGGATGGGCAGCCCCTGGCGGCTGATGCCAGGCAATTGGCAGATAATACAATCATTTACCCTGTTCCAGCGAAGGATTTTCTGGTCGTTGAGACTGGAGCCAACACCGGGATGGTACTGGCTGAATTATTTGACATCAGAGGAAATTTCATCCTTGCGGAGCATATCCGCGGAATCGGCTCACGGATCAACCTGAACGGCATCAACCCGGGCGTTTATCTTTTAAGAATCACCGCCGGGGATAAGATTGCATACCGAAAGGTCATCAGGTTGTGAGACAGAATGGAACCACAGTGCTTTTGTATTGCTGTGCAAATTTTAAGGATTGGCTCCGGCGGGTCATTTTTCAATAATCAGCTATGCGATACCGCTTGTTAAAAGTTTTATGTATTGCACTAATGCTATGCGGATGCCGGGTTACCTCACCGGTTCAGCACAACAACGGTGAAACAGGGCAGGCCTCTGTATTTGAAAATAATCCGATGCAGCGGCAGTTTGAAAACCTCACGCTCCGGGTTTACAGAATTGTAACCTATGTTACTTACGAATCGCAGGTTTTTGAACAGGGAAGCGGCCTTACACTGAATGACCTTTCCGGAAAGGACTTTGATTTTTCGGTGGTTAAGGCCCGGCTTGTTCACAACGATTCATACAGCGGCACCGGCTTTGCCATTAAGGTCAGTGAAGGTAAAGCCCTGTTGCTTACCTGTGCGCACACCATTGATTTTCCCGACACGGTATTTACTTATGATGACAATGCCAATGCATCCGGACAACGCTACCTGCTCGGCTTGTCGGTAAAGACAAGTCAGGTAATTCAGGTCAGCGGCAACAATCTGCATTGCAGGGCCGAAATCCTTGCCGCTGATCCCGCCAATGACCTGGCCCTGCTCGAAATTCCGCTCACATCCGGGGATGATCGTGCAGTTGTTCCCATGGCGGAAGGGAATAAACTATCCTGGGGCGACAGGGTTTGGCTGACCGGATATCCTTCGGGAAGGTTTATGATGACTTCCGGCTTAATCAGTAATCCTGGCGCATCAGACGGTTTGCTGATGACCGATGCGCCTTTTAGTGAAGGTTACAGCGGGGCGCCTGCCTTTGTTTTTGATCAGCGTGCAGACGTTTTCCGGCTGGCCGGTATCGGGCGTTCTGTGGCCGCCAGAAGCAGTTATGTGCTGCGGCCGGAAAAAGAGATCCATGAAGCGCCTTACAATACTTCCCTGCCTTACACCGGTCCGGTATATGTGCGCACGGAGCGCGAACCGGCGCCAGGGGTCACATTTCTGATTGGCAGCAGCATTTTGGATGATTTTTTAGAATCCTGTGATGCAGTGCTTCAAACGAACGGTTGGGGTGGTATTGCCCGTGAAATGCGGAAGTGAGTGAATTAGTATCCCAGTTCACGGGAAGGATCCCAGAATAGCTCTCTGAAATTCAGAATCTTATCATCTTCTATCACAGCGCCTTCCTGCTCAAGGAGTTGTTGCATCAGATCCTGGTTGCCGAAATGATGTTTGCCGGTAAGCAAGCCGTTGCGGTTAACCACCCGGTGTGCAGGAACCGGCTCCGGGCAAGCGTGTGAGGCATTCATCGCCCACCCTACCATGCGTGCAGAGCCCCGGCTGCCCAGAAATGCAGCGATAGCCCCGTAAGAAGTTACCCTGCCGTAAGGGATCAGTTTTACGACCTCATAGACATTTTCAAAGAAAGAAGCCTGGGCATCTGCTTTCACCGTTTTTATTTTAATCTGAATCTCAGGTACTTGATAGGAATGCCCTGTGCGAGAAATATCTTTTCGTAATGGGTTTGTGTGAGCATCACATCTTCCGTTAATCCGCTGTTGTACAGATCAAACGTATGCATCAGCAGTTCATGGCCTTCAGCGGCAATTGTTTCGAGTGTATATTCAAAAAATGCAAGGTTATCGGTCTTCAGGTGAATGATGCTGCCGGGTTTGAGCAGGGTCTTATACCGGTTCAGGAACATGGGTGAAGTCAGCCGTTTTCTGGCTTTGGCAGGCTGGGGATCGGGAAAGGTGATCCAGATTCCGTTTACCTCTCCCGGGGCAAAGGCGTTAAGTATCATGTCGATGCGCATGCGCAAAAAGGCCACATTGGGGTAACCGTTTTCGAACGACGTCCTGGCGCCCCGCCATATTCTTGCCCCTTTGATATCAACGCCAATATAATTATTTTCCGGATATTTTTCTGCAAGGGTAACGGTGTACTCCCCTTTGCCACATCCGAGTTCCAGGATGACGGGGTTTTCATTTCCGAAAAAACCGTGCCACTTGCCTTTCTGATCGAAACCCCGGACCAGTTCCTCGAATGCCGGCTGGAAAAGGTGCGGAAAGGTGGCGTTTTCCGCGAATCGGTCTAATTTTCTCTTGCTCAACGATGGGATGATTATGACCGGACTGTGGATGTCCGGGATTATTGGCCTGCAAAAATAGCAAACAGCAACTTAACTGCAGTAAAACAGCGGATCAGGTGTAAGAATTTTTTTTAAGGATTACCTGCGTGTCAGCAGCCAGGCATCGGGAAATTTGCCATGTCGAAGTTCATTCACCTTGCTGATTGCCAGATCTTTGTTACTGAATCCGGCGGCGCTTACATGGTAAAGGCCCCGGCTGTTTTGCCCTGCGATGGAAGCATCATAACCTTCCGCCCTGAGATCGCTGACCAATTTCTCGGCATTTTCCTGAATGCTGAAAGCCCCGGCAATTACAAAGTAAATGTCAGGCTTTACGGCTTCGGCAGGCTCAGGGGCTGAAACAGGCTCCGGGGTGATTTCGGCCGGGCTTACCGTATAGGTTGCCACTTCAGGGTTACCGGTATTCACCTGGACCGGCGATTCGGACTGCGCCGGGATCAGGGAGGCATAATTGTTCTTCAGGCGGGTCAGACCTCCCGTATTCAGCGCACTCCAGACCGAAATGGCAGCAAGGGGCAGCAGTATGGCGGCCCACCTGAGCGTGGAAGGAAGTTTGCGCATGGCAGGTAATGCCCGGCTTCCGGTCAGGCTGCGGCTGATCTTTTCCTGAAGGCCTTCACGGTTAACAGGCTCGGAAGTAAATGGAACAAGACCGAAGGCATCATCAAGAAAGTTTGATCCCTTTTCAGGAGTAAAACGCAGGTTGTTCTCACGGTCTGCAGTCAGGCGCCCGATTCCTGCCATTACGATTTCGCCTTTTTTGCCCAGTACGTTCAATAACCCGTTCACCGCTGACTCTATCAGCCTGTTGGCTTCCGCATAGGTGATTCCTTCACCGGAAGCAATGGCGTTGGCCAGGATACCATCGTTGTTGCATAACCTTGCATTGAAAGCAAGTTGCCTCGAAGGGGGCATGAAGGTGTGCGTTACCGGATGGATGGTGGCCGGGGTGTAATTGGCGATAAACCCTCCAAGACCGGGGATAATCACGCAATCGTGCTCAAACAGCAGGCTGCTGATGTACTTTTCAAGATCCATAACAACGGTTTTGCTTCAAAGGGGCCGGGTTAAACAATTTGTGCTGAATGAATTCCGGTTCCGGCTGATTAAAAGTTACGCCCTTTCAAACGCAGCGCTAAGATAAAGGGTTGAAACCGCTTTTTCAAGAGATGTTGGTAAGTTTTGATAAGTCTTCGGGGGTGTCAATGCCAATGGTTTCAAAATCAGTGATATCTGTTTGAATGGGATATCCGTTCCATAGCCAGCGCAACTGCTCCAGCGATTCAGCGGTTTCGGGCGGGGCGGGCGGAAGCTGGGAAATATCCTGCAGCGTTTGCGTTCGGTAGGCATAGATGCCGATATGCCTGTAAAATGTGAATGCCGATGTCCATACTTCATCTGGAAGCTGCCTGATATGCGGAATGGGCGACCTGCTGAAAAGCAGGGCCCTGCCGGTTTTGTCAGTAACCACCTTTACCACGTTGGGATTGAACAGGTCTTCCGTTTTATCGATAACCTTGATCAGGGTGGCTATCCGGGTTTCGTTGTTGCTGAATAAGTTTACCACACTTTCGATCTGTTCCGGACGTATGGTTGGCTCATCGCCCTGGATATTCACTGCAATATCATAGTGTTCACCGTTTTCGTCAAGTTTTCTGAGTGTTTCGGCAATGCGGTCGGTTCCGCTGGGGTGGTGCGGGCTGGTCATAATGACCCTTCCTCCGAAACCGGTAACATGGTCGGCAATCCTGGCATCATCAGTGGCCACGATCACGGTGCTGAGCAGCGCGCAGCCGGAGGCCTGTCTATAAACCCGTTCAATCATGCTCATTCCCTGGATCATCACCAGGGGTTTCCCCGGGAAACGGGTGGAGGCGTATCTGGCCGGGATGATACCGGCAACAGTAAGGCCGGTATCAGAAAAGTCCATGGATTTCGGCATTGATTTTGTCGATTACCACCGCCAGATCTTCGGGTTTTTCCGAAAAATTAAGGTTATCCACCTCCACAATCAGCAGCTTACCCAGTTTGTATCCGCCAATCCAGGCTTCGTAGCGGTCGTTCAGGCTTTTCAAATAATCCAGCCTGATGGAGTTCTCATAATCCCTGCCGCGCTTCTGAATCTGCGAAACCAGGGTAGGTACACTTGCCTTCAGATAGATCAGCAGGTCGGGCGGCTTTACAAATGTGCTCATCAGCTCAAACAGGGAGGAGTAATTCTGAAAGTCACGGGTAGTCATCAGGTTCATCGAGTGCAGGTTTGGGGCGAAGATGTAAGCGTCTTCATAAATGGTCCTGTCCTGAACCACCGTTTTGCCGCTGTTCCTGATTTCGATAATCTGCCTGAACCTGCTGTTAAGGAAGTAAACCTGCAGGTTGAACGACCAGCGCTGCATATCCTCATAGAAACTGGGGAGATACGGATTGGTTTCTACATCTTCGAAATGGGCCTGCCAGCCAAAATGCTTGGCAAGCAACCCGCAGAGGGTGGTTTTCCCTGAACCGATATTTCCGGCGATGGCTATATGCATTGGATTTGTTTTGTGTTGTGTCTTATTGAGATTAATTGTCAGCCCTGACGGTTCATTCCCAGGATTTCATCCACATATTTCCGGTCATTGGAGAGCCTGGGTACCTTGTATTGCCCCCCGAGCCTGTCCCTGAGTTTAAGCCATTGATAAAAGGTGCCCTCCGGCATTGACCTTACAATGGGATTGCCCAGGATCATGTTGTGATAGCGTTTTGCTTCATAATCGGAGTTCAGCGATTTCAGTGCATTATCCAGCACTTCGGCAAAATACTGGAGATCTTCGGGCGGGGTGGCGAATTCAATCAGCCATTCATGTGCCCCGCTTCCGGTATCTCCGAAATATACCGGTGCAGCAGTGTATTCATTCAACATGGCGCCGGTTTTCGCACAGGCGCAGTCAAGCGCTTTCAGCGCATTGTCGATGATCAGTTCCTCCCCGAAAGCATTGATGTAATTTTTTGTTCTGCCGGTGATCCTGATGCGGTAAGGATCGGTGGAGGTAAAGGTAACGGTGTCACCGATCTTATACCTCCACAAACCTGCATTGGTACTGATGATCATGGCATAGTTGATTCCGGGTTTCACATCCCCGAGCACAACCGGTTTGCCCTGACCGGTACCTTCATCATCCAGCGGGATAAATTCGTAAAAAATGCCGTAATCCAGCATCAGCAGCATATCATCGGCAATGGTCCGGTCCTGTATCCCGAAAAAGCCTTCGGAGGCGTTATAGGTTTCAAGATAGTTCATGGGTTCCGGAATCAGTTTTTTAAACTGACTGCGGTAAGGGGTAAAGCTGACACCTCCATGGATAAAAAGCTCAAGGTTGGGCCACACTTCCCTGATATCCGTTTTACCTGTAATCTCTAATATGCGTTTCAGGAGTACCAGGGTCCACGAAGGGACGCCCGTTATATTTGTTACGTCTTCCTTACTCGTAATGGATGCTATTTTTTCAATCTTTTGCTCCCATTCACTCATCAGGGCAACGGAAAGTTCCGGGGTGCGGATCAGTTCTATCCAGGTGGGGAGGTTCTCCATCAGGATTGCTGAAACATCACCCACCATCGTCCCGGCCTCCGGATTATCAGGAAAATGTGAGCCGCCCATTCCCAGCAGCTTACCGGTAAAAATCCGTGTATCGGGATTGTTGTTGCAGTAAATGGATAACAGGTCTTTCCCGCCTTTGAAATGGCATTCTTCCAGCGCTTCCTGGCTTACAGGAATAAATTTGCTCTTGTCGCTGGTCGTTCCTGATGATTTGGCAAACCATTTTACTTCCGAGTTCCAGAGTAGATTCTGTTCGCCCCGTCGCAAACGGTCGATGTACGGCTTCAGGTCCTCGTATTCATTTAACGGAACACGCCGGGCAAAGGCTTCATAGTTTTCTATGCCGGCATACCCGTATTTTTTTCCCCATTCTGTGTTCCGTGCCGAAAGGATCAGCCGCCTGAACCATTCTTCCTGGACATCGTGGGGGTATTTCATGAAAAGCTCAAGCTGATGCATGCGTTTTTTCATGAACCATGAAATCACGGAATTGATTATCGTCATCTGGAACTGTTTTGTCATTACAAAATTAATTTTTAATCCGTAACCACCACGGGCTTTCAATGCGAATGATCCTTTTTTGGAAAAAGTATTTTCCGCCCCCGGTCGTGAACGGAAAAGTGAGATCGGGCCCGGTGAAAGTTTACGCAAGCCGGCAGTTTATAAATGATTGCACGTATATTTGCATTTACGTGCGTGGAGAAACGGCTGTCTTATGATTGTATTTCCAAATGCAAAGATTAATCTGGGCCTCAGGATTCTGAGAAAAAGAACCGATGGATTTCATGACATTGAAACCATTATGATTCCTATTGGCCTGTCAGATGCATTGGAGATTGTTCCCTCCGCTGACGGAGAATTTGCATTCACCTCTTCAGGAATTGCAATTCAGTGCGATCCGGAAGAAAACCTTTGCGTTAAGGCTTTCAGGATGATGCAGCGGAAGTACGGGCTTCCGGAAGTGAAAATTCACCTGCATAAAGCGATACCGGCCGGGGCCGGGCTGGGCGGGGGATCGTCGGATGCCGCCTTTGCCCTGAAGCTGACCCGGCGGTTGTTCAGCATTAAAGTTTGCGGAAATGAATTACTCGAAATGGCGGCTGCCCTGGGCAGCGACTGTCCCTTTTTTATCGAAAACATAACCTCAGTTGCCTCCGGCCGGGGAGAGGCGCTGCAGCCTTTTCCCTTGTCCTTGAAGGGATATCATCTTTTACTGGTTAAACCGGATATCAATGTTTCCACGCCCTGGGCGTACAAAAGTATTACCCCGTCCGGAATACCGCTTCCGGCCCCTGATCAGCTTCAGGAAAACCCGGACGCCTGGGATGCAATGCTTGTCAATGATTTTGAGCCGGCAGTAATGAAATCTTATCCGGAGATAAAGGAGGTTCGTGACAGGATCCGGGGCCTGGGCGCATTTTATACCGCCATGAGTGGCAGCGGTTCTGCGGTTTTCGGATTATTTAAAAGTGCTCCTTTTGTGAGAAAGGAAGATTTCAGCGGGATGTTTGTCTGGCAGGAATTGCGCTGAATTTTCCGGTGAGGAAAGATTTGCAGATCACCGTTTAATAAAATCAATCACAATCCTTAAAAATGCGAGTGGGGACATTCAGGCCGTTGAACTGCTGCTCTGCTGATATCTTTTGCTATTTGGGCGCCACCCTGAGCAGGTAGATGCCCAGCAGTCCAAAGATAAAATTGGGTATCCAGACAGCCACTACGGGCGGCAGATTCCCGAATGTGGCAAACACGGTGGTTACCTGCATAAACAGGATAAATGCAAAGCAGATCGTAATGCCCACCCCGAGGTTGAAGCCAATGCCCCCCCTGACTTTCCGGCTCGACAGGGATACCCCGATCAGGGTCAGGACTATGGTCGCAAATGGGAATGCGATTCTTTTGTGCTTTTCAATCTGGAATTTCATCAGGTTTCCTGACCCCCTCATCTTTTCGGCATCGATAAAATCGCGTAATTCCCGGTAATTCATATAAATGGCATCATCAACATCCACGGCAAAATCTTCGGGCCTTAAGTTCAGCAGGGTGTCAAACTGCTGTCCGCGGGTGATTATTTCCCCGCTTTCCTGAATTTGTCTTTTTACCCAGTTTTCTATTTTCCACATGCCGGTGATGCTGTCCCACCTGAGGTAATCGCTGCTGAGCTTGTAGTCCATGCCTCCCTCGTGATAACCTTCCAGCGAAAAGCGGTAACCTGACTTATTCTTCATGTCAAAACTTTCGACATAGGCAAAAACACCAGGGCTGATCTGCATATGGATATTGTTCATATTCGCCTTGCGCTGACTTTTCAGGTATTTTTTCTGGAACTCCTGCATGTTCTTGCTGGTTTCCGGAATCACAAAATTGGTCAGTCCGAACGACATCAGGGCAAGGAAAAGTGAGGAGATCAGGTAAGGCCTGAGCATACGCCTGAAACTGACGCCGCTGTTGAGTATGGCAACAATCTCGGTGTTGGCGGCCAGTTTTGAAGTAAAGAAAATAACGGCTATAAACGTGAACAGCGCGCTGAAAAGATTGATAAAATAGGGGATGAAATTGGCGTAATACTGGAAGATGATTGCTTCGAGCGGGGGCTTGCGCTCCAGGAAGTCATCTATTTTTTCTGAAATGTCGAAAATAATGATGATAACCGCCAGTAAGGCAATGGCATAGAAGAAGGTGCCCAGGAACTTGCGTATGATGTAGAGGTCAAGTTTTTTCATGCTTTTCTGCCGGTACCGGGATTGTTAACGGGCTTCGGTTGTCTTTATTATATGCGTTGTCCCAGACGTTTAACCATTTCATCCTTCCAGGTGCTGAATGTCCCTGCTTCGATTTTTCTGCGCGCCTCGTCAACCAGCCAGAGGTAAAAGGCGATGTTGTGCTGGCTGGCGATCATGGGCCCGAGGATTTCGCCGGCTACGAACAAATGCCTGACATAAGCCCTGCTGTATGCGCTGTCGACAAAAGATGTTCCTTCAGGATCCAGGGGCGAAAAGTCGGCTTTCCATTTTTCGTTTTTCAGGTTGATGATGCCCTGGCTGGTAAAGATCATGCCGTTGCGGCCGTTGCGGGTCGGCATCACGCAGTCGAACATATCCACCCCCTGAGAAATGCCTTCCAGAATATTTACCGGAGTGCCTACGCCCATCAGGTAACGTGGCTTGTCGTGAGGCAATATGCTGCAGACCAGTTCGGTAAATTCATACATGGTTTCCACCGGTTCGCCCACGGCCAGGCCGCCGATGGCGTTGCCTCCGGCGTTGCATGAAGCGATTTTCTCGGCCGACCGTATCCTCAGATCTTTGTAAACGCTGCCCTGTACAATGGGGAAGAGGGTCTGGCGGTAGCCGTACAGATCTTCGGTTTCATTGAAACGGGCGATGCAGCGGTCGAGCCAGCGGTGGGTGAGCTCCATGGATTTGACGGCATAGTTGTAATCGCAGGGGTAGGGGGTGCATTCGTCAAAGGCCATAATGATGTCGGCGCCGATGATGCGCTGGATATCCATGACCCGCTCGGGACTGAACATATGTTTCGATCCGTCGATGTGCGACTGGAATACGACGCCTTCTTCCTTCATTTTACGGCGGTCGGTAAGCGAATACACCTGGTAACCGCCGCTGTCGGTTAGTATGGGTTTCTTCCAGCCGTTGAATTTATGCAACCCGCCGGCTTCACGCAGAATATCCAGTCCCGGCCTGAGGTAAAGGTGATAGGTATTGCCTAAAATGATCCGGGCTTTCACATCTTCGTCCACATCCCTGATATGCACGGCCTTCACGGTACCGGCTGTACCCACGGGCATAAATACCGGCGTGGCAATTTCGCCATGATCAGTAGTGATCAGGCCTGCGCGGGCATTTGAACGGGAATCGGTATGCGTAAGCCTGAAATCCATGAAATAAAATGTGTTTTAAAAAATTTGAGGATGCAAAGTTAGCAATCTTCGGGGGATTGAAAGGAAAAGGAATTTCGCAACCGGAACAGACATTCCGCATGAAGTTTTATGAAAGGGATTATCAGGATAAGTATGCTGAACGGGATTGATGTTTTGAAGTAAAAAAAAACTACATTAGCTGTGCTTTTGAAAGGATCGGGTAAGCGTGCATTATGGATTGGTGGCAAATCGAAAATATACGCATTGATGTACATATACTTACGTTGGCAACAATTGTAAATGACAGATACACAGCATAAATACAACAGACCAACGGACACTATTTTTTACCAAGTAGTTTTCTTGACATTAATTGGCATCTATGGATTTATTATTGTTCGAGAAGCACATTCTCTATTTGTGGACTTTAGTGTTAAAAGACTAATCGTGTTATTGTTGCTTTCCTTTGTTGTTCTTGGAGTTGAATATTTGATCTTGCAGATTCTTTTAATGCGAAAAGAATACAACAACATTGATAACGACAAAGAGATTATTATTGACAACAATAATAGACAGATTTTGATTAGGCAATTTGCAATAGACAGGGTTATAAAAAATGAGGAAATTGATTCATCCGAGGTATATGAATCATGGGTCGCAGCCTACCCATTGGGATATTTTAAATTTATCAAGATTACATTAAAAAGTGGAGAGAGTTTTCTGATTACTGGATTCACTTTGCCATTATTAGAATCTGACTTATCAATTTTATTAAAGGGAACTAAAATGAAGATATACAGACGATTTATTAACCGGACAAACAACTGTTGGTAGCAAAAACTATATGTCAATTGGGGTTTCGGTGCATACAACAAAGTTCGCAGCCCGCAACAACCTCGGTGGGGTTCGACAGGAAAGCAGCCCGCAATCCCCAACTGCATATCGTTCCGTCCGTTACTCCTGATTTCCGCCCCTTTTTTTCACGTCATTACCCGGCTTTAAAATTCCTTTATTCCCTGCCGGCTCTAATCCGGATCTCCCTGCTTCGCTTTTCCTTCCAGAACCCGGGTTTCAGTTACGGTAATTGTTTGCGACAATCCTCCGGCTGACAGGGTGAAATCACCTTTTTCCAGGATAAGTTTATTATTCTGGTTTACAAAGGCAAGATCGTTGACCGGAAATTCCAGATTTACGGTGCGGGTTTCGCCCGGCTGCAGCATGACCTTGCTGAACGCCCTGAGCCGTTTAACGGGAGGAGTGAGGGAAGCGTAATGGTCGCTGACAAAAACCTGCACGGTTTCCATGCCTTCCCTGCCGGAATTGTTCTGGAGTTTCACAGAGATCCTGACAGTTTCCCCGGGATGGTATTCCTTTTTGTCAGGTTTCAGCTCCCTGTAAACAAACCGGGAGTAACTGAGGCCGAAACCAAAAGGATACTGCGGCTCGGCTGCGGTTCCGCGGGGTACGCCTTTGATCTTTAAAACTTCCGTGTGTTTGTGGTAGTAGGGTTCAAGACTATAGGAATACTTTGGGTAGGTATAAGGAAGTTTTCCCGAAGGGTTTGTTTCCCCAAAGAGGATGCGGGCGAGGGCTTCGCCTCCGTAATTGCCCGGCAGATAGGCATTCAGGATGGCTTTTGCCAGTGGTTCGACCGTGCGGATAATGCGTGGCCTCCCCTGAACCAGTACCAGGATGACCGGCTTGCCGGTGGATGCGGCGATACGGATTAGTTCCTGCTGATTGTCAGAAAGATCCAGCCCGGTATCATTGCCCGAAAATTCGGTGTAGGAATTTTCTCCCGCGCAGATCACAATATAATCGGCTTTGGCAGCCTTACCAGCCAGCTGGTCCGGCTTCCGCTTTCTTTCGTTCCTGAACTCACCGGTGTCGGAATATATTACGCCTTCAAGCAGCTCAATATGCCCGGGAACTGATGAAAGGTCTCTGATGGCCTCATAAATGGTGGAATATCCTTCTGTAAATTCATTGACCAGATTGCCCTGCCAGGAATAGCTCCACCCTCCGAGCAGGGGACGCATATTGTTGGCTGCCGGGCCGCATACGAGTATTTTTGCATCGGCAGGCAGCGGCAGCACATCGCCTTCATTTTTTAAAAGCGTGATTGATTCCAGGGCGGTGCGGCGTGCATCACACGCGAAGTCCGCCGATGCGAAACCAGGATAATCCGACTGTTTCGTGACCGGTCTGTCAAAAAGGCCAAGAAGATATTTAACCCTCAGTATCCGGCTTACCGCATCATCGATGCGCGACATGGGAATTTCACCTTCCCCGGCCAGTTCAACCACATAATCGGCAAACCTGAAGTTGTAGGGAACCATCGACATATCAATGCCGGCGTTAACGGCAATTTTCACCGCTTCCTTGTGGCTTGCTGCCACTTTGTGGCGGGTGTGGAGGAATTCTATGTCCTGCCAGTCGGAAACGACCAATCCTTTGAATCCCAGTTCTTCCTTGAGCAGTCCGGTGATCAGTTCATGGCTGGCATGCACGGGTGTGCCGTTGATTTCCCCTGAATTGACCATCACGGCCATGGCTCCGCTTTCAACGCCTTTGCGGAAGGCAGGGAGATGGTACTCCCTGAGGACACTCATGGGGATCAGCGCGGGGGTTCGGTCCTTACCGCTTACCGGTTGGGAATAGCCGAGATAATGCTTGAGGCAGGCGGCGATATGGCGGACATCACCGGGGTCATTGCTGCTTCCCTGCAGGCCGCTGATCAGGGCGCTGCCCATGGCCGAAGCAAGCAGCGGGTCTTCGCCGAAGGTTTCCCATTGACGCGGCCAGCGGGGATCCGACCCAAGGTCCATCACAGGGCTGAATGTCCATGGACACCCGGCGGCCCTCGACTCGTAAGCGGTAATTTCGCCGGCCCTGCTGATCAGCCCGGGATTCCAGGTCGCCGCCATGCCGATCTGTTGCGGAAACAGGGTGGCTTCTGCGACGTAGGAAGCGCCGTGTATCATGTCAAGTCCGTAAATTACAGGGATTTTCAGCCGGGAATGCGCGAGGGCGTATTCCTGAATCCGGCCGATCAACCGGTTCCAGGTTTCCCGGTCGCGGGCCCTGTTATTGGCGGCATTTAATACAGATCCGATCTTATACTTACCGAAGGCCTCCTTCAGGATGGCGGTGTCAAGCACCAGCGGTTCATTGCTTTTTTCAGGGGATATGCCTTCCGTGAGCAGGTCAAGGGTCACCTGGGTCATCTGCCCGGCTTTTTCTTCCAGGGTCATCTGACTTACCAGTTCTTTGACCTTTAGGTCAATGTCATCAGCGGCAGGATTATTTTTAATCTCTCTCATACAGGAAAACAAAACGAGAACCGGCGACAGCAGCAGGGAAATCAGGATGTGTCTATTCATGACGCATGTTTTTCATTGAATGAACAGGGAAGGCTTTCTGTGCCGCAAGAAATCAGTTAAAAGGGAAACAGGCTGAAAAAATCAGGGAACTGTTTCATAAACGGTAAGCCCTGACATAATCCACCTCCATGGTAGCTTCTGTCAGTGCAGGATCAATGCCTTTACGTCCACCCCAGCCCCCGCCTATGGCGATGTTAAGGATAAGATGAAAATGCTTGTCGAAAGGCCAGGTCATGAAGTCGCCTTTATGGTCATTTTCGAAAGTGAAATATTTCTGATCGTCGATAAAGAAATCAATTTTATCGGGAGTCCATTCTATGGCGTAAACATGAAAGGATTCGTTAAATCCTTTAATATTCATGCTGTTGCCAAGCTGAGTATCTTTCAGGTGGTTGTAAGCGCCGGTGTGCACGGTGCCATGCACCACCGCCGGGTCATAACCCACATGTTCCATGATGTCGATTTCTCCGCATTCCGGCCAGTTGCCGTAATCACTGCCGGTTGGCATCATCCAGATGGCCGGCCAGGTTCCCCTGCCCTTTGGAAGGCGCGCCCTGGCTTCAATGCGGCCATACAGAAAATCCTGTTTGTTTTTGGTGATCAGGCGGGCAGATGTCCATTTTCCATCTGCCTTTATTGCCCTGATGGTCAGATGTCCGTTTTTTACAAAGGCATTTTCGATGGAGGAGGTATAATTCTGAAGTTCATTGTTGCCCCAGCCGTGATCACCGGTTTGATAGCTCCAGTGCCCGGAGGCCGGAGCACCTTCATAATTAAACTCTTCGGCCCATACAAGCGTCTTATTACCCTGAGAAAACGCCGCAGATGCAATCAGCATCAGCAGGACCGTGAAATGGGTGAGAATTTTCATTTTCATCCGAAATGGTTTATTTAAAAGAGGGGAGGGACAATTTCACCGTCCGGTCACAAAATCCCGGGTATGGGAAAATCTGTTACTTAGCTGTTCAAAAGTCCGCCAGCGGAAAGAACTGCGCATGCAATAAACATGGTCTTCGTGTTTTTTCTGATAAACAACGATGAGGTTACCGGGACTAAAAACTCTGCAGGTTTCCCAAAGAGTTGAAAATCTGTCGGGTCACTGAAATTCTCAGAACAATCGACCCGGTACCTCACCGTGCATTACTAAACCAACCAACCAAGGTTATTTTTATGCTTTTTAAACCGGAACCAGGAGATCAATATCCCTGATTCTGGACAAATGCGCCACCCGAAAGATCCATTTCTGTTTGCGGAATCGGAAGAAATCCTTTGGTTGCGGCATTGAAGGTAACATCAAAGAGTTGCTGTTCGCCCACGTAGTTGGGCCCGCGGACTCCTGTAACGGTGAGTTCCTGCGTAGCGTAGGCTAGCCCCTTGCGCAACACGTCGAAATAGCGGATGCCTTCGAGTGAAAGTTCCAGCCTTCTTTCTTTGTAGATATTGTCAGGCGTAGCAGGAACGCTGCCCAGGCCAACCCTTGCCCTTACCCGGTCGAGGTATTGCTGTGCATTGGCGCTGCCCAGTTCTGCCGCCATCAGCAGCACATCCGAAAACCTGATGACGCGGTGATTGCAGGTACGGTTCAGTTCAAACTGTCCGCTGCCTCCCCAGTGCTCGGCATCGGAGCTGTACTTTTTGGAGAAATATCCGGTATGCTGATATCCGACGGTAAGCACCCCGTCCAGTTCCTCCTGGGTAAGTACCGTGTATTGATACCTCGGGTCATTCTTCAGGTCGTCCACCAGTTTCTGGCTGACCGTTCCGAAGCTCCAGCCGCGGTTCCAGTTTGTAGAGTTGGCTACCCTCGGGCCCTGCATCTGCGCCGAGAGGTTGCCTTCTCCGCCGCGCACATAGCCCCAGTCCCACCAGGGAGGGGTGTCGCCGTAGGATATTTCAAAAACCGATTCTTTTCCGTATTCACCAACAAGCTTGAAGTTATCCTGATAATTTTCGAAAAGATCGTGGCCGCTTGTTGCGATGAGTTCATCGAGGTAATCCACCAAAACCGCTTTATTGATGGTATTGCTTCCCGCCACAAGGTCTTTTCCGTAAACCCCGTTGTAGAACAGATAAACCCTTGCCAGCAGGGCCTGCGCGGCCCATTTGGTGATTCTTCCGGCTTCGGCCGGAGTCACCGTTGCCGGCAGGTCGGAAATGGCTTCGTTCAGGTCGAGGGCAATCTGGTTGTAAACCTGTTCAGGTGTGGCCTGGGGCTGTTTGTATTCCGAAGGGCCGCTTAAGGTACGCGTAAGCAGGGGGATGTTTTCGAAATAAGCTGCCTGCTCAAAGTAAAAATAGGCCCTGAGAAATTTACTTTCCGCAATCAGCCTTTTTTTGAACTCGTCGGAAGCTTCCACTTCGTCAATCCTTTCAAGCAGGAGATTTGCGCGGTAGATTCCGGTGTAATTTTTCAGCCAGATGGCGTGGGCTATCTTGCTGGTGGTCGGAATATTGAATGTATTGAATTCATTTTCATCCTGGCCGTCGTTGGCGTCAGAGCCCCCCGCATAAGCGTCGTCCGAGAGAATGTCGGATACCACGATAAACGGAGCCCATGATACCCCCGGGGTTTCCTGGTAACCCAGCACATCATAGATGGAAACCAGCGCCTGCATGGCCTGATCCTCGGTTTTATAAAAAGAGGTGGATACTTCCTGATCCAGCGGTTTCAGGTCGAGAAAGTCCTTGCTGCAGGCTGATAGCAGGACAATCAGAAGAAAGGTGCTGAAAGTTTTATATATGGTTTTCATGATCTTTAATTTTTGGCGTTAAAAAGTAATGGTTGTTCCCACCCGCCATGTTCTGGCCTGAGGATAAATACCACGGTCAATTCCGATGTCAAATGAGCTTCTGGCTCCGATTTCGGGGTCAGCACCCGTATACTTCGTGAGCGTGAGCAGGTTTTCGGCCGAAATATAGAACCGCCATACGGATGCGCCCATCTTTTTCAGGATACTTTCCGGCAGGGTATATCCAAACTGAATATTTTTTACCCTGAGATAAGATCCATCCTCAATATAAAGGTCCGAAACCCTGTAATTCAGGTTCAGGTTATCCTGCATCACAAACCTGGGAACGGTGTTTGAAGTGCCTTCGCCGGTCCAGCGGTCCAGAATGGTTGCGGGGCGGTTGGTGAATTCCAGGTCCTGCCGTTGACTGCCGTTAAAGATTTCATTGCCGTAAGTCCCGGTTAACAGCACAGCAAAGTCAAACCGTTTGTAGTCTGCCGAAGCATTAAAGCCAAATGTCCAGTCCGGTGTCGGATTTCCGATCATGGTCCGGTCGTCGGGGCTGAGTACCCCGTCATTATTGACATCCACAAACCTGACATCTCCGGGTCCGGCATTGGGTTGAAGCACATTGCCGGTGACTCCTATATGCTGGAATACCTCCGTCTGGTTCTGGAAAATTCCATCTGTTTTGTAGCCATAGAAATATGCAATCGGCAATCCGACCTCAGTTCTTGTTACCATGCCGGCAATCGACCAGTTTGCCCCGGGAAGAATTCCTTCGTCATTCCCGATTACTGTCATCTCGTTTTTATTGTAAGAGGCATTTATGCCAACATCATAGCGCAGGTCTTTCACCATATGACGCCAGTTAACACCAAGCTCTACACCTCTGTTCTGCACACTTCCCACATTGGCAACCGGCGGATTGTTTCCTACATGGCCGGGGATAGGAATGGTTTCCAGCAGTCCTTTGGTGGTTTTCACATAATAATCAACGGTGGCGATCAGGCGGTTGTTAAAGGCCGCCAGATCAAGCGCAATGTCTATCTGTTCTGACTCCTCCCAACGGATGTCGGCATTTTCGATGGAGAAAGGGGATGCGCCGGTGTATCTTCCGCTGCCGAAAATGTATCCCCTGGTCTTGTCAATCCTCGAAACAAACTGATAATCACCGATTTCCTGATTGCCGTTAACACCCCATGATGCCCTGAGTTTAACCTGGTCGATGTTTTTGATTTCAGGGAAAAAGGCCTCATCGCTGGCCACCCACGATACCCCTAATGAGGGGAAGATGCCGTAACGGTTGTTGGCACCGAATTTCGAAGATCCGTCCCTGCGGAGGATTCCCGTAAATGCATATTTACTTTTGAAGTCATAGGTGATACGGCCGAAGGTGGAAGCCAGGGATGAATGTGAAGCTCCGCCGGTGGCAACCCATACCGTATCCGTTGCCATATTCAGGTAAACATTATCAGGATCGGTAAGCGGTACTTTTGCATTAAAGCCGTATAGATTCTCGTAGTTGTATTTACTGGCTGTTGTTCCGCCAAGCACTGAAAAATTATGATCACCGATTTGTTTGCTGTAGGATATGGTGTTTTCCCACTGCCAGGTGAAATACCTGTCAATCTGTTTGTTAACGGAGGTTTCGTCAATGTTGAGCTGTGCGTCATTCAGGTAATAAAGCGGCCGGTACCCGTCATTCAGCACGTAGGCGAGATCAATACCCAGGCTGGTATTTACTTTTAGGCCTTTCATAATTTCAGCTTCACCGAAAATGCTTCCTACAATTTTATCCACCCGGGTTTCAGCCGTCTGGATTTCGAGCAGGGCGATCGGGTTGATAACTTCACCGCCAACCAATGTGGAAATTCCGTATACTCTTCCGAGTTTATCCCTCAGAACGGGGTTGTTGGAATAGGGCGGCTGGGCAAGAATATCGGGGTCTTCTTCGAAAAGCGGGGTCAGGGGGTCCATATTCAGGGCACTGCTGAACGCGCCGTTGAAGGACTCGTTGCTGCCGATGCCCCTTCTGATGATATGGGTATAGGAGAGATTATTTCCGAAACTGAACACCTTGTTAACCTGGCTCTTGGTGTTCAGCCTGGCCGTGATCCTGTCGAACTGCGACTTATCCCCGCCTATAATTCCCTGCTGGGAGAAATAGGACATCGAGGAAGCGTAAGTCGTTTTTTCATTGCCCCCGGTGATGGATACCTCATGGTTCTGCATGGGCGCGTTTTTCACAAACAGCAGCTCCTGCCAGTCGGTATTGTATTTCGGAATCTCATTCAGGTCAAATTTCTCTGGTCTTCCTTTATTCCTCAGACCTTCATTCATGATCATCATGTATTGTTCGGCATCCAGCATTTCAATTTTTTTGGCAACGTTCTGAAAGCCGGTGTAACCGGAATAGGTAATGTTCATTTTACCTGCTTTTCCGCCTTTGGTTGTAATAAGTACAACCCCGTTGGCGGCCCTGGCTCCGTAAATGGCAGCCGAAGCAGCATCTTTCAGTACATCAATGGATTCAATATCGCCCGGGTTCAGGTAATCTATACCGCCAACAGCGATACCGTCAACAATGTATAAAGGATCTGAATTGCCGGTTGTACCTGTTCCGCGGATACGGATGGTTGGCGCTTCACCCGGTTGCCCCGAAAGGTTGGTTACCTGCACCCCGGCCGTGCGGCCCTGCATGGCCTGCTCAATACGCAGCACCGGGGTTGAGGTGATTTCCTCGGCTCCGACACTGGCAATGGCCCCGGTTACCACCTTCTTTTTCTGGGTGCCGTAGCCGATCACTACCAGTTCGCTGAGCTGGGTAACTTCTACATTAAGGATAACATTGATTACAGACCGGTTATTTACCGGGATTTTTTGTGTCTGATACCCGATAAAGGAAACTTCCAGCGTGGCATCGGGCCCTGACATCATCAGTGAGTAATTACCGTCTATATCTGTGGTAGTTCCTTTGAAAGTACCGGATTCTATAACGGTTACGCCCGGAATACCTTGTCCCGTCTCCTTATCGGTAACGGTTCCGGTAACGGCATGGTTCTGCGCCTGCAGGATTCCTGCAGTCAACAGCAAAACCAGCAGAAACATTGTTTTATAAAAATTTGTCATCATCAGCTTGTTTAGGTTAAAATGAATTACCTGTTTTACCGGATTTATCGCAATCCCCGGCGCCCGACAGGGCGTTCCGGAAGATGGCAATAGGCATTAATAGTTAAATCCAATCAGATACAATTCCTCCGATTACATCACTGAAATCAGTAAACGCATCTCACTAAAGCCTCAGCAGAGATCAGAGGCAGGCAATAAGGATTTGTCAGGTCTTCTGAAAAACCCGGATGTAGTCAACTTTCAGTTGTTGCGGGAATGTAGTGGTTGCATTCGGATTGCCCGGCCAATTTCCCCCGACAGCAACATTGAAGATAAAGAAATGAGGAAGGTGGAATTCCGACATATGTGCCGGAGTGATGTCAACTTCATTAAATTTGGTATCGTTGACATACCAATTGATGGAGTTTTCGTCCCATATAATGGTAAATACGTGATACTCATCGGCAAAAATACCGGATGTAAGGGTATATCCCTCCCCGGTCTGGTTATGACCGTTGTTATCCCAGTGAACTGTTCCGTGTACCGTTTTTTCCCTTCCGCTTCCTCCTATCATTTCCATGATATCAATTTCGCCGCAGGCAGGCCACCCCACTGACGTTATATTGTTGCCAAGCGTCCAGAGCGCCGGCCAGATGCCCTGACCTTTTGGAAGCAGGGCCCTGATATCCACCCTGCCATAAGTAAAGGTTTTCTTGTTGCGGGTTATCAGCCTTGATGAGGTGTAATTGCTTCCCTGATAAGACTCCTTGCGGGCTTCAATGGTAAGTACGCCTCCGTCAACACTGGTATTCTCACTTCTGTAATGCTGAAGTTCGTTGTTGCCCCATCCGCCTGCACCGGATTCGTGACTCCAGAACTGGGTATTAAGCGTGTTCCCGGCAAATTCATCATTCCAGACCAGTTGATAACCAGGGTATTGCATTGGTGTTAAATAGCCATCTTCAACGGTCACCGGGTCATTGTCGGTTATCACAGCTACCTTTGTCACAGCAATAAACCTTCCTGAAGCTCCATATGCCCTCACGGTCAATTCATATGTACCTGGTTGAGTAAATACATACTCGAACTTACCGGTTACATTTGAAGCGGCAGGTTGATCAGCAGGTTCTATGAATAATTGGTATTCGGCAGCATTTTCTGCACTTGCCTCAATAAGTACCAGGCCTGAATCTGCAATGGGAATGGTAACCTCAACTACCAGATTTGATGGATTATCTGTATCAGTATTGTTTTTCTCATCTTTGCTGCAGGAGCTGAGAAAAGCCAAAACCAATAAGCACAGAAAATATACATTTAACCCAGTAGCACTTCTCATGGACAGGTTACATTAAAGCTAAGACCGGCCGGAGCCGATCTTAGCCTGATTAATTTATTACTGAAATCTGAAATTGCGGATATAGAAAACTCCTTCATCCGTATGACCCCCGCCTCCAAGTGAAATGGCAAAGAAGTCAAGGTCTGTTCTGCTGCCGGGAGTATATACACCCGTACCCGGGCCGCTGGTGGGCTCATTCAGGTTGAAAGTATATGTAACCCACTCATCCATGACCGTGGCCTCGGCATCATATTGGAGATGACCTGTCCACCATTGCTGGGTCTGACTGGCTTCACCAATAATAATTGCAATGGTTTTTGTTAACGTACCCGTATAATTGTTTGAACTGGGAACATAAACATCAAGAGACACCGTAGTAAAGTTGTCAAACTGGATGTCGTTTTCCATCTGGAACTGAAGTTCCTGATAGGTGCCTTTTCTGTCATACTGGCCGACGTTTACGCCAACGCCCGCAGGATCAGCAACGCCCATGGTGAAAGCCATGCCCCCATTTGCAGCCAGACCATTGCCCGGATATACTCCGGCGGTATCAAGCACTACAAAACTGGTAGCAGTCTCAAAAGTATTCCACATTTCAGTTGGCGTAGCATTGGGAAGGTCTTCGCCGTAGGGCGGCTCTTCACTTACTACTTCCGGCTCAAGTGCAGGGTTCGAATAACTTGCATAAGTGGCATCCCAGTATACACCATCATAAGTGAATGAAACGGTCATTAAATCATAGCCTTCTTTTTGTTCAAGTACAGCTTTGAACGTTTTGGAAGCTTCCGGAACAATTGATTCTCCGGTGGTGCCAAGCTGAGGCAGCCCGATCCAGGCGCCATTTCCGGTCAGCGTGATTTCGTTGGTTGCCGGATTGTAGGTGAAAGCGTGTGTGCCGCCGAGCCATGCGCTGACATCCACTCCGTCTTTATTGATCATATTGGCAGGAATTGCATCAAAACATACTTCGTTATTGGCAGTTCCGCTGAAAACGGCAGTTTCGCCCCAGAAAGATCCTTTATCATCAAACGTAAATGAACCATCACGGGCGAAAGTAAATTCATGATAATATACGCAAGGACGGGCACCTGTATTTTCAAGCGCAAACCATGAACGTGCATTTGCTGCGTCAGGACCAACGCCCAGGCTTGACCCCTCCCTGAAGAGCTTCCAGGTTTTGGAAGTTTCACCGGCAAGCAATGCCAGCGCGGAATTGGGATCTTTAATTTCAATAGTCTGGCTGTAATCGGCAGATGCATTTGCAGCATTCTTTGCAGTCAGTACAATCGTGTATGTTCCGGCTGAAGCATAGGTATGGACCGGATTCGCTTCGGTGGATGTACCGCCATCACCAAAATTCCACGCATAGGATGTGGCATTCTGCGAGAAATTGGTAAATGTAACTTTTAGAAAATCAGTCTGATCGATTGCATATTGAAAACTTGCAATCGGATTTTCAGGCGTATCCTCATCCTTGTCGTCTTTACACGAGGTCATGGTTGCAAGTGAGAAGATACCTGCAATGAGCAGCAACATGGTGCTCCATCTAGAAAATTTGTTTTTCATCGGGTGTGTGTTTGATTTGGTTTAAAACTGATTTGTTGGTTGATAGGTTGAATTTACAGAGTCAAAGGCGATCAGAAATCAGCATATTTGTGCTGTTGTTCATTTTATTGCATACTCCGAAACAATGAAACCAGCATGTTATCAGGAGAATTACCTGAATGGCAGCACAAATATAATTTAAGAGGCTCCCTTTGTCCATTTTATCCCTTCATCAATACCACATCAATTAAACAATACTACTACATCATTGCTACAACATTTAATTTTTAAATATTTGAAAAACAAGATATTATAATTGATAACTCCGTATTAAGTAACTCATCAGATTTTACAGATCAATATAGGAATACCTTGACTCCGGGCTGAGTTAAGGAGTATAAAAATCTTGCATTTTAATGGTTTTCGAAGAGAGGGCAGAAATCTGCTGATGGTTGGGTAATCAGACTGATATCGTAATGTGATGCCGGCAGATTTCAGAATGACATGATAAAGTCAGTAAGATTTATATTGTGTTCAATATTAAGTTTCTTTCGGAGACGATATCGGCTGATTTCCAGTCCCCTGACAGATATGTTCATCAGGGGTGCAATTTCCTTGCTCGAGAGGTTCATTCTGAGGTAAGCGCAAAGCCTGAGCTCTTTGGGGGTAAGTGAAGGGTAAGCATTTTTCAGTCTGGAGATAAAGTCCTGATGCACTTCATCAAAATAGGTGTTGAAGGCTTCGAGGTGCTGTTCGTTTTTGATTTCCCTGTTAATTTTTCTTATGAGTTGAGAAATCTGATGCTTTAAGTTATACCCGGGCTGCGGATGCAGGAGGGAGGTGAGGTTTTCTTTAAGATGAGACAGGATTTTGTTTTTATGCAGGAGGTTAAGCGTGGCATTGGCCAGTTCTTTGGTCTTGTGGTTCATCTCGCTTTGGAGCGCTTCATTCCGGAGGTGTATAATTTCCTTCTCTTTGGTAAGGGCTTGTTCTCTGAATACAAGCGCCTGGGCTTCGAGATCTTTTTCGCGTTTGAGGATTTCGCTGAGGCGGGCTTTCTCGATGCGTCTTCTCAGGAATATAATATTACCGGCCAGGATAAGCAGTAATAAAATGGCATAAATCAATTTGGCTGCAAATGACCGGTGAAAGGGCGGCCTGATGGTGAAACTGAATTTTACCGGTTCACTTTCCGCATTAAAGGCATTGATTGATTTAAGTTCGAAGGTATACTCTCCCTCCTTCAGGTTGGTATATTCTTTGAAACCCTGACTGCTCCATGCTGACCAGTCATTGTCAAACCCGCTGAGGCGGTAGGAGAAAAGCGTGCCTTCGGGAAATTCAAATGAAGGAGAAGAAAACCTGAAACTTGCTGAATTATACCGGAAAGGGATGGGAGCCTGCATGACCTGGCTGCCGTTTTTTTCTTTGTCAACCGGCGGGTCAGTAACGGCAAGTGCGGAATCCTTGCTGAAAAAGCGGATACTCCGGATATAGGCCGGATCGCTTCCTCTTTTCCTGAACTCATTAAACCGTGGCGAAAAATGGATCAGACCGTTTTGTGAGCCAATATAGACATTTGCCTGGTTGTGGATAAAAAGATGTTCAAAAGAAGGGAGCAGCATGCTGTTTATCCTGAAAAAGGGAGCTTGTTCAGCCTGATATTTACCCCGCTCAGTCTCTCTGATCACGCCCATGCGGGTGTGTGTAAAAAACCAGAAATTGCCGCTGTTGTCCCTGGTTATTTTGTCGATGTATGGAAAACCGCCAAAAATTTCGGTATATTTTGGATTTTTGTAAAAAACATCACCCTTGCTGTCGTACCTGTATAATCCGGCGCTGGTGGAAATATTCAGTTCATTTTCAATTTTGTGTATATTATATGGAAGATCCGGTGGCAAGCCCTTGGATGCTTTGTAAAGGGTCACAGATTCAGCCCTGCTCAGGTCATGGCTCAGGGAAATATGAAAGATGCCCCGGTAACCGTGCGACATCCAGATGGTATTATCCTCGTCCTGGAGAATGGTTCTGCTGGATTCTTTAAAGCCTTTCACTTCGTAAGCATAAGACCATGTTCCGGCTTTTTTTGTAAAGACCGCCAGGCCGTTATAGGTACCCGCGATCAGGGTGTCGCTGGTTTCGCGGTGCCGGATAAAGGTCCAGTATCCGGGGATGTCAGAGATCTTCAGGGCTTTTATACCATTCACCAGAAAGCAGCCAGTGTTGTGTCCGCAAAGCAATTGCTCATCGAATACCTGAAGGCTCCATACCTGCCCTTCAGTGCCGGAAATCAGCGTAAATTTTCCGCCGTCCTCATCTGAATTTCTGATGTTCGAGAGTTCGGTGTAAAACAAGCCCTGGTTTGTCCCGGTATAAAGCCGGCCGTCATGAACGATGGAAGTGTAGGATGCTTCAAGATTATAATTAAAATCGAATATCGACAGCGGGGAATTGATTTCTGCATAATCAATCCCGTTGTCGAGCCCCATCCAAAGGTTGTAGTGCCTGTCTTCGAACAGGCATAAAATGGTATTGTTCTGCAGGCCTTTTGAACGGTTAATGTGCTGATAGATTCTTCCGTTCCTGTCGGTGATATAGAGGCCATTCTGAACGGTTCCGAAGGCATAAAAGCTTTCGGAAAGGGCTATTCCGCTGAAAAGCTCATAAGTCTTCAACTTGAGGTTTACAGGCGAAGCCCAGGCTTCGAGGG
The DNA here is from genome assembly GCF_001192835.1 of Lentimicrobium saccharophilum. Lineage (NCBI taxonomy): Bacteria > Pseudomonadati > Bacteroidota > Bacteroidia > Bacteroidales > Lentimicrobiaceae > Lentimicrobium > Lentimicrobium saccharophilum. The sequence goes on from NZ_DF968182.1 coordinate 787,754, forward strand.
ATTTATTTTTCAATATGTACAGGCCTTCGGTGGAGGTTCCCAGCAGCAGTTCATCCGCCCCTCTGTAAAGCAGGCTCCTGACTTCTGTTCGCTGAAACAACGGGTCGTTGAAAACCGGCTCAAGTCCGCGTGCACTCAGCCGGTACAACCCTTTCTTCCTGTCGATGACATAGGCGCTTCCGTTTACCAGAAACGACTGGGTGAAGGACGAGAAAGGTTCAATCACCTTTATCTGATGGTTATTGTAGACAAAGAGAAACCGGAAGGATTGAAACACAATGCCCGAGGAGGTATTGTGAATTTTCCATATCTCATCAAACGCCCTGAAGTATTCCGGGATTAAGTGAACAAGGGAATTAAAATGCATTTTTCCGTCGCCCCCGGGTACGAAATAGCCGATTTCTTCAAAGGCCCCTGCGAAAATGGTATCTTCTTTTGCCAGGATTGACCGGAGAATGGTTCTTTTCGGCAGTGGGTACAATTCCCAATAACTGCCGTCAAATTCAAGCAGGCCGTCGTTATTCCCGAAATAGAGAAAACCCTTGTCATTCTGGGCGATTGACCAGTTCTGATTGCTGGCTTTGTAAGTGTTTTTATTATAGTTGTTGATAAAAGGCAGGCCCATATCCTTGATTTGTCCCAACCCTGCAACAGTGAATAAACCATTCAGGATGACCAATAGCCAGAATCTGCCGTATCGGCTGAAATAATTCCGGTTTGTATACATTTTTGATAACATACTGGTACTTGATGCGGGTTACCTGAGGTTTAGCAAAAATAACAATAATTGGTTCAACCGGGATACAGTTTAATCACTGATGGCCTGTCTGCCTGATAGATTGTTGAAAACTTGTCGGTGCCAATTCAATGCCTTTGGGTAAATTTGCCGGTCGAAATTCTGTATGTTATGTTATGGCTGCAAGGTATTCTGTCTTCTCCCTGGATTGTCCTGATATGGGTACTGTTGGCAGCCTTGCTGGTGCAAATGATTTATTACTGGTTTATTTTCAGCCGTCTTGCATTTTACAATGCCTCCAAACGGCCGGTAAGCGATCAGAAACTCCCTGTTTCGGTGGTTATCTGTGCGAAAAATGAATATCATAATCTGGTTCGTTTTCTCCCCCTGATCCTTGAACAGGAGTATCCCGAATATGAGGTTGTCGTTGTTAATGATGCCTCCGATGATGACACCTTTTACCTTCTTCGTGAACTCACCGACAAGTACAGCCGGTTGAATGTGGTAAACATCCATCAGAACCTGAATTTTTTTGTCGGGAAAAAGTTCCCCCTTTCGATAGGCATTCGTTCTGCCAGGTATGACACCGTGTTGCTGACCGACGCTGATTGCTTCCCTGCAGGGCCTCACTGGATCGAAGGCATGCAGTCGGTCTTTACAGCGAAAACCAGCATTGTGCTGGGTTATGGTGCGTATATTTCACAGCCCGGATTGCTCAACAAGCTTATCCGTTTTGATACCCTGCATGTGGCCATGCAATACATGTCGCTGGCTCTGGCGGGATTGCCCTATATGGGCGTAGGCCGGAATCTGGCCTATCACCGTGAATTATTCTTTAATTCCGGTGGATTCATGAAACATTACAAAATCACCTCGGGCGACGACGATCTGTTTATCAATGAAGTAGCCAACCGTAAAAATACCCGGATACAAACGGCGCCTGAAGCGGTAACCTTTTCAAAGCCAAAGCAGACTTTCGGAGCCTGGTTCCGTCAGAAGAAGCGCCACCTGACTACCGGAGGATTTTACCGGCCCTCGCACAAATTTGTTTTGGGGCTTTTCTCTCTTTCACAATTTGTTTTCTTTGGTTCACTCATTGCACTGGCAATTCTGAAGGTGGACTGGATACTTTTGCTGGGCATCTATATTTTACGTCTGATTACACAAACGGTAATCATAAAAAAAAGTATGATCCGCCTTGGCGAGAAGAATTTTCTGCTCTTGTTTCCTTTTTTTGAAGTATTTTTGATGATGATCAACCTGTTGCTGGGATTTACAGGATTGTTCTCACGAAAAACTCAATGGTAGAAAAGCACACCTCAGGAGAGGCCTCCATCAGGGATTATCAACTGGTAGTTCAGGCAATCAGCGGTGATCAGAAGGCTTATGCCGAACTGATGGCGCTGTATGAAGACCTGGTTTACCATGCCCTTCTCAAGCGGGTTGGTGATCCCATGGTAGCGGAAGATCTGACCATTGAGACATTTGGTAAAGCTTTCAGGAATCTTCACCGCTTTTCGCCCGATTTTGCCTTCAGTACCTGGCTGTTCCGGATTGCAATCAATCACTGCATTGATTTTCAGCGGAAACAAAAGAAGGATCCTTGTCAAAGGGATAAAGGTAATATACAGATAAGCCCTCCGGAGGTGGTGGATGATACACCCGATCCGGAAGAAAACTACATCCGGGAACAACGCCTCAACCTGATGCGCGAAACGGTGGAAAAATTAAAACCGCGTTACAGGCGGCTGATTGAACTCAGGTATTTTGATGAACTCTCTTACGAGGAGATTGCTGCGGAACAAAATCTGCCCATAGGGACGGTAAAAGCTCAACTTTTCAGGGCTAAAGATCTTCTTTTTCAGATACTTTCCGGCTCACGGGAGTTATAGTGTGGCTTCCTTTAAGGATTCCTCCGTAAAACGCTGCTTTCAGCATTAATCATTTTTTAGCGGCTTTACTGCGAAGTTTTTCCGTTTTTTTCAGTTCGGCCTTCATCTCTTCGTATCCCAAAGCGATCAGTTCCTTCGCGCGGTGAAAATCGAAGGTATCGGCCACATTCACAGGAATATTCAGGATGATGTCGGGGGTTTGCCGCTCCAGTGCGTTGAGTGTGAGCTTATGCTGCATCAGCTCGAAGGAGTTGTTCACTATGGTAAAGATGCCGCTTACATGCGAGCGCTCTTTGTGGTTGCCGGTCATGCTGTTCCATTTTTGATTGATCAGCTGTCTGGCCCTTTCGATCACCGAGTCCGATACGGAATCATGGTGCTCTTCCGGTATCTTTTCTTCTTTTACGGTCTCGGTTTTATCAATGCGCGGCGCATTTACGTTTATAGCCACAAGCAAGTTGCCTTCGGGGAGGGCAACATGTTCCATGGGGAGCGGGTTTACCACACCCCCGTCAACCAGCAGGGCGCCGTCTTTCGAAACGGGCATCAGTACGCTGGGAATGGCGCTGGAAGCGCGGATGGCCATCAACAGGTCCCCTTCCTTAAATACAACTTCCTTATGATTGCTGATGTCGGCAGCAACTGCTGCAAATGGTATGTGCAAATCTTCAATACGCTTGTCACCTATAAACTGTTTCATTTCATTGAATACCCTTTCGCCTTTGATAATGCCGGTTTTGCTGACTGCCAGGTCCATCAGCCTGATTACATCAAGACGGGTAAGACCGGTCATGAATTTTCGGTAATCGTTAAGGTTGCCGCAGGCAAACATTCCCCCGACCAATGCCCCCATAGAGGTGCCTGCGACGGCGGTAATGCGGAATCCGGCTTCCTCAAGCGCTTCGATGGCCCCGATGTGAACGAGTCCGCGGGCTCCGCCGCTCGATAATACCAGTGAAATATTTGCAGGTTTCATGCTGTCAGATTAATTCGTTAATAGTCAGGATTACCGGTTCACTGGCAAAACCCGGACTGCCGGAACAGGCAGAGAGTTTATAGCCTTCGCGGAAAGGCCAGTTTTTAAGATAATAGCGCCCGGATCCGGAGTCGTCTTCAAGGCTGAACAGTCCCCGGGCATCATTTACTATCGTAAATGTTGACAGACTGCGTGTCAGCCCGGTTCCTATGGCTTTCAGAAAGCTCTCTTTCAGCGTCCATAAGGTGAAAAATATTTCGGCTTTTTCTTTCCCGTCAGTCGCGGAGGCCAGCCAGGCTTTTTCCTTTTCTGAGAAAAACCGGTTTGCCACTCCCTCAGGAACCTTACGCATCCTTTCTACATCCACGCCGACTGCCGAGGATGACAGCGCTGCCACCACCCAGTCGCCGGAATGGGATATATTAAAATGAATTCCCCGGAAACCTGCCGGTTCGGGCTTTCCTTTTTCGCCGGCGGTAAATACCATATCTTCCGGAAGCTTTCCGAAAACCCTTTTCAGCAAATGACGTGTCAATACCTCACCCAGCAAACTTCGCTGAACATCTCGTACCTGGGCATACCTGGCGAATTTAGAGCGGCTGCTTTCGGGCACTTTTGCCAGCAACTGTTGCCGCAGATCCCCGAATTGTTCATCAGGCAGGAGTTCAATGGCATATACTTCAGTAAGGGTTAGTGCGATCATTCTTCAGGTGGTTTTTTCGTTCCCGCGGTCAGCGTTTTTCCGGGCATATTTTTCTGTTTCACGCATTACCCTGAGCAGGTTTTTACTCCAGATCAGCCGGATCTGCCTGGCCGAGTATCCCCGCTTTACCAGCTCCAGGGTAATATTACCCAGTTGTGAGGCGTCTGCACATCCCTCAACACCGCCTCCGCCGTCAAAATCGGTGCCAATGCCCACGTGCCGTATGCCCGCCGTTTTCACGATGTGGTCGATGTGGTCTGCCACATCACTTACCGTTGCCAGCTTCTGCGGATAAATATCATCAATGGCGTACCATTCCTTCCTGGCCTTGTTCATTTCCTCCTCAGTAAGGTCTCTGAATCCGTTGTATTTCAGCCTGAGCGCTGCTTGTGCCGAATCGCGGCGCGGATTGGGGTCCGGCGTTTTTACATAACTGCTCAGTATGCACATCTGGATCACACCCCCGTTTTCGGCCAGCGCCCTGAGCATGGCATCGTCCAGGTTCCGGGGGTTGTTGCACAGCGCCCGTGCACATGAATGCGAGGCGATAACGGGTGTTTTGCTCAGCCGTATGGCATCATAAAACGCTTTGTCGGAGATGTGCGACACATCCACCATCATGCCGAGGCGGTTCATTTCTGCCACCACGGATTCACCGAATTTGCTGATTCCGTTGTGCTCCGTGCTGTCGGTCGAAGAATCGCAGATATCGTTGTTGCGGGTGTGACAAAGGGTAATGTAAAGGGCCCCGAGTTTGTAAAATAATTCAACATTTCCCAATTTGTTGCCAATTGGGTATCCGTTTTCGAGGCCAATATAGATAGCCCGCTTATTTTCTTTTTCAATGCTGCGCGCGTCACCGGCACATCGTGCCATGGATATTTTATCGTCATGCAATTTCAGGTTCCTGTCTATGGCTTTGAAGGTCTGAACTGCCTGTTCGAAAGCTTTGGCATTCCCTTTTTCATTTCTGTCACCCTGCCCTGCAAAAACGGCGAAAAATGCACCGTCCAGTCCTCCCGCTTCCATCCCCGGAATATCCACCCGGTTGCGGGGCCGCTTTCCGCGATGGTCTTCGGCAAAGTTGTACGAAGTGTCTGTAAACCACATGGGCGTATCGTTGTGAGAGTCGATCGTCAGCGCCCGGGCGTGTATGCGGGCGGCTTTGCGGATATTCTTTTGATTACCCGGATTTATGCCTGCAGATAAAAAAGTATTGCAGCAACCCCAAAGGATAATTGTAAAAAAGACAGAGGTTTTATTTTTCATTGCTGACATACCGGAAAGGGTTTTTGTGCAAACAGCCTCACTACATGGGCTTCTCCCCTGTGAAGGGGGCCTTCGTCGAGTATCACTGTTGATTCTGTGAAATCAATAAATCGGAGTTGGTTAAAATCGCGCTCAATAATTTTAGAATTATACAGAAGCAGGGGCGTTTTCGGCCCTCCCGAGGTATTCTTCAGTTGCTCATCGGTAAATGCCTCAAGAATAAGGAATCCGCCCGGTTTGAGGAATCCGGTAAGATGGCGGTGGACCTGTTCACGTACTTCCGGGGGTAAATGCACGAAGATCAGTGCAATTGCATCAAACGTCATGCCGATGTCATTAAATTCATGCAGGTTGCTGATAAGGTAATCTATCCGAACCCCTTCGCGATCTGCCAGCTTCAGGGCTTTCTTTCTGCCTTCGGTACTTTGGTCAAGCGCAAGAACCTTCCAGCCGTTTTTCGCTGCAAATACAGCATTACGGCCTTCACCTTCGGCCGGCAGGAGCAGGGAGCCGGGTGTCAGCTGCAACAATTTATCCCTGAACCATAAATTGGGATTTGTACCATATATATAGTCAGTGGCCGAATACCGTTCGTCCCAGTGTTCTTTCATTGTTTATCAGTATTTCTCTATCCGGGCCGGATAAAAACGCGGGTACCCCTGTTTTAATTTCACAAAGATAGAATGGTTTTCTGAGTTTCAGGTTAATCATTTTGCTGCCTGCGAGCGGATGACACTTTACATGGTAAGTTCGTAATTTGATTCGCTGGAATTGATTTCTGACGTTTGCTTGAAAAAGTTGCCGTCAATTTCAGAGAAGACCGGAATGGCCGACAGCCAGCACATCATTTCAATAATGCCTTAAAATCCATTATTCTGCCCAACAGTAAAAAATGTATATTTACTGCTGAAACCGGATATTATGCACAAGATAATTCTGCTCTTTGATATTGGCGAAGAGTATGGTCAGAAGTTGTTGAAAGGGATTGCCCGTTATTCAAAGGAAAACGGGCCCTGGATTTTTTGCCGGATGCCGCTGTTTTATCGTGAGACCTTAGGGATGAAGGGAATTGTAAAATTTGCCAGGGAATGGGAGGCCGATGGAATTATTGGTCAGTTATATAATAATGATGACATCAAACAGATTCTGAATGCCGGCATCCATGTAATTGCCCAGGATTTTAAAGAGCGGTTTTCCAATATCCCGAACATAACCGGCGGATACTTTGAGGCCGGTGAAATGGGAGCCAGGTATTTTCTTAAAAAGGGGTTTAAAAATTTCGCCTTCTACGGGTTTAAAAATATTGTCTGGTCGCGTGAGCGGAGCGATGGGTTTGAGCATTATCTCAGGTCTCAGGGGTATAAAGTCCATTATTTTGATCAGGATATGGCTCCGACACGCGAATTGTGGTTTTACAAACCTTCGGTCCTTAGCCAGTGGTTGCAGTCACTACCCAAGCCCATTGCCATCATGACATGCGATGATGAACGGGGACAGCATATTACCGAAGCCTGTAAACAGGTGGGTATCCAGATTCCTGAAGAAATGGCTATTCTGGGCGTGGATAATGACGAGATGACCTGTAACCTCTCGGATCCGCCTCTGTCGAGCATAGCACTCAATACCGAGAAAGGAGGATATGAGGCTGCAAAACTCATGGATGAAATGATTACCGGTAAAATCGGCGTGCAGTATGATATTTATGTAATGCCGACACAAATTGTAGAACGTCAGTCAACTGACATTGCATCAACCAGCGACCGTTATATTGCCAAAGCCCTGAAATTTATTCATCAGAATATCGAAAAACGGATTACCGTAAAGGATGTGCTCAGGCAGGTGCCATTGTCGAGAAGGGCACTGGAAATGCGTTTTCAGGAAACCACCGGCACCGGAGTATATAAGTACATTTATAATCTTCAGATTGAGAAGTTTGCCCAGAAGTTGCTGGACTCTGATAAAACCATATTTGAAATCGCCATTGAATCGGGCTTTGAAAGCAGCAAGAATATTTCGAGGCAATTTAAACAAATAAAAGGTTGTACGCCTGCTGAGTACCGTCGCAGACATCTTTCAAAAAGGTAGAAATCGTCAGCATTGTAATAAGCTAAAGATATTCAGTGGTTTCCGGCCGGCATTTCAGAAGTTCCGGAAATGTTCATCTGTTGTTTGTGATTTTAATGTTAAGCAGGGTCCGTTCCGGACTTGCTGGAGTCATCGTCAGATATAGATATCTGTGTATTTGCGTAAATTGAGGATTATAATACGCAAATAATTACACAAACCCTTCCTTTCGGTCATATCTTTGGCGGTGTAATGGTGAACATTTTGCTGCATACCCCTGGCAAAAGCAAGGATGAAATAAGATGAAAATCATCAGTTTAAAGTCTTACATCAATGTGCTGTTACTAACCGGGGCAACTACTTACACTCAGCAGGTCTGCTCAGAAAGTCCGGAATCAGAATTAACATCCGGTTAATTTACAATTTCAATACAATAATTTTCTTTGCAAGCAGGATTTTAACAAATATCAGATGCTTTCAGAAAACGAAAATCAAGTCCAACCAAAAGGTAAGTGGAGCCTGCATTGCGATCGCAATGTGAAATTGCACAACACACAATTATTCACCAATCAATAACAAATCACTATGAGAATTCCTCTTTACACAATTCTGTTGCTTGCATTGATATCAGTGCAGGCGAATGCACAGGGGCTGGTAAGCGGTGTTGTTAAATCGGCTAGTGATGGCAGTACAATACCCGGTGCTACCGTAGTAGTAAAAGGTACTACAACGGGGACAGTTACTGACCTTTCCGGTGCTTACTCAGTGAATGTTCCCGGGGGCAGCAATACCCTGGTATTTTCATTTGTGGGAATGAAAACCCTTGAAGTAGCCATTGATGGCAGAACTAAAATTGACGTATCGCTTGAGACAGATGTGATCGGCATCGACGAGGTTGTGGTTATCGGTTATGCAAGTACCCGGAAACAGGACCTTTCGGTTGCTGCTTCTACCATTAAAATCGGCGACAACAATAAAGGCCGCCCTGCTTCATTGGGCAACCTTATCCAGGGGCAGATGTCGGGGGTTAAAGTAACCCAGAGCGGAGACCCTACAGCCGAAGCTGCCATCAGTATCAGGGGTAAAGGAAACAAGAGCGGCGATGCCGTTCTGATTGTTGTTGACGGTGTGCCCAATGCTCCATATAATCCCGCGGATATTGAGACAATTACTGTGCTCAAGGATGCTGCTTCATCAGCTATTTACGGTGCTCATGCCGGGTCGGGCGGAGTCATCATTATTACAACCAAACAAGCGAAGGAAGGTAAACTTTCTGTTGAAGCCAATGTTTGGCAGGGAGTTCAGCAGGCATGGCGTTTGCCCGAGGTGCTGACTTCCGAGCAATTCAATATGGTGTGGAAGGATGCTTCAGAAGCTGCCGGCAAGACTGTTCCTGCAACCTACGATCCCATTCAGTTTCCTTATGGTAATGTTACCCGAACCGACTGGGTGGATGCAATCTTCAGGATCGGACGTATGGAACATTATGATCTCACCCTCAGGGGAGGATCCAAAGACCTGAAGGCCTTGGCTTCAATCAGCTATGATAATGTTGAAGGAACCTTAATCCGTAACTTTTCTTAGTTACGTAATATGCACACCAATTTTTCCGATCAGGTCAGCGGTTTTCCGTGTGATCTCGGCATTATGCCACGATTCGTTGATTTTTACTTTGCGCACTTCGGTTAGTATTTTCAGAAAGTCAGCCGGGGAATACACTTTGTTGAGATTGTTCTTGATGAGCAGGTGGAATAACTTGTAGTACCAGTGCAAACTGATGTAGTTGATAAACATCCAGCCTTCAAGGGCTTGCTCGTCCTGCATATAACTTCTATCTGCTTCGACAACATTTTTCAATGTATCTATCATCAGTTCGATTTGGTCGCGGCTCTTATAGTCTTCATAAATTTCTTTAGGGGTTTTCTCCAGGTTGTTCAGTAAGGAGATGGTACCAAAAGTGTGTTGTTTTTGATGGAATTTCTCAATGGTAAATTTTTTAGGGCATGTTTCTATGCGGTCAAGAAAATCACGTTCTTCTCTCGTTTTCAACTCCGGATCCAAATAAACAACTGTATTGAATTGCCCTGATTGAATGGTGTAATGCCAGATAAACCTGTCTTCGAATTTGAAATAGTTGTCAAAAATCTGTTTATCTGTCTGCTTGATCTTTGAATAATCAATCCGCAAACTATCACGTTTGAGGGGGATTATAAATTTTAGCCCTTCGCCATACAACTGATTAACGTTGTTCTCGGAATAAAACCCTTTATCAGCAATTATCACGGCATCTTTTACCCCACTCTCCTTCAGGCAGAGTTTGAAGGACTTCACATCTTTTATGTTTCCTGGTGTGATCCGGTAATATATTGGCAACTGCTGTCCAACTGAGAAGACAAACATCAGGTTGATAAGTTTGTCGTAAGTCCCTTTTTTGCTCTTTCCATTCTTATTTATGCCAATCTTTTCCGAGCACGAATTAATGTCGGTGCCATCAAACAGAATACAGTCGTTGGCTTTGCTAAATTCTCTGAAAAACGCCACAATATCGCTTCGGCTATTGCCAAGTTCACGCAAAACCCATCCAAGTTCTTTGGCTGACAGAGTTGTATCTGTATATAGCTCGGATAAAAAGCTGTGTTGAAAATGAAATGCCATGTTTTTTAATGGCGCCTGGTGAAGTATCCGGCCATAGGCAAGAGCCATGATCGTTTGCCAATGTAAGGGGAAGTGTTTTTGCAGAAGTTTTGGATATTGCTCCAATATCTCTGTAATAAAATGAGTAACTCCATATTCCTTAACCGAGAGGTGAGAAATCATGGGTTCTTTTGTTCGAAGCCGGTCTTTATCGGACATAACAAAACCGTCTTCCTCAGTAATCTTTCCCAGGAGTTTTCCAGTAATCTTTTGGGGTCTCTTTTTCTCCGGGTTCCATTTACTGCTAACCTCATAGAGGTAGTAATGACCGTTGAGCAGTCTAAGCTCAGTTCCTTTACGTTTGTGGCGGGTTGCCCACTCTGGATGTAAAACCATAATGTAACGTATTTACGTAATATCAAAGTAACACTAAAAAACCTGAAATGTCAAGCAAATCAGGCCTTTTGTTAATAAATATTACGTATTGTTGAAAAGTTACGGCTTAATCAATACATACAACAAGAAACTTACTACCCGTATGGGGGTTGAGATGGCCGTCAATAAATGGACCACACTCCGCCAGAACCTTGTTTATGATTATTCAAACGGAAAAAGCGGTATCGGGGACGGACACACCGGGACTATTTTCGGAGCAATGGCATATCCGAGATTCTCCACCGTTTACGAATATGATGCCGATGGAAATAAACTTTATGGTGGTACTGTTCCCCGCTGGGCGCTTGCCGAAGGATACAGTGTGGAGGCCGACCTCCGCAATCCGGTGGCTATGCTTGAAAAAGTAAGACAAAACAATCCTGCCAACAGGATTTTCTCCAACACTTCACTCGAGATCAAACCCATTGACGGACTCAGCCTGAAGTCGGATTTCTCCATTGAACTGAACAGCCTTCGCAATGAATCGTTCCAGCAGCGTTTCCTTGAGCCTGGCCGGACCATTGACCAGAACTACCGCACCATTTCCAATTCACTTTACCGGGGATGGAACTGGGACAATATTCTTTCGTATTCCAAAATCGTGAATGAAAAACATTATTTCTCCGCACTGGCCGGGTTTACCATGAATCAGAAGAATTACAGATACAACAGCAACCAGGTGAGGGGATTTGCATTCGAAGACGAATATCAGGCAATTTTCCTGAATGGTACCGACTGGACAGTTAAACCGATCGAAGAAATCTGGGATGAGGCTTACGTTTCAGTCCTCGGACGTGCTTCCTATTCATACGATGACCGCTATTTTATTACCGGTAGTCTCCGCAGGGATGCTTCATCAAAACTCAGTCCGGATAATAACTCAGATATTTTCCCGGCAGTTTCGGCATCCTGGAAGTTGTCGTCAGAATCATTTATGAAACAGGTGACGGCTGTTAGTTTCGCCAAACTTCGTATCAGCTGGGGTCAGGTAGGTAATATCAACTCAGTAAGAAGATTCATATATGCCCCGCCTTATCAGGTAACCAGCTGGCCTTTATTCCTTGGCCCTGACGGTGAAAATCAGGGGTATGGTATTTTCCAGCCTACTATCCCGAATCCTGACCTGAAATGGGAACGTACCGAGCAAACCAATATTGGTATTGATGTTGGTTTCCTGCAAAACAGGCTGATGCTTACTGCTGATTATTTCTTCAAGCACACCAAAGATCTTATAGAAGAAATGCCTATCTCTTCTGTTGCCGGTGTTGCCTCCCCGCCTGAATTCAATATCGGAGAAGTTGAAAACCGCGGATGGGAATTTACGCTTAACTACAATGAAAAAGTAGGGGATGTAAATCTTAACTTCAACGGAAACATCGGATTTGTTAAAAACGAAGTGATCAGCATTGGTGAAACCGAATTTATCGCCCACACCAATGATGTTAACTCCATGAAACCATTGCAGTCGACAGCAGGTCAGCCATGGCATTCCTATTACCTGATTGATGCAGTTGGAATTTTCAGGAGTCAGGATGAGATTAATGCCTACACCTGGACCGATCCCGAAACCAACACGACATCACTTATTCAACCCAATGCCAAACCCGGTGACCTCAAATTCCTTGATGCCAACAATGATGGCAAGATCAATGATGAAGACCGCATATACATGGGTGCTTACGACATGCCCGATTTCATCTACGGTTTTAACGTCGGTGCCAACTGGAGAAACTTCAGCCTTAATATGTTCTTCCAGGGAGTTAAGGGCGTAATGGTATTCAATGGTGTTAAAGCCATGACATACTCAGGCCTGAAAGGCTGGAACATGAGCACAGATATTCTGGATTCATACAATTACGATCCAAATTCAGAGATTCCCCGCTTGTCAGTAGTTGAAGATCCCAATGGCAACTATTCAAAGGTTTCTGACTTCTTCCTTGAAAAAGCCGATTACCTGAGGCTTAAAAATCTGAATTTCTCTTATACCCTGCCAAAGAGTCTGGTAACCAAAGCCGGCCTTGCTTCTACCTCGAACATCAGGTTGTATTTCAACGGAGAGAATCTGGTTACTTTCACCAACTACTCTGCATTTGACCCCGAAGTCGGCAACCTTGGAGTTGACGGCGGCAGATTCCCTGTCTCGAGGATGTACAGTTTTGGCATCAATGTTTCATTCTAAATAACTGAAAATCATGAAAAAGAACATAATAATTATATCAACACTTCTGATTGCACTGATGTTCTCATCATGCGAGAAGTTTCTGGAATATGAGCCTTACGGCCAGCCCAATCAGCTGTCGAACATGACAGACGAGCAGGCAATGCAGGCTGTTTATTCACTCTTCTACTGGCAGTATCGTGAGGGAACCATGGGTCGTGGTTTCATGTGGTACGAAAACTGCAGCGATAACCTGATTACCGGTCGTACACAGGCTGAGGCCCAGAATATTAAAAATTTCCTTGATAATGGATCAGCATCCCGCGATGTACGCGACAACTGGCCCCAGATGTACCAAACCATCAATTATGCAAACCAGTTGATCCGTTCGGCTCCGACGGCCACCAAATTATCCGAAAAAGTTCGCAACAGTGTGCTTGGACATGCCTATTTTATGCGCGCATTTGCTTACCTGTGGCTGGCTCCCTGGTACGGCGACAATGGTCCCAACGGTGGTATCCCTATCGTGACTGAGAATACAGGTATTGATGAGATTGACGTTCCCAGGCCGCCCTCAGTATTGGATAATTACGATATGATCATTGAAGATCTGGATAAAGCGGCTGAATTATTGCCCTATTTTGATGAAATTCCATCGAATGACTGGGGCCTGATGCACAAAACCGCTGCCTGGTCATTAATGGCCCGCGCTGCCCTTTATGCCGCCCAATACGACAATTCCTATTATCAGAAAGTAATTGAATATACCGACCGTGTTATCAATACAGGTAAGCATTCGCTCGTTACTAACTATGCCGATGTGTTTACCATTGAACAGAACTGGAGCCCTGAGTATATCATGAGTGTTACCAGCACTGAAATCGACGGTTCAAAACTTCCGGGGGTGCTCTTCCAGAATGGCGGTTTCGGAATTTACAATACCTGGGGATATTTCCAGCCGACGCTGGAACTTTACAATGCATTTGAAGAAGGCGACACCCGTCGAGCAGCAACCATACTTGCCCCGGGTGAAACCGTTCAGTTTGTCGGAAACGAAATAGTATGGGCAGTAAATCCTGCGTCTGTTTCAAGCCCGTCAGCACTTACTTTCCGTAAGTATCTGGCCCCTTTCGCTCCGGCTGACGCCGTTGGAACTACGGTCAATCCAAACAGCGACAACGGAACCACTGATCTTAATATTCCGCTTGTAAGGTATTCCGATGTACTGCTTATGAAAGCAGAGGCCCTTATCTGGACAGGCCAGAATGGCGATGGTCCGCTCAATGAGGTAAGAGTTCGTGCCGGACTTACGCCCAAAACCAATGCAACCAAGGCTGACCTGAAAAACGAACGCAGGTGCGAATTTGCATTGGAGTTCGGGGTCTTCCGTCATCTTGACCTGGTTCGCTGGGGAGATGCTCAGGCAGTTTATGCTCAGCCATTACACGGTTATAAAGTTAACCTCGGCGGGAACGGTATTGAATCACTCGAAGTTATTGAAGTATGGCCGGCCCGTAATTTCAATCCTTCCATTCACCACGTATTTCCGATTCCTGCCCGCGAAATTGCAAAGAGCACGAATCTTAAACAAAACCTTGGTTATTAATATGAGGAGGGAAAAGAGAGGGGTTAATACCTGATGGTTTTAATACCCCTCTCTTACCAGACTTTTTTAACATTAAAAACGCTGAACAATGAGAAAAATATTCACCTTTTTATTCATTGCCATTACCATAGCCTTTTTGGGTTGTACCGATGAGGAAAATAAGGTAGATGGCCGCCTTCTCGGACTTGATATTAAATTCAAGCATACCAGCCCCAGAACCGGTGAGGTTTTAACCAACGTTTACGAAGATGCTTACCGCGATGGTGACATGGTTCAGATCAGCATTGAATCAAGCTACGAAATTGAAAGGATTGAAGTGGTAAACGGAACAACCAAAACCGCCCTGACAACCATTGATGTTAACGGCACAACTGCTTCATTCAGTTATCCCGCTGCAGATCTCGAAATACCGTTCGGACAGCGGGCAGCACTTAAGTTTCATTTCTATTTTAATGATGCCGGGAAAGACGGATTTGATTACCCTTCAATGAAGTCCATCACCTTCAATGCCAACAGCGATATCCCTTCCATCGTAAATTTCAAAAAATCTGATGGAAGTGTTGTGGAGCTGAAAACTACAGATTACAACATTGTTGGTTTTGCCGAAGATGAAGTTCATGGTGTTTATGCAACAACCATTCCTGATGAGATCTCTTATCTGGAAGTCGAGAACTCTTCATTACTCAATTTTGGTGCCAGCCGCAACTTCTCCATCAGTTTCTGGATTCAGTCAGACCATGATGAAAGTGATCCTGCAATTATGGGAACCCAGGACTGGAACAGTTCAAACAATAAAGGTTGGGTAATTGCATGGCTCAATGGCCGCATCAGGGCGGTTGCCTGCGATGGCGATGGAAATAAAACCGACCTGCGCACGGCAGAGGAACAATCAATTTTAGGGGCTGACTGGCATTTTGTTACCGTTGTTTTCAATCGCACCGCGAATGCCGAGATATGGATTGACGGACAACTGGCTGTTTCTACCGTTATGGTTAACGGCAACATTGACACAGGGCTCCCTGTGAAAATCAACCAGGACGGAACCGGGACTTACAGCCCGAGGCTGGGTGCAAAATACAGCGATATTTTCTTTTACGACTATGCACTCACAGAAGCACAGATACAGGCAATTTTTAACGCCAAATAAATGATCTCCTGCTGCAGGATTGAAGTAACGATTCGTTCTGATGCACAATTAATCAACCCATTGATGAATAATACTGCTTTTGAAGGCATATATTGAATAAACACGTTTTGGTTGGTTGCGTGTGGTGGCTTGTACACAGTTTTTGCGGGATGTAGTGCCTTTTTCCTGTAGAAATGGCGAAAGCGGATAAGGTTGGATGATTGTTGATTCTGACCTTATCCGGTACAAGCATATGGTTCAGCGTACTTTTCCTGATGAATCCGATAATGACCAACATTCCGGTTTTAGCATACGAATTTATTAAAACCTTATTAAACCCGCCTTTATGAAAATCAGGAACATATTTATCCTGTTATTACCCGGCATAATCATGATGCAGGGAAGTCATTGGCTGCATGCTCAATCGCTTACCCTGCGCGGACATTCGCACAACGATTATGAGCGGGAAAGGCCGTTTTTCTCTGCGTGGGAGAACCGGTTGGGTTCGATTGAGGCAGATATCTGGGCGGTGGATTCAGTTTTATATGTTGCGCACGACCGGGAGGAAGTAACTCCCGGGATTACCCTTTGGTCATTGTATCTGAATCCGGTCATTGAATTGTATACTGCAAACCACGGAAAAGCATGGAGTGAAGATAACGGTTCATTCCAGTTGCTGATCGACCTTAAAAGCCCGGTTGTACCAACGCTGGATCTGCTGGTTGAAGTGTTGCTGCCGTATCCTCAGGTTTTTGACAGAGACATAAATCCCGGTGCGGTGGAAATCGTAATCAGCGGTTCGAGGCCAGCTCCTGATGATTTTAAAAAATATCCGGAGTTCATAAGGTTTGACGGAAATATCGGGGAAACTTACAGCCTGCAACAACTCGAAAGAATTTCACTGCTTAGCGCGTCTTTCAGTGATTTCAGCAACTGGAACGGAGAGGGTGCCCTGCCGTTGGCCGACCGCCGGAAACTTCAGCGCATAGTTGATGAAACACATCAACTGGGTAAGAAAGTCAGATTCTGGGGCGCACCGGATACTGAAAACGCCTGGGCGCAATTTATGGATTTGGGCATCGATTTTATTAATACCGATAAACCGGCACAATTTGCTGCTTTTTGTTTCAAAAAATGACAGATACGGTGAAAACCCGTATTTTCATAAGCAAAAACAAATTTTGTGATCATGACCTCAAGAAGGAATTTTTTAAGGAACGCTGCCTTGCTGGCAGCCTCGGCGGGGGCTCCCTCCATTGCCATGAAGGCAGCCGGTTTATCAGCCGGGAGCAGTTCAGATGCGCAAGCACCTGCCGACAGCAATGCCCGGTTCAAGAATACCTATGTTAAGAACGTATTTGTAACCGAAAACGAATTCCGCAATGCGCGTCCATCCATAACTCCATCTCCCGGGTTCGATATGGCGCGCGAAATTCTGCCCGTGCCTTTCTGGGAAGGGAATCCTGCAGCTGCTGAAATGTATTGGAAAGCATGGGAAATCGCATTCCGGAATATTAAAGATCCAGCACCGGCGTCCGGTTTTATCAGTTCGTACCTCGACACAGCTTACAACGGCAACATTTTCATGTGGGACTCGGCCTTTATTACCATGTTCGCACGATATGGAAGCCGGGCATACCCGTTTCAGAAAACTCTGGATAATTTCTATGCCAAACAGCACCCGGATGGATTCATTTGCAGGGAAATATGGGGCGATTCGGGTGAAGATTGTTTCCATCGTTACGATCCTACAAGCACAGGACCCAACATTATTCCCTGGAGCGAAATTGAGTATTATCATCATTTTGGCGACCTCGACAGAATTCATAAAATATTTCCGGTTTTAGTTGCCTATTACCAATGGTTACGCCTGAACCGGACGTGGCAGGATGGCTCGTACTGGTCGAGTGGATGGGGCACTGGTATGGATAACCAGCCCAGGGTGCATAAAAACTACAGCCCTATTTTCTCTCACGGGCATATGACCTGGCTCGATACCTGCCTGCAGCAGCTGTTTATCGGGAAAATTCTGGTTGACTTTGGTTTTTATACAGAGCGCTGGCAAGAGATTGAAGACATTGAGGACGAAACCAAGTTCCTGAAAAAATTCATCAAAGAAAAATTGTGGGATCCCAAAACATCCTTTTTCTATGATAAATATGCCGATGGCAGCCGTGGCAACTTCATGGGTATAGGTGCTTTCTGGGCGTTGTGGACGGATATTCTGGAGAAGCAGGAACTGGATTCTTTTGTAAAGCATCTGGTTAACAAAGATACCTTCAGCCGGCCTCATCCTGTGGCATCCATGCCGGCAAATCATGAAAAATATCAGTCCGATGGCAGGTACTGGCAAGGCGGGGTTTGGGCGCCCACCAATTATATGATCATCAGCGGACTCCGGTCCAAAGGATATCATGATGTTGCTTTTGACATCGCCGGCAGGCACTACAAACAGGTGGCTGAGGTTTTCCGCAAAACCGGTACATTCTGGGAATATTATTCTCCCGAAACTCCGGACCAGGGATTCTTAGCCCGCCCCGATTTTGTGGGCTGGACAGGCCTGGTACCTGTTTCTGTGCTTTTTGAAGGCATTTTTGGTATCAAAGTAGCGGTAACCAGCAAAACATTGAACTGGGATGTGCATCTGACCGACGCCCATGGAATTGACAGATATCCTTTTGGAAAAGATAACCTGCTCAATCTGAAGTGCAACGCCAGAAAAAATGCAGGCCATAAACCGCTCATTGAAATTCAGTCGGATACAGAGCTTACCTTGAACTATTCGTGGAAGGGAGGCAAAGATTCCATGAAAATTGTTCCCGGTACCAATCAAAACTTTTAAGCCATGAAAAGAAGGGATTTTGTGCTTACATCGGCTTTGGGCCTGAGTTACATCGGATTGGCGGGTACCCCTCTGAATGTATTTGCAAATCAGGGTTTTGTCGGAATGAGGCCCGCAAGGGAAAAACGCACATACATCAGTAAGGCAGTTGAAGAAGAGCTTGCTTTGATAAAGAAAGAAATTGCTGACCCGGAGATTGCCTGGTTGTTTGAAAACTGCTACCCGAACACCCTGGATACAACAGTAAGGTTTTCATTAAAAGGGGAAGAGCCCGACACTTTTATCATCACCGGTGATATTAATGCCATGTGGCTGCGCGATTCAACCGCCCAGGTATGGCCTTACCTGCATCTGGTGAACAAAGATGAAGCGCTTAAGGAATTATTCAAAGGGCTGATCAACCGCCAGGCCGGTTGCATCATTCTTGATCCTTATGCCAATGCCTTTAATCATGGTGCTGAAGGAAGTTATTGGGAAACTGACCTCACCGAGATGAAAAAGGAATTGCACGAACGCAAATGGGAGATTGATTCACTTTGTTACCCGGTGAGGTTATCCTATCATTACTGGAAAGAAACCGGTGATGCCTCGCCTTTTGGTGAAAAATGGCAGAAAGCGGCAAAACTGATCGTGCAAACCTTTAAAGAGCAGCAGCGCAAAGATGGCAAAGGTCCTTACAGTTTTATGCGGGTGACCGAACGCGCAACCGATACTGTGCCCGGTCAGGGTTATGGGAATCCGGTGAAGCCGAACGGGTTGATATGTTCAACCTTCAGGCCATCGGACGATGCCACCATTTTTCTTTTTCTGATTCCTTCCAACTATTTTGCCCTGGTTTCGCTCAGGCAGTTGGCCGAGATATCAGTAAATATCCATGGAAATGCTCCGTTTGCTGCTGAATGCAATGCCCTGGCCGATGAAGTGGAAGCGGCACTTAAAGAGTTTGCCATAGTCAGGCATCATAAACTCGGTGAATTTATTCCTTTTGAGGTGGATGGTTTCGGGAATTATCACCTGATGGACGATGCCAATGTTCCCAGTCTGCTTTCGCTGCCATACCTCGGTGCACTGAAGAATGATGATCCCCTTTATCAGCAGACCCGCAAGCTTTTACTCAGCGAACATAATCCCTGGTTCAGCAGGGGGAAATATGCCGAAGGCATTGGCGGCCCGCATGTTGGTGAACATATGATCTGGCCCATGAGTATCATTATGCGGGCCATGACTTCCACTGACAAACAGGAAATCAGGCAGTGCCTGGGCTGGCTGAAACGCACCCATGCCGATACCGGATTTATGCATGAATCATTTCACAAAGATGACCCGAAGAATTTCACCAGGTCATGGTTTGCATGGGCAAATACCTTGTTTGGTGAACTGATTGTCAAAGTACACCAAAATCATCCTGAAATTCTAAAAGAGATTCTGTAAAAACCTGCTGACATGAAAAAAATTCTTGTTTTACTCACATTAACAGTAATTCTTTTTACTTCCTGCTCCAGAAGCAGGCAAAAACCTGCCGATTACGTCAATCCGTTTATAGGAACCGGCTTTCATGGACATACCTATCCCGGAGCAACCACTCCATTCGGTGCAGTGCAGTTGAGCCCCGATACCAGGCGCGGAAACTGGGATGCCTGTTCAGGATATCACTACAGCGACAGCAGCATGTACGGGTTTTCACATACCCATCTGAGTGGAACGGGATGTATTGACCTGGGCGACATACTGTTTCATCCTACCATAAAGGATGTGGCCCTGAAACCGGAAGGCTATATTTACGATATGCTTCCGTTTTCACACGATAATGAGAAAGCATCTCCCGGATTTTACGAAGTAAGTTTCCCTGAAACCGGTATCAAAGCTTCTTTAACTGCTACGCCAAGGGTTGGAATTCATCAGTATACTTTCCCTGAGTCGGCCGGATCAAAGATTATTATTGATCTGGCACACAGCCTTGACAATGAAAGAATAGACCATCTGGATCTTAAGGTGGTGAGTGATACTGAGATTGCCGGGGCCAGGCTCACCAGCGGATGGACCCCCAATCAGCACATATACTTTGTTGCCAGGTTTTCAAAGCCATTTGGCAATGTAAGGTTGGTTTCGTCGGGTATTGAGATTCAGGACTCCATCAACATCAGCGGTAAAAATATTCAGGCCATCATTGGCTTCGAAACCGGAAAAGGCGAAAAAATTGACGTGAATGTCGGCACATCGCTGGTAAGTATTGACAATGCAAGGCTGAATCTTGAAGCCGAAGCCCCTGATTTCGGCTTTGAAAAATACAGAAAAAAAGCTGAATCCCTTTGGGATGAAGCATTGTCATCAATTCAGGTAGATGGCAGATCCGAATCTGACAAGGAGATCTTTTACACAGCCATGTATCACACCATGGTGGTGCCCAATCTTGTGAGCGATGTCAACGGAGATTTTCGCACGCACGATATGCAGATAAAGCGACTGCCGGAAGGCCGGAATATGTACTCAACGCTTTCGCTGTGGGATACTTACCGGACCTGGCATCCGCTGATGACATTGGTTAACAGCAATTTGACAACCGATATCGTCCATTCCATGCTTGAAATGTACGAAACCACCGGAGAATTACCGATCTGGCCTTTGGCTTCCGGCGAAACAGGAACCATGATTGGTTATCACTCGGTTTCTGCAATCTGGGATGCCTGGCAAAAGGGAATCAGGGATTTCGACGGAGAAAAGGCGCTGAATGCGATGGTTGTTTCTTCACAAAAGCCCAGAAAGGGAGGAAGCCACTACCTTACGCAGGGATGGATTCCTGCAAATATGGAAAAGGAATCGGTTTCATGTCTGCTTGAGTATGCCTATGATGATTGGTGTATTGCAATGATGGCCAAAGAGTTGGGTAAGGAGGACATACATAAGGAATATACCCGCCGGGCATATAATTATCTGAATGCTTTCGATGGAAATACTGGCTTTTTCAGAGGGAAGCGCTCCGATGGAAACTGGGTTACTCCTTTCAGTCCAGTGGTGGTGAGCCGCGATTATACCGAAGCCACAGCCTGGCAATACCGTTTTTATGTACCGCATGATGTTCATGGATTTACCCAGCTATTGGGCGGATATGAGCAGTTTAATGCTGCCCTCGACCAGTTATTCAGCGAGAACACAAAGTTTATTGCCGAAATACCTGATATTACCGGACTTATCGGGCAATATGCACATGGCAATGAACCGAGCCATCATGTGGCTTTTCTCTATAATTATTCCGGCGAGCCATGGAAAACCCAGGAAAGGGTGAGATACATCCTTAAAGAATTGTATCAGGCCGCCCCTGAAGGTATTCCGGGTAATGAAGATTGTGGACAGATGTCGGCCTGGTACATTATGAGCAGTCTTGGGATTTATCCGGTTTGCCCCGGAAGCGGTGAGTATGCCCTATCTTCACCCCTGTTTGAGAAGGCCAGTATGAAACTTCATAATGGCAAGACATTGGAAATCAAGGCGAATGATCCTCAAAAGAACGCTTATATCAGCAAGGTTACCTTTAACGGCACTGAAATTACTGCCAATTTTATCACTCATGAAATGCTGATGCAGGGCGGAGTGCTGGAATTTACCCTTACCGGCAAACCTGTTAAAACACGTGGAGTAACCGATGCTGATGCGCCTTATTCGCTTACGGCAAATAATATGGTTTCAACAGTTTATTGCCCCAACGATCTGCACTTGTTTATTGATGAAACCATGCTCGAACTGGGCTGTATCACCCCCGGTTCGGAGATCAGATTTACGCTGGATGGCTCGGAGCCCATGCAAAATTCAACGTTGTATGCCAATCCTGTTAAACTGACTCAATCTGCGCAGGTGAGGGCGAGGGCTTTCAGGGAAGGCTATGCTCCCGGCCCTGAGTTTAATGTAAAAGCTACCAAAGCGCTGATGCGCCTGCCCGAAAAGAAATCGGCCACTGAAAACGGGGTGCGTTTCAAATACTTTGAAGGAAAGTTTAAACGTACAGATGACATGCTGGGAGCCACCGCTCTGAAAAGTGGAATCCTTCCCGAACCATCTATTGACGGAGCTGAGGTTGAAGATTCCTTTGGCTTTGAATTTACAGGATACCTTTTTATTCCTGCTGATGGAATTTACGATTTCTATACCGAATCAGACGATGGCAGTGTGCTGATGATTGGATCCGAAGTGGTGGTGGATAACGACGGATCACACGGAGCCATCCGGGCAACCGGAAAGATTGCCCTCAGCAAAGGTTATCACAGCTTCATACTGCGGTATTTTGAAGATTACGAAGGCAACTCCCTGGAATGGGGCTGGAAAAAGCCCGGCAGTTATGCGATGGAGTTAATTGCCGCAAAAGACCTGTTTCTGAATTAGTTAAAATTGTTTCTCAATGAAGAAGATACTCTTTCTGGTAATATTAGCGCTGCCACTTGTTTACAGTTGTAAAAACAATGAGCTGGTCAGGATCAATGTGCTGAGTTTCAACATCAGATACGATAACCCGGACGATTCGCTCAATAACTGGAAATACCGCAGGGATTTTGCTTCAGAAATGATTCGTTTTTACGGGGCTGATATTATCGGTGCCCAGGAAGTGCTTAAAAATCAATTAGATGACCTGGATAACGCATTGCCCGGGTTTTCTTACATCGGTGTTGGTCGCCTGGATGGCAAGGAAGATGGAGAATTTGCACCCATCTTTTATAATTCCGGCAGGTTTTCGGTGCTTGAAAGTGGTCATTTCTGGCTCAGTGAAACACCTGAAATTCCCGGATCAAAAGGTTGGGATGCTGCCTGCGAGCGCATTGTAACCTGGGCGGTTTTCAAAGATAAACCGAGCGGTAAATCCTTTGCTTTCTACAATACACACTTTGATCATGTGGGAGAAACCGCTCAGCAGGAGAGTGCCATCATGCTGCTGGCTCATATCCGGGAAAATGTCAAGGGAATTCCGGTAGTTCTTACCGGAGATTTTAATGTAATCCCCGGTTCTGAAGCCGTGAACACCCTGCTTTCGGGTGATCTGCTGGTTGAAGCCGGTAATATTTCCGGAATCAACTATGGCCCGTCATGGACATTTCATGACTTCGGCCGTGTTCCTTTAAAGGATCGTGTAAAAATTGATTATATGTTTGTCAGTCAACCCATAAAGGTCGAATCTTATGCATCAATTTCAGAACAGAAAGACTCGGTCTACCTGTCTGACCATAATCCTGTCTTTGCAAAACTGGTTCTTCAATAAATAATTTTCGGAAAACCAGATTGTCAAATTAATAACAAACTGTTTGGTCTCCTTAAGTTCAACAACAAGATAAAATTGATCTCACAATGAAGAAAAAATATTTTCTGTTTGTCTTTGCCCTGGCTATTGCCTGGTTATTTATAAGTCCTGCTGTTTTTGCACAATACGAAAAAACGGAAGAAAGCGGCGATAAACTGGCTTATGTTAAGCAGCAACCTTACGAAACGGTAAAGGTAACTACTCCTGCGGGAAAAGTTGTTAAGAATGTGATACTTATGATTGGCGATGGTATGGGTTTGACTCAGGTTTCAACTGCCTGGGTTGCCAATCACGGAAATTTGAACATAGATAACTTCCCTGTTATCGGGCTTAAAAGGACTTATGCTGCCAATAAGCTGATCACCGATTCAGGAGCAGCCGGCACGGCCCTGGCAACCGGAAAAAAAACCAATTACCATTCGGTGGGGGTGGATACTGCGGGCAATTCCATTCCTTCGCTCACCGATCTGGCATCGGAAAAGGGATTGTCAACCGCTGTGGTTGTTACCTGCAATCTTTCAGATGCTACGCCTTCGGCCTTCTGCGCAAGCAACAAAGACCGGGATAACGAGGAGGAAATTGCCGCCGATTATCTCAACTGCAATGTAGACTATATTTTTGGCGGAGGACGCAATCAGTTTTATAAAAGGAAAGACGGTCGTAACCTTTTTAAGGAAATGGAGGCCAAAGGTTATCAGGTGTGTTTCACCTGGGAAGAGACCGCCAAAATAGAAACAGGGAAGGTTTTCTCTGTGCTTGATGATGGTCAGTTGCCATTGTATCCCGAAAGGGGAGAGGTTTTTAAAGATGCCACCCTGCATGCGCTGAGTCTGCTTTCCGGAAGCGAAAAAGGATTTTTTGCCATGTTCGAAGGGTCGCGTATTGATGATTGCGGACACTGGCATGATATTCCCGCCCTCATCAATGAGATGGCTGATTTTGATCAGACCATAGGCAGAGTGCTGCAATGGGCCGAAAAGGATGGAGAAACGCTGGTGATTGTGCTGGCCGACCACGAAACCGGAGGACTTACCCTGCTGGGAGGTGACATCAGCAAAGGTGAAGTAAAAGGGCATTATTCTACCGGAAGTCACTCGGGCATTCATGTGCCGGTGTATGCCTGGGGACCCGGAGCGGAGGAGTTTGCCGGAATCTATGAAAACACCGACATCTTCAACAAAATCGCAGGACTCCTCAAATTAAAATAGCATGAGAAAAACCTTTATATTACTATTTGCTTTTTTTACTGCCGTTGCTTTACAAGCTCAGGAGCGCGACATTCAGTTTGAATGGATTGAAGGCTTTCAGAAGGTAGATTCCCGACGTGAGATAAAGATTCCGGACATACCAGGTTATAAAACGCTGAAAGGTGATTTTCACTCCCACACCATTTTCTCAGATGGGATTGTTATGCCTTCGGAGCGCATTCATGAGGCCTGGCGGGAAGGACTCGATGTGATTGCCATCACCGACCACACCACCAGGCAGCCATCCTATCTTACCTCCGATTACAATACTTCCTTTAAAATGGCAGAATCAGTTGCCAAAAGGCGGGGTATCACCCTTATTCCTGGTATTGAATACACTAAAAGTGAGCCGGTAGGGCACTTGAATATTTTGTTTTTAAAAGATGCCAACTACTACGCCCGCCCTGATATTACCCCGGATGAAGCGCTGGATTATGCCGGAAAGGAAGGTGCTTTTGTTATTTACAACCACCCCGGATGGCCAGATAAGGACAGCAGACTTGATGCGTTTCAAATCAGGCATCTCGAAAAAAAGAACATCAGGGCCATGGAAGCCATCAACGGAAATGAGTTTTATCCTGTTGTGCTTGACTATTGCGCTCAATATCAGATTTCACCTTTCAGTAACACAGATATTCATTCCCCCATTTATGCTTCCTTTCCGGTTGACCAGACCATACGAAACCTGACCCTTGTTTTCGCAAAGGAAAACTCAGAAGAAGCAATAAAGGAAGCGATGTTTGCCGGCAGAACCCTGGGATTGGCCAATAATATGCTGGTTGGTAACGGATTGTACATCAGTCAGTTGATCAAGGAGTCGCTTCGTGTAACCAATTTGATTCTGGATGACTACAACTTCTCGTGCAATGTTACCAATCTAAGTGACATCACCTGGGTACTTTACGGGCCAGGCCACAGACGGTATGTCTTTCCCGCGGGAAGAACTGTTCAGCTAAGCGACTTATTGTCGGATGCCGAACTGGTTTACAAGGTTAAAAATACATGGGTGGCTTCTGATCGTCACCTGGAAATACCGCTTATGTATATTCTGGCAGAAAAAGAAGAAGTTCACATGCCTGTAGTCGGGCAAAATCTTACCCTTATCGATAAGGATCAGGCCATTTTTGCTGAATGCCTCACCCAGGGAGCCGAAATCAGGTACACAACCGATGGCAGTGTGCCGGATCAGAATGCTCAGCGCTGGCAACAACCACTTCGACTGAATCAGTCCGCAACCCTCACCCTGAGGGCATTTAAGGAGGGAATGAAACCCAGCAGGTTATTCCGCAGGCAGGTAATTATCAATCAGTTGCATGAACCATCAGGAATCAAAGCCAAGGAAAGGGGACTGAATTATCAGTATTATGAAGGTGAAATTCTTTCAGTGGTTGAGATACCGGTCAAAGGGAAAAAAATATCTGAAGGAATATCAGAATCTTTAGATATTAAACTTGCCAAAGCTGATGACCACTTTGGAATAATTTTTACCGGTTATCTGTACGCCCCTGTTTCCGGGCTGTACACCTTTGCGCTGGAAAGTGACGACGGGGCAACCTTCAGCATTTCAAATGTTGAATTACTTGACAATGATGGTTCACACAGCCTCAAGCGCGTGGAAGGAAAGATTCAGTTGAAAAAAGGATTTCACCCGATCACAGTCCGGTATTTCGACGACTACGAGGAACAGGAAATCAGGCTTTTGTGGTCATTTCCGGGAAAACCCGAAACGGAAATTTCGCCAGAGTATTATTTTGCAAGATAAGCAGCATCAATGCACCTGAAATATATCTTTTTCATTCAATTACTGATTTTTTCCATAAACGGAAACAGTCAGTTTATTCATCAAAGGCAGGTTTCAGGGGCAAATCCATGGACGTCAGCGCCTGAGATTTCAGGAGATAATTACAGGTTTATTGTTGCCGGAGATATTACCGGAGGAGAAGAACCCGGAGTTCTGGCAGAAGCGGTGCATAGAATTAATGAACTTTCTCCCGATTTTGTTATTACGGTTGGTGATCTGATTGACGGTTACACTACCGACAGCCTGCGGGCCGAGAGACAGTGGGATGATTTTCTGAAAGTGATCGGAAATCTTGAAATGCCCTTCTTTTTTACAGCCGGAAATCATGACATCACCAATCCAATGCTTGAGGATATCTGGAATCGCAGGTTTGGAAGCCTTTGGTATAGTTTTAAGGTTGGCAGTTCTTTATTTTTTGTAATCAATCCTGCAGGAATAGCCAACAAAGGTTTTGATGCCGGACAGCTTGAATATTTTAAGAGCAGGCTTGAAAATCATAATGCAGGTGCTCCGGTGTTTATTTTTATGCATTATCCGGCAAAGGAAATGGCTGACAATGATCATTTCGTCGAGTTCAGCCGTTTGCTGATGAATTACAATGCTTACTGGTTTTGCGGACATGAGCACCGGTATGTTTATGAAAAATTCAATGGACAGCCACATATTATGCTCGCCGGACTTGCCACCGGAGGACCGGGAATACGCGGGCACAAACTGGGAGAGTATCATAATCTTATGCAAATCTCAGTGCGGGGCAGTGAAGTGCGCATAGCAAACCTCGATCTCGCAGGACTATTGCCCGTGGATGCGGTGAACCCGTCAACAATAAAACAGGTTGATGTGTTGCGCCGCGGCAGTTGGGCTGAAGCTGAAGTTGTGTATTCAACGGACAGAATGGTTTCATCTGTTTTCACAAGAATGTTGCTGAAGAATGAAGGTGAATTCCCTTTACATGTCAGCGGCTCATTTATGTCAGAAAAAAATATCTCAATTAATCCGGTCCGGATTGATACGTTGATTCAGCCAGGTGAAACTTCACTCATTCCGGTGGAATTTTCAGCCCCGGAGAAGTTTGATTTAGCCGGCTTAAACGGAATTACATTCAATTCAACCGCTGAGTTTTATCAGCCGGGAGCAGCTTTAATGACTACGCATGAATTGATTGTTTTATCTGATTATCTCAGAATTTGCCATTATTCCGTTGATCCTCAGGTAAGTTTCACGGATACTGAAGTGCCTTTTGAAATTGAAGAAGACTGGGACTGGAAAGGGAATCATGATGCCTCATTCTCGCTTGAAACAACGCACGATGAAAAGCACATTCATATCAGCGTTAAAATAACCGATGACCGGTGGGTGTTGTCTGACCATAGGGCGCATGATAAACTGTTGGTTTATTTTTCTCCGGAAACCACATCGAAACCACAGCAGGCTTTTCAGTTTCAGTTCAATGCGGGCGAAGGCAGTGCCAGGGTTGTTTCCGCATCCGGAAGAAAAATCAAATTCAGGTCATCTGCTGAAATGCATGGTGAGGAAATGTATGTAAATCTGTCTGTTCCTGCCGGCCAGGTTAAAACGGGTTATTTCAGGCTGAACCTGATATACACCGATGTGGATGACCCGTCTGGTATTGATCATACAAAGTTGAACTGGCGTCCCTGGGAAACCTCCGGCAGGTGGAACAAGGGAGCCGGAATTTTTCTGGTAAAATAACTTTATTCAAAGATACTATGAGTATACCCTCTTTTATTCATTTCAGGACCAGGTGGCCAATGTCGCTGCTTTTGTTGCTGTGGTGCGGTTTTTCTGCTGCCCAGAATTCAGCAGTTCTAAGATTCCGTCATGGTGAACCATTTAAAATCGTTCAGTTTACTGATGTACATTGGGACAATACTCAACCCAATTGTGCTGAAACAGCATCGGTAATTAAGCATGTACTTGCCGCTGAAAAACCCGATCTTATAATCTTGACCGGAGACATCGTAACCTATTCTCCGGCTGCAAAGGGATGGGATGCCATTGCGGCTATAATGTCGGAGTCGGGTATTCCATGGGCTGTGACACTGGGCAATCACGACGATGAACCCGGGTTGTCCCGGTCAGAGATTTTTGATTTACTCGAACCCAAAAAGGGTTTTATCGCTCAAAAAGGGCCCGAAGAAATTTCCGGCACCGGCAACTATATACTGGAAATAAAAGCTTCAGATTCCGATAAAACCTCGGCGCTGATCTATTGCATTGATTCACATAGTTATCCTGAGGATAAAAAGTTGGGTAGTTACGACTGGGTCAAGTTTGATCAGATTGAGTGGTACAGAAAACAAAGCCGGAAGTTTACCGAAGTCAACGGTGGTAATCCATTGCCTGCACTGGCTTATTTTCATATTCCAACTCCTGAGTACAAAGAGGTATATGACTCAAAATCAAGCCTTGGAGAAAAAAACGAGGGAGTTGCTTCCCCATTGTTAAACTCGGGTTTGATTACTTCCATGATTGAGATGGGTGATGTAATGGGCACTTTTACCGGTCACGACCATGAAAACAATTACATAGCCTTGTATCACAGTCTGGCGTTGGCGTACGGACAGGTTACCGGAGTAAATGCTTATGGCAAGTTTGAACGCGGGGCCCGGGTGGTTGAAATTAGCGAAGGAGCTCACAGTTTTAATACCTGGATCAGGACAAATTCCGGAGTTAGCTTTCCCTATAATTTTCCTTTCGGAGGTACTTACGATGAATCAGCCTACGATTTTCTGAAAGCTGAGCAACTTTCAGACATGAAACCTGGCATCTCATTCAGTTATTTTGAGGGGGAATTCAAATCCACTGATGATTTTACAGGTTCTGAGCCCGTTAAAAATGGCCTTGTCAGGGAAATAACGCTGGAACCCCGGCAAGCAGAGGATCATTTCGGTTTTGAATTCAACGCCTGGATTGAAATTCCGGAAAAAGGGCTCTATCGCTTCTCTACTTATTCCGACGATGGATCCAGACTTTATATAGGAGGGAAATTGGTGGTTGATAATGACGGTTCGCACAGTGCAAGGCGAAAAGAAGGGGCTGTTGCACTGGAAAAAGGCCTGCATCAGTTCAAACTTTTATACTTTGATGACTATATGGGCCAAACCCTTGAAGCCGGGATTTCGGGACTTACGTTCAGAGAAAAACCGGTCACCGGGGCTATGCTTTTCATCCCGGAAACTAAAAGCAAGCCGGACCACAAAAAATAAACCTTCTCTTGTGTCTCTCCGGTTAGGGATTGCCCGGTTTTTAATCCGGAGAAATACTCTAAATAACAGTTAATCAATGCAATGCTTGTTTGTTTGCTGTACCTTGTAAGCAAAGGAGATTGCCCGAAATATGTTCTTTTATGACAAAAAGCAAAATGCTGGGTTTCGATATCGGCGGAACCAATCTAAGGGCCGGAGTAATTGAAAACGGAAGCGTTCTGAGCATTTACCGCGAACCCATTGGCGATCAGTTTGACGAACAGGGGACCATAAATCAGGTTATTAAACTGATATCTATGGCCATGTCGCCGGGAATAATTTCAATAGGTGTTGGAGTGCCCTCTGTGGTGGATGTCAAAACAGGGATAGTTTATGATACTGTCAACATCCCGTCCTGGAAGGAAGTGCCACTGAAAGACATTCTGGAAAAACAATTCGGAATTCCCGTTCTGATCAACAACGATGCAAATTGTTTTGTACTCGGTGAAAAATACTTTGGTTCGGGTAAAAACGTGAGTAATCTTACCGGACTTATTCTGGGAACAGGGGTAGGGGCCGGCCTTATCATGAATAACAAACTCGTTCCTGGCCATAATTGCGGAGCCGGCGAATTTGGGATGGTTTCCTACCTGGAGCACGATTATGAGTATTATTGCGGAGGAGGGAATTTCGAACTACTCTATGGTAACAGTGCTGTTGAAATATCCAGACTGGCCGGAGCGGGCAATCCGGAAGCATTGAGAATCTGGAACACTTACGGAAAGCACCTGGCCGAATTGATTAAACTTGTGCTTTACACGGCCGATCCCCAATCCATTGTTCTGGGAGGTTCACTTTCGCAGGCATATCCGTTCTTTAAGGAGAGTATGCTGCAATCACTGCAAACATTTGCCTTCAGAAATACACTGAAAAACCTGAGTATTCATGTTTCGGAGCTTGAATATGCCGGCGTGCTCGGGGCGGCCTGCCTGTACAACGATTCCGGGATATGAACGGCAACTATAATTAAAACAGCAATGAAAACCACTGAGGAAAGATACCAGCGTTTCAGCTTATGCCGTGAGATGTCTGAAACCATCGGCATTGTCAGAAATTTTGATCCGGGCAGATTAATTCCACTGGCTGAAGAATTATCCTCGAAGGATAAACTGATGCTGGCCGGGGAGGGGAGCAGCCGGATTTTTCCGGCCATGAATGCCATCAGCAACCTGCTGAAAAATTCTGCAAATAAAACAATCATCACCGAAGGCTGTCTTCAGGCAATGGAATATAATCTTGGTGATTTTGCTGTTTTGGGGTTGAGCAACTCGGGCCGTACCCGTGAACTGCTCAATCTGTTCGGGAAACTGCGTCATGAAAAACATGATGCACTTTATTCCGTCACTGCTTATGCGGACTCGCCGGTAACAGGAATTTCCAGGGCATGCGTTCTGAATTGCGGACCCGAGAAGGCTGTTGCTGCAACAAAAAGCGTGGTGGAACAGGCCCTGACACTGCAGGTTTTAACAAGTTTCTATGCCGGTGATTTTTCTGCATTGAACGATGATTTTAAAGAAACCACCCGGAGACTCGCAAATGCACTGGAATACACATTGACTGCTGATATTGAAACAGATATAATAAAGGTTTATGCCGGGGCTTCAAAGGTCTATTTTGCAGGGCGAAACAATGGAGTAGCCGAAGAACTGGCTTTAAAGGCGAACGAGATTACCCGTAAAAAGTCAATGTATCTCGGGGGGACCTTTCTTTTACATGGGATTGAAGAAGTAATGGATGCCGGTGAAATAGTGATCCTGGTTGACCCCTGGCAAAGTGAAGAAGAGAAAATCAGGAAGGTGATCAGTCATGGCGCGGGCCTGCAGGTATTTGCCATCAGCAGCCGGCAGACTTCTTTCCCCACCATCCTGGTGCCGGATTTGAAGAAATTTCAAGGTTATATTCAGCTTCTTGCCGGTTGGAATCTGCTGGTGGAAGCGGGATTATCCATGGGGATTAACATTGACAAAGGCCTTCGGGCCAGAAAGATTGGCAACGAAGGGTGATTTTGCATTCCAGGCCGGGTGGGGAGAGAAAATATTTAATTTTACCACCCAAACCTCCTGCAATGAAACCATTACTCGAAAAAGCCTTTGATCCTGAAGATTTTCGCCGTGAAGGCCATAAGCTCGTTGATCTGCTCACCTCTTATCTCGAAAGCTGCCGGCAAAAAGCTCAGATGCCGGTATTACCACCTTCTGATCCGGAAACGATGGCAGGATTCTGGAAGAATGACCTGCTGAATCCCGGGTTTGAACTTCAGTCCTTTTACTCAACCCTCATTGCGCAATCCAATCATATTCACCATCCCCGTTACATGGGGCATCAGGTGGTGCCTCCGGCGCCGCTTTCAGCATTGACTGAGCTGCTGGAAGCCTTGCTGAATAACGGAATGGCGATTTACGAGATGGGTCCGGCTGCCACGGCCATCGAGCGGGTTGTACTGCAATGGCTGGCACAGCGCCTGGGAATGCCTGACGCCGCTGATGGGGTGCTAACCTCCGGAGGTTCGGCTGGAAACCTTACAGCCCTGCTCGCTGCCCGTCAGGCTGTGTGCGGGCATAACATCTGGGAAGAAGGTAATCAAGATCATGCACCGCTGGCAATTATGGTATCTGACGAAGCCCATTACAGTATGGCACGGGCTGCCCGCATCATGGGTTGGGGTGAAAAGGGTGTAGTGAAGGTGCCGGTAAATGACAGAATGCAGCTTGATGCCGGCAAACTGAAAGAAGCATTACATGATGCCAAAGCCCGCGGACTCCAGGTGATTGCATTGGTTGGAAACGCTTGTTCAACATCAACGGGTTCATACGATCCTCTCAATGAGATGGCTGATTTTGCGCAGGAAAACAATCTCTGGTTTCATGTGGATGGCGCGCATGGCGGGGCTGCAGCCCTTACAAATAAATACAGCCATCTCACCAAAGGAATTGAAAAGGCAGATTCGGTGGTGATCGATTTCCATAAAATGATGCTGGCGCCGGCCCTGACTACTGCAGTGCTTTTTAAAAACGGAGCGCATTCCTACGAAACATTTGCACAGAAGGCCGCTTACCTCCTGGCTTCAGGGGCTCAGAAGCCCTGGTACGACAGTGCCGGGCGTACCCTGGAATGCACAAAAAAGATGCTGGGAGTTAAAGTTTATGCAATGATCAAACTATACGGAGATCAACTCTTCAGCGATTATGTTGAAAGCGCTTATGATCTCGGGCAGGAGTTTTTTAACCTGCTCAGCCTGCAAAGCGATTTTGAACCTGCCCTTAAACCCGACGGGAATATTGTGTGCTTCAGGTTTAAGCCTGAGGGTTTTAACGGCAACCTCTGTGTGCTGAATGCCGAAATCAGAAAGAAAATTCTGAATGATGCAGGATTTTATGTTGTGCAGACACAAATACTGGGGCAGGTTTATCTCAGGGTAACCCTGATGAACCCTTTCACTGAAATCAATGATCTGAATGATTTATTGCTGTTAATCAGAGAATTGGGTAACGGGATTTTAGAAACTGCTAATGCTTGAAGTTATGGACAGCAAAGAATTCCGGAAACAGGCGCATGTCCTTGCCGACAGAATGGCTGATTATTTTGAAGAGATTTCGGATTATCCCGTCAAATCTCAGGTGAAACCGGGCGAAATACTTTCAGCTTTGCCTTTATCAGCGCCGGTAAATGGGGAATCTTTCGAAACGATTATGTCTGATTTCGAAAGAATTATCATGCCGGGAATTACTCACTGGCAAAGCCCGTCTTTCTTTGCTTTCTTCCCGGCAAATTCAAGTTATCCATCGGTATTGGCCGAAATGCTCACTGCCGCTTTGGGCCAGCAGGGAATGATTTGGGAGACATCGCCTGCAGCTACCGAACTTGAACAGCGTGTTATGGAGTGGCTGCGCGAACTTTGCGGTCTCCCGGCTTCCTGGACAGGTGTAATCCAGGATACGGCTTCGGCATCAACGCTCACGGCGCTGCTGAGCGCGCGCGAAAAAACTACCGGATTCAGAACAAACCTTGAAGGCTTCACTGGCATGGGAAAGCTCAGGGTGTATTGTTCTTCCGAAACACATTCATCCATTGAAAAAGCCGTAAAGATTGCCGGTTTCGGAAAAAACAATCTGGTAAAGGTAGCGGTGGATGAAAATTTTGCCTTGATTTCCGCTCAGCTTGAGATGGCTATCAAAGAAGATCTGAAGAAAGGATATACGCCGTGTGCTGCGGTTGCCAGCATCGGCACCACAGGTTCTACGGCTGTGGATCCGGTAGATGAAATCGGTAAAATTTGTGAACGCTACAAAATCTGGCTGCATGTGGATGCCGCCTTTGGCGGAACCGCTTTCCTGCTCCCTGAAATGAGGCATTTTGCTGCAGGACTGGAATATGCCGACAGCTACGTTTTTAATCCGCACAAATGGATGTTTACCAACTTTGATGCTTCGGCCTATTTTGTGCGTGATCCTGAATTGCTGATCCGGACTTTTGAAATACTGCCCGAATATCTCAAAACCCGTACACGCGGACTGGTAAACGACTACCGCGATTGGGGCGTTGCCCTTGGAAGAAGGTTCAGGGCACTCAAACTCTGGTTCGTTATCCGGAGC
This sequence comes from Lentimicrobium saccharophilum, assembly GCF_001192835.1. Classification (NCBI taxonomy): domain Bacteria; kingdom Pseudomonadati; phylum Bacteroidota; class Bacteroidia; order Bacteroidales; family Lentimicrobiaceae; genus Lentimicrobium; species Lentimicrobium saccharophilum. The sequence goes on from NZ_DF968182.1 coordinate 822,385, forward strand.
TTTGGTGCAGAAGGACTCAGGGAAAAGATCAGACTTCATAACTCCCTGGCCGGCTGGCTGAAAGACAGAGTCAGCGAACATCCCGATTTTGAACTTATGGCCCCTGTAGACTTCAGCCTGGTTTGTTTCAGGTATAAACCCAAAGTGCTATCCGCCGGAGAAGATCTTGATCGTATAAATGCTTCCCTGCTATCAGAACTTAACGGGAGCGGAAAACTTTACCTCTCCCACACCCGGCTCAATGGCAGATTTGTCTTAAGGATGGTCACTGCCCAGACAACCATCACCAGAGACCATGTGCTGCGGGCCTGGGACCTGATACAACAAACAGCGTTGAAGTTGTCCTTAAAAATTGAGTGATCTGAGCTATTCTTCATATTGGTGCTGATATTTCTCATTCTTTAACCGGTATTCTTTCACCATACCGGATGGTATGCCAATATCTGCAACCAGCGTGTTTGTTACTCCCGGCCGGTTGTTCACAATTTCTTGCCACACCAGATTCCTTTATTACCTTTGCGGCATTAAAAGCTACCAAATAAATTATTATCATGCAACTTGCTGATTTCCGGAAATCTGTAATGGAAGGAATTCCTTCGGAACTTCCTTTACCTCAACCTTTCGACGACGCCGTGAGCCATGCTCCTGTGCGCAAGGATATACTTACAGCCAATGAGAAAAAACTGGCACTGCGCAATGCACTCCGTTATTTCGATCCTGTGCATCACCCGGTGCTGGCTCCCGAGTTTGCCGATGAACTGAAGAAGTACGGCCGGATTTATATGTACCGGTTCAGGCCGTCATACCCCATGTACGCGCGGCCCATTGAAGAATATCCGGCGAAATCAAAACAGGCGGCAGGCATTATGCTGATGATACAGAATAACCTGGATCCAGCCGTTGCCCAGCATCCGCATGAACTCATCACCTATGGAGGCAACGGGGCTGTGTTTCAAAACTGGGCGCAGTACCTGCTTACCATGAAGTACCTTTCAGAAATGACGGATGAGCAGACACTGGTAATGTATTCGGGCCACCCCATGGGGCTTTACCCGTCGCACAAGGATGCCCCAAGGGTGGTGGTTACTAATGGAATGGTTATCCCCAACTACTCCAAACCCGACGACTGGGAGCGTTTCAACGCGCTGGGCGTTTCGCAGTACGGGCAGATGACGGCCGGCAGCTACATGTACATTGGCCCCCAGGGCATCGTACACGGAACTACCATTACCGTGCTCAACGCAGGGCGTAAAATCGCCGGTGCGGGTCATGGGCTGGGAGGAACGCTCTTTGTAACTTCGGGACTTGGCGGGATGAGCGGCGCTCAACCCAAAGCAGGGAACATTGCCGGTGTGGTGACCATCTGCGCCGAGATAAATCCCCATGCCGCGCACAAACGGCATAGCCAGGGCTGGGTGGATGAGATTTCCGACGATGCGGATACCGCCATTGACCTGGCAATGAAATACCGGAAGGAGAAAAAAGCCCGTTCCATAGCCTACCTGGGCAATATCGTAGACCTCTGGGAACGGCTTGCAGAACGCAATATCCCTGTTGATCTGGGCTCCGATCAGACCTCGCTGCATAACCCCTGGGCCGGAGGTTATTACCCCGTGGGACTTTCCTATGAAGACTCCAACGAAATGATGGCGCATCAGCTGGAGGAGTTCAAAAAGCGGGTGCAGGAAACCCTCAGGCGTCACGTTGCTGCAGTTAACAAGCTCTGCAGCCGCGGAATGTACTTCTTCGACTACGGCAATGCCTTCCTGCTTGAGTCGGGCAGGGCGGGTGCCGATATCTTCAAAGCCGATGGCAGTTTTAAATATCCTTCCTACGTACAGGATATTATGGGGCCCATGTGCTTCGACTATGGGTTCGGGCCCTTCCGCTGGGTGTGTACATCGGGCAGCGCAGCCGATCTGGATACCACCGACCGCATTGCCATGGAGGTACTGGAAGAAATTGCCGCCACTGCTCCTGCTGAAATCAGTCAGCAGATGAAAGACAATATACAATGGATCCGGGGAGCCAAGGAAAACCGTCTGGTAGTCGGCTCGCAGGCAAGAATCCTTTATGCCGACTGCGAAGGACGGACTAAAATAGCCGCTGAATTCAACAAAGCCATTGCCGACGGGCGGATCTCCGCACCGGTAGTGCTGGGCCGCGACCATCACGATGTATCGGGTACCGACTCACCCTTCAGGGAGACCTCCAACATTTATGACGGCAGCAGCTTCACCGCCGATATGGCCATCCATAATGTGATCGGCGATTCCTTCAGGGGTGCAACCTGGGTTTCCATTCATAACGGTGGCGGTGTAGGCTGGGGTGAAGTCATCAACGGAGGTTTCGGTATGCTCCTCGATGGCAGCGCCGACAGCGACCGCCGTCTGCGCGCAATGCTTTACTGGGACGTGAACAACGGCATCAGCCGCCGCTCCTGGGCAAGAAACGAAGGCGCCGTTTTCGCCATTAAGCGGGCCATGGAGGCGGAACCCCTGTTGAAAGTGACCCTGCCCAATATGGCGGATGACAAAATTATTGATGCACTCTTTTAGTTTTTTTTGAATTGTATTTCTGCCCGGTTGAATCATGCGAAGCAACCGGGCAGTTTTGTTATTTCCGAATCAGGAGGCCCTTCGTCTGTTATCAATAGATTATAAAGTCATTCCGAAGTACACATAAAAAAACCTGCGTTGAAGGCCGCAGGTTTTTATATTTTTTCAGAACCGGGTTCTTATCTGCTGACGCTCAGCTTGCGACTGCTGATCCCGTTTCCGTTATCCAGTTGTATCATGTAGATACCGGCCGGCCAGTTTGAAGTATTGATATCAATCTTCTGTATCAGATCGGCTGGTGCATTCATTTCATTGATATACACCCGTTGTCCGAGCTGGTTGATGATACTGATCTTTACGGTCTGGTTTCTTTCAGGAGTAAATCCGATGAATACCTGTTCTCCGGCGGGGTTGGGATAAACCTCAAATTCGGTCAGAACCGGCAGGTGGCTGACACCCACACTCACCACATTAAACTGGGCGGTAAGCATTGAACCGAAATCAGTGCCCTGGGCGATGGTTTGCGAACCGGATGAGAGCCTGACAAAGCCTGCGCCATTGGTACAGCAGATTCCGTTACCGCCGGCATCGTAAACGAAGAAATCATAGCAACCGTCAGCCTCAAGCTGCACATCGGTATTGATGACCGTTCCTGACTCGGTATAAGGCCCTCCGCTGGCAACCACCTCTCCGGCCATATTTTTGATTTCCCAGGTGGTTTCATGAGGATTGTTATCGGTTCTTACCTTCACGAGCAGGTCGCGGGTTGTCTGAAGGGCTGTTGCAAAATCATGTACAAGGGTATCGTTGCGGGTGTATCCGTCGCTTCCTCCATTAACACTGGCTGCCCATACTTTCAACTGATTGTTTTCCTGAAGCTGGTAGTTCAGCGCGGGAAGTTCAATTTCAACCGACTGCAGCGGATCCAGATTACCTGTCCAGTTGTAAACAAAAGTCTCCTCATCATTCACCTGGTAATTAAGTTCTACGGCAGTTACAGCATTGTTGCCGTTATTGCGGAATCTTAACAGAGGATTGAGGGTTTCATTGCAATAGCGGTCTGTCATATTGGGCAGCGAAAGCACTTCCACATCATTGGCATACAAACCGACATAATTGCCCGGGGTAAGGTTGCACGACTGATAAATTTCTTTTGACAGCGTATTCTGCACATATCCGACAAGGCTCAGCTCATTGATATTGTATACGTTTGCTAAAACCCAGTATGACTCAATAATCAGGTAGTCGCCGGCAGCCATCGGGGTAGGAAGGGATTGCCCGGATTTGGAAGGAAGCAGTTTCTTCATCACATTATAGAAGTCCTTTTCGCCGTTGCTTCCCGGAGCTGAGTTAAAATGAATATGTTTTTCAATCACGGCTGCCGTTGCAGCAATTTGTCCGGTAATTTCCGCTGTAGCCTCTACCACCAGGGTAACAAACAAGGTGTCCTGACCGGACGAAAGCCGCTGAAAAGCCATAAGATTGCAGGGTGAAGGTACCGCATACCGCTGGTTTACGGAGTTGATATTCCATCCGTTAGGATGGCCATTGTAAAAATTGCCATCGAGTACTGAGTTCGGGACGCTGCTCACATTGTAATAAGAGGTTCTGCCTGCATTATCAACGGTATTGTGGTTATACATGGGGTCGAATCCCGGCCAGCTGGTATGGTAATTAATGGAGGTAATCTTATCCGGGTTGTTCACCAGCAAAGTATGGATGGAGGGGTTGTAGGTGGCACAGGGCCCGCAGCTTGCCTGTGTAAAGTGCTCAAGCAGCACCAGCCGCTGAGATTGTGCATAAAGACCGGAGGAAAGCAACAGCACGGCTGCAATCAGGGTTAATCTTTTCATAAGCTGTGTTTGTTTGTCGTTATGCAAATATCTGCATTTTTAAATAGCAAAACCGGAGGTTGAAAAGTTTTTAATATTTTTTTTGAAGATTGATTGCAATTATGAAGCTGAAAGTATTAGTTTTGCAATGCTAATTGGGGGTTCTTTGTTAGCGTTATTTTTTTTGAATCAGCCAATGTTTTGCATGGTTTTTGCATTAAATTTCTTGTTTCTCAAAAACAATCCTATGAAAAAAATATTACTCTCACTGATTATCGGCACTTTTATTCTGTCGGTTGGTAATGCCCAGTCATTAGTCATTAAGGATAAAACCGGAGTGGATGTATCCGGGCAGACCATTGATCATTACTGTACTCCGGGTGTTGGATTTGTTTCTCTTGGCCTGGATGTTTACAATGTTTCTGAAACTGCGAAAAATGTCAAAGTGAGGAAAAATGATATGGCCCTGGTAGAAGGTTCTTTCTCCAACATCTGCTGGTTGTCCTGCTATCCTGATTTTATATTGGAAACACCGGATCCTTTGCTTATCGAGCCTGGCTCTTTTGTAACCAACTTTACTGGTGACCTTACCTATGGCAGTATTCAGGGGACTTCAACCGTGAAATTTACCTTCTTCGATATGGATAACGATTCAGATTCGAGTTTTGTAGTTATTAACTTCATCATCGGTACTTTGGGGATTAATAATAACGTCTCGCTCAAAGCTGCAACCGTTTCAAATGCTTATCCCAACCCGGCTGTGTCAGTGGCTGCCATTGAATACAAATTGCCCGCCGGAGTAAGAAATGCAAGCATTAAAGTCAATAACCTGCTTGGCAACATCATTCAGGAAATAGCACTCAGCAATGCAGAAGGCAAAGTAACCTTAGATGTTGCAAACCTCAGCAATGGCGTATATTTTTACTCACTGATCATAGATAATTCTGCCGTTTCCACACGAAAATTCATTGTGAAGCGTTAGATACTCAATACTTGGATTACTTGGATTACTTGTTTAGCTTAATGTGAAGAGATTCCCCGGTGATGCCGGGGATTTTCTTTTTTGTACCGGGCCATTTCTTCCAGAGAAAGAATTTTCTTAACTCCGGATTTTAGTAAAGCCGGTAAAAGTTCAGTGCCTGATTCTCTTTGTCTGCCTGCATCCCCACTGAGGCCTTTCCCTTTATAAGTGGCCGGGATCCCTCACATTTTAAGTGAATACCAATAAATCCCCACTCTTCTTTAAAGTCTTATTATTCCGGCAATTATCCCATATATGTACAGGTAATCCTGTCATTGACCTGTCTGCTTGTGTCATTGGCCTGAATTACTGTTATCTTCAGACTATAAAATTTATAAACAAAACCTTAAATTTTTTCAATACAATTCCTTTAAAGGGAAAGAAAGGAAGCATTTTTCCTTAAATTTGAAGCAGGCATTTTTCTTTAAGGATGGCGATATGGTTTGACTTTCCTGAATAATGATTTTGCCTTTGGTGGTTCCATTACAGTGACGGAAGAATCCGGAAGGATCAGGTAAAATCCCGGATATCACTGACGGTTCCGGCCTGGTGGACGATCCGGGATTAGAATTAGTAAAGTATAAGTTATTCATTCTGCATGAAATACTCCAAAACCGGTCTGGTTGCACTTGTCGTACTCCGGCTTGCCACAGGATGGCACTTTTTTTATGAAGGGATGGTAAAAGTTCTGAATCCCGACTGGACTTCAAAGGCCTACCTGCTCGACTCCGGCGGGTTCCTGAAAAGCATGTTTGAATGGATGGCGTTGAATGACAGCGTATTGCCCGTAGTTGATTTTCTGAATGCCTGGGGCCTTACCCTGATCGGGCTTTCCCTGCTACTGGGTATTTTCTGCCGGGCCGGAGCTTTAGCCGGGATGCTGTTGCTGCTTTTCTATTACTTGTCGCATCCGGCATTCCCGGGCATCGAATACCTGTTCCCGACCGACGGTAGCTATTTTATCATCAATAAAACACTTGTAGAACTCTTTGCCCTGTTTGTGATTTTTGCCTTTCCCACTGCGCATATTATCGGAGTGGAAAGGTTTTGGGCTGCGAAAAACAGAAGACCTGAATGAAAAAGGATGAGCAAAATGATAAAAAAGGGATCAGCCGGCGCGATATGCTGGCCGGTCTGGCTTCCCTTCCGGTGCTTGGCGCTTTGGGCTATGGACTTTTTCTTCATGCAAGCGAGCGGAATAAGTATAAGTCAGGCCTGCTGAAAGGCATAAAACCGGTTTTGCCATCCGGAATTCCTCCATTGGTTGATGGTCCGGTTTTGCGCCTGGGTGTTGTCGGCACGGGCGGCAGGGGAATGTATATCATGAAAGCACTGGGATTTGTCCTTCCTGAGCGGATCGACGAATGGAAATCCCGGGCAGCCACCGACAAATACTGGAGGGATTACCTGGATGAATTTATGGCCCAGGAGCAGCTCAATGTGAGGGTTACCGGGGTTTGCGATGTATTCGGAAAGCATGCCGCGGAGGGAATGGCCGCCGGTTCCAACCTTTACCGGAACGGGCAGTCGGGTGAAATGGCGGATGTGCCCCGCCGTTACCTTACTTATCAGGAATTATGCGCCTCGCCTGATGTGGACGCGGTGATTGTCGCCACCCCCGACCATCTTCATGTACCCGTTGCCCTCGAAGCAGCCCGCAACGGAAAGCATGTGTACTGTGAAAAGCCTTTGTCATGGACGGTTGAGGAGACTTTTGAGGCAAGAAAGGTAGTTAAGGATACCGGCATCGTATTTCAACTGGGGCATCAGGGCAGGCAGACCGAAAGTTACCAGGTGGCGAAATCCCTGATTGAACAGGATGTTATCGGCAAGATATCGCTGATTGAAGTCTGCACAAACCGCAACGACCCCAACGGCGCATGGGTTTATGATATTGATCCCGAAGCCAATGAAAATAGCATTGACTGGAAACAGTTTATCGGTCCGGCCCCGTGGCACGATTTCAGTCTGGAACGCTTTTTCCGCTGGCGCTGCTGGTGGGATTACAGCACAGGCCTGAGCGGGGATCTCTTCACCCATGAATACGATGCCCTCAACCAGATACTTGGCCTGGGCATCCCGCATTCAGCCATGGCTTCTGGGGGTATATATTTTTATAAAGACGGCCGCACTGTGCCCGATGTACTCAATATGGCCTTCGAATACCCTGAGCGGGACCTTACCCTGCTCTACAGCGCCACCCTGAGCAGTGAAAAAAACCGGGGCAAGAGCATCATGGCCCACGATGCCTGGATGGAGCTGGATGAAACCCTCACCGTTTACCTTGACAGAAGTTCCACCCGCTACAAAGACCAGATTGAAAAGGGATTGCTGGAACCAAATAAACCCATATTCTCTTATGTTCCCGGGCAGGATAAAATTGATGCCATCACAACACCTACCGAGAAATATTTTGCCGGCAGGGGGCTGCTCTACACTTACCGTGACGGAAAGGCGGTAGATACCACGCACCTGCATCTTCGCGAATGGCTGAACTGCATCCGGCTGAACAACGGAACACAGCCCAGTTGCGATATTGATCAGGCCTTTGAAGAAGCGATTACTGCCCATATGGGAACCATTTCTTACCATGAGAAAAGGCGCACATTCTGGGATGCAGTCAATGAACGCATTATATGATTAATAGCAAAAGCAGATGAATCTGACAACCGCACAGTCCGGGCACATTATTCCGACGGGAATCGCTGGTTTCGGTTTTTCCGGGAAGGTGTTTCATGCGCCTTTCGTCCATGCGCATCCGGGCTATCGTTTGTCTGCATTTGTTACTACCGGAAATGAAGCGGCTCAATTGTATCCGTCTGCAAAGATTTACCGGAGTTTTAAAGAGGTCCTCGCGGTTGAGGACCTTGAGATGATTGTCCTGTGTACCCCGCACCCGCTGCATGTTTCCCAGGCCATTGAGGTTATGAGGGCAGGCAAGCATGTGGTGATCGAAAAACCAGTGGCCATGAACAGCCGTGATGCCGGGAAACTGATCAGTGCCGTTTCGGAAACGGGCAGGCAGTGGTTTCCTTATCATAACCGGCGCTGGGATGGGGATTTCCTTACCGTCCGTCAATTGATTTTATCCGGCGTCCTCGGGCAGATCGTTGAGTTCCGATCGCACTTCGACCGGTATAATCCGGTAGTCGGAAGGGCCGGATGGCGGTACCTCGATGATGACGGGGGCGGAACCCTTTTTGATCTCGGGCCTCACCTGATCGATCAGGCGGTTGCCCTTTTCGGGAAGCCGGATTCGGTATGGTGTAAATTATACCGCCAGCGGAAGGAGAGCAAAGCATCCGACGGCTTTGACCTGAAACTTTTTTACCCTGAAACCACGGTTTCACTGGGTGCCGGAGTGTTTATGTCGGAACCGGGCCCGCGGTTTGTGGTGCATGGCACTAAGGGTTCATTTATCAAATATGGCACGGATCCGCAGGAAGCCCGGTTGAAAAACGGCCGGAAAGCCGGTGCCCCGGCAACCGGCAGGGAGTTGAAAAAGCATTACGGTACGCTCACCACAGTCAGCGACGGGGTGATAAAACGTCAGCGGATCCCGACATTAGAAGGGAATTATCTGAGTTTTTATGATAATGTTTATAATGTTCTCACATCAGGACAGGCGCCTGAGGTAAGCCGGGAAGACGCCCTGCTTAACCTGCAGGTCACCGAAACTGCCATCCGGAGTGATGCTGAGGGCAGGGTCATTGCCATGGTCTAACTTTAATTGGAAAAATATGTCTGGTCGCCGCGATTTTTTAAAGTCACTCACACTGGTCTCAGGCTCGGTTGCCCTGGGTTTATCTTCCGCTTGCAAGAACACTTTGAAGCAGAAAAAACTTCTTGCAGGGATTCAGTTATGGACATTGAGGAATGAGATGGGAAATGACCCGGAAGGAACGCTGAAAAAACTGGCCGTGATGGGATACGACACGTTGGAAGCCTATGGCTTTGATGGACAGTTTTATGGACGGGATGCAAAGGAATTCAGCCGTTTTTGTGCTGAACTGGGCCTGGAACTGATCAGCAGCCATACCGGGATAACGGATGAAAATGCCACAGCATATGCGCGGGCTGCCGCCGAAGCCGGCCTTGAATACCTGATCCTGCCATCGATGATGGGCAGGCCGGAAAAGAGTGCGGATGATTTTAAGCGGGTCGCCGGAGAAATGAACCGTATCGGAGCAGCCTGTAAACAAGCCGGGATAAAATTTGGCTATCATAACCATGATTTTGAATTCCGCGAACTTGACGGAAAACTGCCTTATCATATTTTGCTGGAGGAGACCGATCCGTCTCTGGTGTCGTTTCAGCCCGATTTGTACTGGATGGTAAAGGCCGGGCAGGATCCGCAGGAGTATTTCGCTGCCTTTCCCGGGCGCTTCACCACCTGGCATCTCAAGGATATGGGGAATGATGGGGATAGTTGTATCATAGGAAACGGGTCGGTTGATTTCAAAGGATACCTGATGGATCGTGATCAGGCCGGGCTTGAGTATATTTTTGTTGAACAGGAGCAGTATGCCGAAGGCCCGCCGCTTTATTGTGCAGAACAGAGTTTGTTATATATCCGGAAGAATTTGCTGTAACCTTAAAAGTCAGGAAGATGGAAGAAAAATCCAACACAAACAACGGAATGGACCGTCGTGAGTTTATACGCAACACCGCGTTGACGGCTGCCGGTTTTATGATCATGCCCAGTCATGTGATTTCGGGCCTGGGCCACATCGCGCCAAGCGATAAGCTGAACATCGTGGGCATAGGTGTGGGCGGCCGCGGCGGTGGAGTTATCCGCGCGGTAAGCAGTCAGAATATCATTGCCCTGTGCGATGTTGACTGGAAGTATTCAAAGAAGATTTTTGAAGAGTTTCCGGATGCGAAAAAGTACTACGACTGGCGCAAAATGTTTGATGAGCTTGGTAAATCCATTGATGCCGTGGTGGTTGGCACCCCTGACCATACCCATGCCATCATCAGCATTAATGCCATGAAGATGGGCAAGCATGTTTACTGTGAGAAACCTTTGACGCATTCGGTATGGGAATCAAGACAGATGGCGGAGATTGCCCGGGAATACAAAGTGGCAACCCAGATGGGAAACCAGGGTAATTCAGGAGAAGGCATCCGGCAGGTGTGCGAGTGGGTCTGGGACGGAGCCATCGGCGAAGTGCGCGAAGCCCACGCCTGGACCAATCGCCCGATCTGGCCGCAGGGGCTTGAACGTCCGAAAGAGGTAATGCAGGTGCCCGATACCCTCAATTGGGATCTTTTCCTGGGCCCGGCAAAGGAACGCCCTTACCACTCGATTTATACACCCTGGAATTGGCGAGGCTGGTGGGATTTCGGAACCGGAGCGCTCGGCGATATGGCCTGCCACATCATGGACCCGATCTTTATGTCGCTCAATCTGAAATATCCCGTGAAGGTGCAGGGAACATCCTCGCAGTTTAACACCGAATCGCCTCCTTTGGCTGAAGTGGTAAAATATGTTTTCCCGGCAAGGGAGAAGTTCCACAGGCTGAAAATGCCGGAAGTCAGTGTAACCTGGTGGGATGGCGGGTTGCTGCCTCCCCGTCCCGAGGAGTTGCCCGACGGTGAAATTATGGGCAGGGATTCAAACGGAGGTTGTTTGCTTATCGGAAGCAAAGGGAAAATCATGACCGGTTGTTATGGCAAGGATCCTTTCCTGCTGCCGCTCGATTATGATAAGGACTATAAACGTCCGGCCCCTTCCATGCGCAGGGTAACTACAAGTCATGAGATGGATTGGGTGAGGGCATGCAAGGAAAGTCCGGCCAGCAGGGTGGAAGCCAGCTCGCATTTCGGCTACTCCGGGCCTATGAACGAAATGGTGGTGATGGGCGTTGTGGCTGTCAGGTTGCAGGACCTGAAGCGTGAACTGCTTTGGGACGGTGAGAATATGCGTTTCACCAATATCAGCGACAGCGATGAGATCAGGGTAGTGAAGAGCGATAAATTTGAAGTGATCGACGGGCATCCGCACTTTGATACCCAACACGAAACCATGAATGCAAAAGCCGCGGCAGAGGAATATATCCGGCATACTTACCGGCAGGGCTGGACGATGTAACGGAAGACAGTCCCCGGTGTATGCGCTGCCACCTGCCGGAATAGCACCTTATACCTGGCAGTGTGTTTCAAAAGATAACTCAATCGTTGATTAACCTTAAAACCAAATCAGATGAAAAAAGTAATGTTGATGTTTGTCGTGATGTTTTCATTGTATGCGTGCAACCAGCCGGGGACAAAGCCCGGAGAGGAAAAGGCAGAAGCTCCGCTGGTGAATGCGCTTACCGAAGCCGAAATTGCCGATGGATGGATGCTCCTCTTTGATGGAAAAACTCCGGGCAAATGGCGTGGATATGGCAAGGATTATTTTCCCCAGGGGTGGGTGATCGAAGACAGCACCCTGCGTTGTATCGGTTCCGGAAGGGGTGAAGCCGGATCGCTCGAAGGGGGTGACATTATCTACGACGAGAAGTTTCAGAATTTCGAAATGACCCTTGAATGGAAAATATCCCCGGGAGGTAACAGCGGAATTTTCTACCTTGCCCAGGAACTGCCCGACCTCACTATCTGGCAGACAGCCCCCGAGATGCAGGTACTCGACAATACTACGCATCCTGACGGCCGCGACGGTCTCCACAGCGCCGGTGCACTCTACGATATGATCGGAGTATCCCAGGATAAAGTGAAACCGGTTGGTGAATGGAACCAGGTGAAATTACTGGTTTTTAAAGGCCTGGTTGAGCATTGGCTGAACGGTGAAAAAGTGGTGGAATACCATTTGTGGACGCCCGAATGGAATGAAATGGTGGCCAAAAGCAAATTCCCCCAGTATAATCCCGATTGGGCCAAGATCGCGCAGGAAGGATTTATCGGCCTGCAGGATCACGGCGATGACGTCTGGTACAGGAATATCAAAATCAGAAAACTATAGGGACAAAACAGACTTAACGATAAGAGGCCGGAATCACTTCCGGCCTCTTGTCGTTTCAACTTGTATCTGCAAGGATTTGTATTATATTCCGAAAGCAGCCCTGATCTTTTCAACGTAATCGGTTTCTTCCCAGGCGAAAAGCTTAACCTTTTTAAAGTGCTTGACGATTCCGTCTTCGGTTCTGTCATAGGTTTCGCCGTTATTGTAGTATACCTCAACTTCTTCAAAACGCGGGTCGCGGCCGAAGTGGCCATAGCTGGCCGTCGGGGTATAAATGGGATTGCGCAGGCCGAAACGGTTGATGATGCTGTATGGCCTGAGGTCGAAAAGTTTACTGATTTTTTCGGCAATTACACCGTCAGTGACAGGATTGCCGCTGGCGTCGGCTATTTTACTGGTACCATAAGTGTTGACATAAACGCCAACCGGTTCGGCAATGCCGATGGCATAGGCCAGCTGCACCAGTACTTCATCAGCAACCCCGGCAGCGACCAGGTTTTTGGCAATGTGACGTGCGGCATAGGCTGCCGAACGGTCAACCTTCGAAGGGTCTTTGCCGGAAAATGCACCGCCGCCGTGAGCGCCTTTGCCGCCATAAGTATCCACAATAATCTTACGTCCGGTCAGTCCCGTGTCGCCGTGTGGGCCGCCAATCACAAACTTGCCTGTCGGGTTGACATGTAATTTGAAATTGCCGTCAAACAGTTTCTGAATGTTGTCAGGGAGTGTGGCAATAACGCGTGGTAACAGGATATTCCGGATATCATTTTCGATGGCGAGGCGCATTTTTTCATCCCCTTCCTTTTCGGGCAGGCTTTTGTCGGCAAAGTCGTCATGCTGGGTTGAAATCACAATGGTATCAATACGCACCGGATGGTTGTTGTCGTCATACTCAATGGTGACCTGCGATTTGGCATCCGGCCGCAGGTAGGTCATTTCCTTTCCTTCTTTCCGTATAGCCGAAAGCTCCTGAAGCAGGATATGTGCCAGCTCAATGGGCATGGGCATGAGGTTCCTCATGTCACGGGTGGCATATCCGAACATCATTCCCTGGTCTCCGGCTCCCTGGTTTTCGGGGTCGCTTCGGACTACGCCGCGGTTGATGTCTGCCGACTGTTCGTGAAGAGTGGAGATAATTCCACATGACTCTCCTTCAAAACGGTATTCATTTTTGGTGTAACCAATTTCTTTAATGGTTTTCCGGACTACCTTGTGAAGGTCGACATAGCCATCGGTAAGCACTTCACCGCTGCACACGGTAAGCCCTGTAGTCACCAGCGTTTCGCAGGCGACTTTCGAATTGGGATCAAAACGGAGGAATTCGTCGAGCAATGCATCAGATATCTGATCGGCAACCTTGTCGGGATGCCCTTCCGAAACGGATTCGGATGTAAATAAATAAGACATTACAGTTAATTTTATAGCGTAAATAGTTAAATGGAATCAGTTGATCAATGGCGGGAACTGCTTTAGCATTTTTTTTAATGGTTGCAATCAATCAAATCTCTCCATTCCGGGGTAACCGGCGCTGCAAAGGTAGAAATTTTTATGAAATGATTGAGGATGATCAAAAAAGGAGGGATGATTTAATGATTTTTGGAAGAACATGCTTGAGTCTTGTCCATGACTGAACATCATTATTAACAATTCACATAATATTAGGATAAAAAAATCCTGAAGCTACTTCCTGGTCAGTTGCTGAAACACATCCTCCAGTCTGTTTCCCTGCTTCTGCATCGACAATACAGTGAAGCTGTTTTCTACGGCAAACCTGAATATATCCTGCCTGACATCATGATCTTTGCCTGCCTCAATCAGCCAGCTGTTCCCGCTGATTTTTTTCACATTTACTACACCGGGTAATCCTTTTAGCATTGAGGGCTTCACGTCCTTATCAAATTCTACGGCTATCTGTTCAGTGTTTTCATTGCTGTTCAGCAGATGACCGGTGCTGTCGTCGGCCACGATTTTTCCGGAATTGATGATGATGGCCCGGCTGCACATGGCTTCCACTTCCTGCATAATATGGGTGGAGAGCATTACGGTTTTTTCCTTGCCGATTTCAATGATCAGGTTGCGGATTTCCACAAGCTGGTTCGGGTCCAGTCCTGAAGTCGGTTCGTCAAGAATCAGTACCTCCGGATTGTGGATCATCGCCTGGGCCAATCCCACCCGCTGCCGGTAACCTTTGGAGAGGGCGCCGATTTTTTTCTTTCTTTCGGGCATCAGACCGGTTACCTCCATCATTTCATCCACCCTTTTGGCTGTGTTTTTGCCCAGCTTGTGCACACCGGCCACGAATTCAAGATATTCCCTGATATACATGTCGGTGTACAAGGGGTTGTTTTCCGGAAGGTAGCCCACTTTTTGCCGCACTTCCAGCGATTGTTCCCTGATATCAAATCCGCAAACGCTTACATCGCCGGCGGTTGGCGGAATAAAGCAGGTGATAATTTTCATCATGGTGGATTTGCCGGCGCCGTTGGGGCCGAGCAGACCGACGATTTCACCGGGTTTGATACTGAAAGATACCTGATCCAGCGCTTTTTGCTGACCGTACTGCTTGGAAATATTGCTTACTTTGATCGACATTCAGATAATTTTATTTTTGGACTCACGCAGCAAAGGTATGAAACATAAGGCTATAAGCCGATGGTTTGAAAAATACAGGGCAAGTAAAATAATAAGCATTAGCTGAAAATGATTGTCAGTGTATTACATTTGACGCCTGAAAAATGAACACCTGATTTTTTGAGCCTGGTGCTCAGGTTTATTACCTTTGTTTGTTAATTTCGCAAATATTCATCATCGTTTATTCGTAAATAACTTACTATGGCAACTGAAATTCGCTATTCGGTAAATCCCTCTGGTGAAAAATTCCCGATACCTCAGAAGAAAGATTATGAACTTGAAAAACAAAGGATAGGCAGGCTTGTGGAAACTGCCCGCAGTGAGGGCAAGGAGATTGTGGTTGTGATGGGTGTTGGCTTTGTCGGCGCGGTTATGGCTGCCATTGTTGCCGATACGGTAGATGCAGCGGGCAAGCCTTCGAAATTTGTTATCGGTTGCCAGCGGCCAAGCCAGCGCAGTTACTGGAAGATTCCCATGCTCAACCGGGGCGAATCACCGGTGAAGGCCGAAGATCCTGAAGTTGACCGCATCATCAGCCGTTGTGTGAATGACAGGAAAACCCTCACGGCATCTTTCAACAGCGATGTGCTGGAGTTCGCCGATGTGGTTGTGGTGGATGTGCAGTGTGACTTCTCGAAGCAGGATCTGGGTTATATGAAATCGGGCGAAGCCGATATGGCTGCACTCGAGGCAACCCTCAAGACCATTGGCGAAAAAATTCAGCCACATTGTCTTACCCTGATAGAGACCACGGTGGCGCCCGGAACCACTGAATTTGTTGCCTGGCCGATCCTGAAAAAGGCATTTGCCAAACGCGGTATTGAATCTGTACCCCTGCTGGCCCACAGCTTTGAAAGGGTAATGCCCGGCAGGGAATATGTATCGAGTATCCGCGATTTCTGGCGGGTGTGTTCGGGTTGTGAATCGGAAGCCCGGAAACGGGTGGAGAAGTTCCTGCACGAAGTGCTGAATACAAAAGATTTTCCCCTTACAGTTATGGACCGGCCTATTGAATCGGAAACCACCAAGATTGTGGAAAATTCATACAGGGCAACCATTCTTGCCTATCTGAATGAATGGAGCCTGTTTGCCGAGCGGAACGGGGTGGATCTGATCAAGGTGATCAATGCCATAAAGATGCGGCCAACGCACAGCAACATCATTTTCCCGGGTCCCGGAGTCGGGGGGTATTGTCTGCCAAAGGACGGAGGCCTTGGTTACTGGGCATACCGGCATATACTCGGATTTGAGGACGGTGACGAAGTTTTTAAAATCACCCCAACTGCCATCGACATCAACGATACCCGCTCGCTGCATGTGGCTGAGCTTACCCGGGATGCCCTGCGCAATATGGCCCGTTACATTGCCGGTGCGGAAGTGGTACTTTGCGGAGCGAGCTACCGACAGGATGTCGGGGATACACGCTACAGCGGAAGTGAAATGGTGGTGCGCAAACTCACTGAAATGGGGGCGGAGGTGCGCATCCATGATCCTTATGTCGAGCATTGGTACGAACTGGAGTCGCAGGATACCTATCCTGCCCCCGGACTTTCGTGGAGCCGTTTCTTCCGCAATCAGGAGCACCTGAAAGAGGCCAGGGTAGAAAAAGACCTTCCGGCTGCCCTTAAGGGCGCCGAAGCCATGATTCTGGCAGTGCCGCATAAAGAATACCTGAATCTGAATCCTGATGACATCGTGAAGTGGGCTGGTCAGCCGCTTGCCATCATCGATTGTTTCGGAATTCTGACCGACGATGTGATAAGGCGTTACTTTGAGTTGGGTTGCGAGGTTAAGGCACTTGGCCGCGGACACATACAGCGGATCAAGAATGAGGTGAGGAACACGCTCTGATCATTCACTGGTCTTCACAATCCTTCAAAAGATGCAGGTGCAAGTCTGTGACTTGTACCTCTTTTTCCAGGTGTCTGTTTGGGATTCCTATTGCGTCGAAATAACGGCTAATCTTCCACCCTTTCCCTCTATAAAAGCGGCCTGTCATTTCAAATCCCGCCAAGCGGGATGAGAAATCTGATAAAATTAAAACAGATCTTCAATTTTATCAGAATAATGCAGGCATAAGTCTGTGACTTGTGCCTTGTTTTCCGATTGCCTGTTTGAGATTCCTCCTTCGTCGGAATGACGTTTTAACTGTTGATTAAAGGGGGGTGGCAGTGGGTGGCGGTTTTTCCGCCACCCACTGCCACCCCCCTTTCCCTCTATAAAAGCCACCCACTGCCACCCCCCTTTCCCTCTATAAAAGCGTCCTGTCATTTCGAATCCCGCTCATGCGGGATGAGAAATCTCCGGATAGTTAAACTACTTCATCATAAACATTAACTGTTGTCCGGCTATATTATGAGATTCTTCTTCTGCATGATTGGGACAGTGAAGTGAAGAAATGTCCAAAGAGCCAGTCCCGACACTTTTTCGGGCGGGTTCATAGAAGGTAATCACATCACCCCGTAAAAAGTCTACCGAATAATTTTGACAATTATTCTTAACTTGCACTTATTTAATCCGTTTGTAACATTTTAGCCATTAAACAAATTGTAGTTATGAAGAAAGGTGGATATGTATATATAATGACAAATACAAACTGTTCAACACTATACATTGGTGTAACAAATGATTTATGTCGCAGAATAGGTGAGCATAAGAATCATTTAATCAAGAACTCTTTCACCGATAAATACAATCTTGAGCATTGCATCTATTTTGAGGAATTTGCATCTATAATTGATGCGATTAAAAGGGAGAAAGAAATAAAAAAGTGGAATCGTCAAAAGAAAGAAAATCTAATCAACAGTCAAAACCCCGATTGGAAAGTACTTGTTACAGAACATGGATTTAAAAGGGAGAATGTATCATTTGGCAGGCAAATGGATGATATAGTTCAGGAGTTGCAGGCAAAGGGTGAGATTCCCCCTTCATCGGAATGACGTTTTAACTGTTGATTAAAAGAGAGGCAGTGGGTGGCGGTTTTTCACCCGCCCACTGCCACCTCTTCCCTCAATAAAAGTGGCCTGTCATTTCGAATCCCGCACATGCGGGATGAGAAATCCGATAAAATTAGAACCGATCTTCAGTTTTACCCGAATAATGCAGGTGCAAGTCTGTGACTTGTACCTCTTTTTCCAGGCGTCTGTTTGGGATTCCTATTGCGTCGGAATAACGGCTAATCTTCCACCCTTTTCCTCTATAAAAGCGGCCTGTCATTTCAAATCCCGCCAAGCGGGATGAGAAATCTGATAAAATTAAAACCGATCTTCAATTTTATCAGAATAATGAAGGCGCAAGTCTGTGGATTGTGCATCACTTTTTCCCATCAAAAAATGCGCACCGGTTTTATCAACAATTAATTGTTTACAAATTTGTTAAATAGAAAAAATACTTCTACCTTTGCACCCCTTTTTAAGGGATAAGTGTGTCCGTGAATGGCCGTAACCTGAAGCGTGAGCAGCTTATTCACTTTAAAGGCAGGGTCGTAAATTGCTGTATCTCATGCCCGTGATCAGTAATGCTGACGGCTGGTTTTATTGTTTTTCATCAATAATTCATTTAACAAATGGACACATTAAGTTATAAAACTTTGTCGGCCACACCCGATAACATTCAGAAGAACTGGGTGCTGGTTGATGCAGAAGGCGAGACACTGGGCCGCCTTGCAAGCAAAGTTGCCAACCTGATCAGGGGTAAATACAAAACTAATTTCACTCCCAATCTTGACTGTGGCGACTATGTAATTGTCATCAATGCCGAGAAAATCAAGCTCACGGGCAAAAAACTCACTGATAAGGTTTATGTTCGTCATACCGGTTACCCCGGCGGGCAGCGTTTTGCCACCCCGCAGGAACTCATGCAGAAATTCCCTGAGCGGATTATCGAGCATGCAGTAAGGGGAATGCTGCCGAGCAACAAGCTTGGCGATGCCCTTTACCGTAACCTTAAGGTGTATGTCGGGCCTGAGCATCCGCACCAGGCGCAGCAGCCACAATTGATTAACCTTAATTCAATCAAATAACAATGGAAGTGATCAACGCCCTTGGCAGACGTAAAACTGCCGTAGCCCGTATCTATATGAAAGACGGGAATGGATCCATTACAGTCAATGGAAGGGATTACAAGGAATATTTCCCCACAGGTACATTGCAGTATGTAGTTACCCAGTCGCTTGAAATTTCTGATGCACTTGGCAAATATGATATCAAAGCCAATCTTGATGGTGGTGGAATTACCGGTCAGGCAGAGGCCCTTCGCCTTGCCATTTCAAAAGCGCTGTGTGAACTGAATCCTGAAAACCGTCCTCCCCTCAAAGCTAAAGGATTGATGAGAAGGGATCCGCGAATGGTTGAAAGGAAAAAGCCCGGCCAGAAGAAGGCCCGCAAAAAATTCCAGTTCAGCAAGCGTTAATCCTGAATGGTGTTTAGTATCTAAATTGCCGGGACCTCTGATTTATTCAGCAGTCGCCTGAAACAGCGCTACCCGGTGATTGATTTTCACAGAATGTAAACAATTAACAAAAATTTAAATGGCAAGAACAACTTTTGACGAATTACTGGATGCCGGTTCACATTTCGGACATCTCAAACGTAAATGGAATCCCAATATGGCTCCCTATATTTTTATGGAGCGTAACGGCATTCATATTATTGACCTTTACAAAACCATAGCCAAGATTGATGAAGCTGCCGCAGCGATGAAGCAGATCACCAAATCAGGTAAAAAAGTCCTTTTTGTTGCTACAAAGAAACAGGCAAAGGAAATCGTTGCCGACCATGTGAAATCGGTTGCAATGCCTTATGTTACTGAGCGCTGGCCTGGTGGAATGCTGACCAATTTCGCAACCATCCGTAAGGCGGTTCGGAAAATGTCATCCATCGACAAGCTGATGAGCAGTCCCAGTTTCGAGAATATCTCCAAACGTGAGCGCCTGCAGATTGCCCGCGAGCGTGCCAAACTGGAGAAGAACCTTGGTTCCATTGCCGATCTCAGCCGCCTTCCGGCCGCATTGTTTGTTGTTGATATCGTAAAGGAACACATTGCTGTGGCAGAAGCCCGCAAGCTCAATATTCCCACTTTCGCCATCGTGGACACTAATTCTGATCCCAACCTGGTTGATTTCCCGATTCCCGCCAACGACGATGCTTCCAAATCAATTTCCCTTATCGTTGGAAAAATGGTTCAGGCAATCGAAGAAGGACTTATGGAAAGAAAGATTGATCGTGATAAACGTGCTGAGGAAGACCGGGAAGAGGGCGCATCAGGAAGGCTTGACCGCGATTTTGACCTTGACGAGGATGAAGATGAGGATGCCGTTGGCGGCACTGAGCGTCTGCGCGCTAAAGCAACCCCTGCTGACGAAGCCGGTGGAGACAGCCGCTCACGTAAGCCTGGCACCCGTAAACCGTTGGGTAAAAAACCCGGCCCCCGCAAATAATTCATTAACTTTACTTAATTGTCTGAATTTATGGTAAATATAACTGCTGCTGACGTCAATAAACTTCGCCAGATGACCGGTGCCGGTATGATGGATTGCAAAAAGGCGCTTCAGGAAAATGATGGTGATTTTGAAAAAGCCATCGACTATCTGCGTAAGAAAGGTCAGAAACTGGCCACCAAGCGCGCTGATAAAGATGCCAACGAAGGTATTGTGCTTGCTCGTACCAATGAGTCCAAGGATTATGCCGCCGTATTTATGCTCAATTGTGAAACCGATTTCGTGGCAAAAAATCAGGAATTTGTCGATTTTTCAAATCTTCTGATGTCAAAGGCCATTGAGCATCTGCCGTCGACCATTGAAGAATTTAAAGCGTTGGACGTTAATGGCCGCAATGTTGAGGAGAATATTACTGAAATGGTAGGTAAAACGGGTGAAAAAATGGAGCTGGCTCATTTTGAGGTGATCCGTGCGCCCCGCGTATTTGCTTACAATCATCCGGGTAACCGTCTTGCAACCATTCTCGGGCTGAACAAAACCGGAGCAGAAGGCATTGACCAGGCCGGACATGAAGTGGCAATGCAGATTGCTGCCATGGCTCCCGTGGCTGTTGACAAGGATGATGTACCGGCTGAAACCATTGCCCGCGAAATTGAAATCGGCAAAGAACAGGCCCGTCAGGAAGGAAAACCCGAAGAAATGGTTGAGAAAATCGCCATTGGCAAACTCAACAAATTCTACAAGGAAAGCACCCTGCTGAATCAGGAATTTGTCAGGGATAACAAACTTTCAGTAGGCGAGTATCTCCGTAAACTGGATAAGGACCTTACCGTTACAGGATTTAAGCGCTTTATGCTTGGTGCATAATTTTTACTGAAATTAACTGAGAGGCTATCCGGTGAGGATAGCCTTTTTTGTATTTCCACAGATGGCAATTTGGGTTATGATAAGCAATGTTCCGGTTCTGAAATACTTAATTTTGCTGAATATCTTGTCTACCAGGATAATCCTGACCGCCGGGAACCTCAGGCCCGGAAATATAACAAAAAAAGGCCGCCCTCCGGACAGCCTTCTGCGAGCAATGAATAGAAATATTTCAGGGGTTTAATAGTTCCTTTACAATGCCTGCAATCATTTTATTGTCAGCCTTTCCGGCCAGTTGCTGTGAGGCTGCGGCCATCACCTTACCCATATCCCTGATACCGGTCGCGCCGGAATCCAGGATAATAGCCTTTATCAGCGGGATAATATCTTCCCTTTCGAGTTGCTTTGGCAGGTAGGATGCAATAATATCAGCCTGAAACAATTCTGTTTCCGCCAGATCGTTGCGTTGCTGACCGGAATAGATCTCTGCGGTTTCACGGCGCTGTTTTACCAGTTTCTGAAGAAGCTTCACTTCAACTTCTTCAGTGATTTCGCCGCCACCTTCGCTGGTCATCGCCAGCAGCAGGGCCGACTTTACCGCCCGCAACGCCTCAAGCTTTTCCTTTTCCCGCGCCAGCATGGCTTTTTTGATGTCTTCGTTTATTTTGTCTGTCAGGCTCATGGCTGATGAAAATCATTAATCTACATTATCGTGCAGGAAAGCGTTGTTTTGCCGCATTTCCACCGGATTGTTCTCTGTTTTGAAAAGGGTGTAACGCGATACTTCCGAAGTCCCGGATGACGGAGTGTCCCGTAACTCAACATTCCTGCGTAGGTAGGCTGGTTGGTTTTCCATTTCGGCCAGTCCGTCGGGCGAAGCAATTTTAATGCTGATTTCTTTCAGCCTGGCATATCTGGCATTGGCAATCTCTTCCTGTTTTTCAAGATTGTCCGCATCTTCAGCATCATCTGGATTTTCAGGCCTGAATGACCGCAGGAAATCGAATCCGGGTTCTTTTTCACGGGTTGTTCTTACCGGAGCAGCGATAAAACCATCAGCCTGTTTATCATTGTTTTGTGATGGGTTAACCTTACTCCTTGACGGGTTAAGGTCAAATGTGAAGGTACGCTGCGGTTCCGCCGGTATTTTGGCTTCTGCCGGTGGTTCGGGGGCCGGGGTGGGGGCCGGTGATGGTGCGGTTTTGTCCGTTTCTACGCTCCTGTTGACCAGGGTGATCTCTTCAATCTGTGCAGGCGCCGGCTTTGCCGGTTCTGCCGATTTCGGACCAGCCTGAGCCGGCTCCTGGTTCAACGGATAAACAATGACTTCGGGTTTTCCGGATTCTCCGGTATTCTTGTTTTTGGAATCGAAACCAGTGGCAATGAGGGTAATGCTGATCTTACTGCCCAATGTTTCATCGGTACCGTTACCCCAGATGATGTCAGCGCCGGATCCGGCCTCATGCTGAATATAATCGGTGATTTCCATTACCTCATCAAGGGTGATTTCTTCAGTCCCTGACGAGATATAAAGCAGGATATTGCTGGCGCCGCGGATATTTGCATCGTCGAGCAGGGGAGAGGTCATGGCCATCTGAACGGCTTCCAGCGCTCTGTTTTCTCCTTCGGCCAGTCCGGATCCCATGATGGCTTTGCCGCTGTCCTTCATTACCGTTTTTACATCCTCAAAGTCAACATTGATGTAACCGGTAACCGTGATGATTTCAGCTATTCCTTTTGCAGCCACGGTAAGGATGTTGTCGGCTTTGCTGAAAGCTTCCGAGAGTTTGAGGTCTCCTTCCAGTTCGCGCAGTTTGTCATTGCAGATGATCAGCAAGGTATCTACGGACTTACGCAGTTCATCGATACCTGCACGGGCCTGCTGAGCGCGCTTTCTGCCCTCAAATGAAAAGGGGAGGGTTACAATACCGACGGTGAGGATGCCAAGCTCTTTTGCCAGGGCTGCAATCACGGGAGCGGCTCCTGTGCCGGTACCTCCACCCATACCGGCGGTGATAAACACCATTTTGGTATTACTCTCCAGTATCTTGCGAATATCGTCAATGTTTTCGGAAGCAGCTTCTTTGCCTACCTGAGGGATAGAGCCGGCTCCGAGACCTTTATTACCTAACTGAATTTTCAGGGGCACCGGGCTGGTGTCAAGGGCCTGGCAGTCGGTGTTGCATATCATAAAGTCAACCCCGCGGATACCTTGCTTGAACATATGGGTAACTGCATTGCTGCCGCCACCTCCAACGCCGATTACTTTTATGATGGATGATTGATTTTTGGGCAAATCGAATTTGAGCATATCCGGCATCTTTTGAATCTCCTAAATTAAGTTAATATTAAACGATGATCTACCTGAAAATTGTTGTTTTTATCAACAGTCAACCTGTTAATATCTCAGGTGTTTCCATCTTCTTCAAAGAATTTTTTGATGATATCGAGGAATGATCCCCTGGGTGGTTTTTTGGGTTTTTGTGCAGGCTTCTCCGTCTTGAGTGATTCCTTTTCAAGGCGTTGCAGGCCGATGATGACCAGCCCTATCCCTGTGGCATACATCGGACTGGCCATTTCTTCCGGAACGCCCGGGGCAAGGTGCTCGTTGGGGTAGCCTATGCGGGTGTCCATACCGGTTATAAATTCCGTTAACTGGGTGATATGCTTCAGCTGGGCCCCGCCGCCGGTAAGCACAATCCCCGCAATCAGTTTCTTCTCGTAACCCGAGTTTTTGATCTCGAAGTAGATGTGTTCAATAATCTCTTCCATCCGGGCCTGAATGATACTTGCCAGGTTGCGGAGGGTGATTTCCTTGGGGGGCCTGCCACGCAGTCCGGGGATGGCCACCACTTCTTCATCCCTGTTTTCACTGGCCAGGGCTGAACCGAATTTCACTTTGAGGTCTTCAGCATGTTTCTTGATGATGGTACAGCCTTCCTTGATATCTTCGGTAATAATGTCACCGCCAAAAGGAATGACTGCTGTATGCCTTATGATACCATCCTGAAATATGGCGATGTCAGTCGTTCCTCCGCCAATATCAACCAGCACCACACCGGCCTCTTTTTCCTCATCGCTCAGTACCGCCTCCGCAGATGCCAGGGGCTCAAGCAGGAGCGATTCAACCTCCAGGTTGGCTTTTTTGATGCATTTGAAAATGTTCTTTGCTGCCATGGTCTGGCCGGTGATGATATGAAAGTTTGCTTCCAGCTGATGCCCAAGCATTCCTTTGGGCTGCTTGATCCCGCTCTCACCATCCACAGTATATTCCTGCGGGATAACATCGATGATCTCTTCTCCCGGGTTCATGGCCAGTTTGAACATGTTTTCGTTCAGCCCGTCTATATCTGACTGGCTGATTTCTATGTCAGCGTTCGGCCTGATAATGGACCCGCGGTATTGAATACTTTTTATGTGCTGTCCGGCTATCCCGACATTTACTGTAGCGATATTGGTTTCGGAACGGTTCTCGGCCTCCTTCACTGCAGCGACAATACTCTGTACAGTATCATCTATGTTGGCTACGACACCCCTTTTCACACCGATCGAGTCGGTACGGCCAAAGCCCAGGATATCGATCTTGCCGTTCTCGTTGCGGCGGCCAACGATGGCGGCTATTTTAGTTGTGCCTATATCAAGGCCGACAATAATTTCAGATGGTTCCATATTGTGATGATTTTGAGCATACAACCTGGTCGCGGAACTTGAGGTTAATCATAACATACTTGTTCCATGCGTCATTCCGGATTCCCTGCTTGTAAAACAATTTTAGTTTATTCAGTTTGTCATTCAGTATTGTGGTATCACCCAATAAAATGGTGTGATTCCCCAGCTTGGGGATAAGTTCTATTTCACCGGCTGTATTGATGAAAATCTGTTCAGTCAGTGCCTCCGAAAAAGCGTCCTGTTTGACAGCTTTTGCTGTAAGAAAAACTTTCTGTAATTCCGGGTGCAGGTTCTTCTCCGGTTTAACGTCCCGGTTACGGTCGTTTCCTGATTTTAATGATATGTCAGGTATTTTGCCGTTGGCAACCACCACCCTGGTTGCGAATTCAGCATTTACGGGCATGATAAACCCTTCTGAGTCAATGTAAAACTGCCTTCCGGTTTCGGTAAAAACCCGGAGCAATGGTTGACGCTGCCGGATATGTGCTATTACTGACCCGTTTACTCCAATGGTAATATTGGCCGATCTGATATAAGGATTTTTCCTGAGCAACTCCTGAATTTCTTCAGCCTTGATATCCGCGAGTCTCTGCTTTTTAATCCTGTATCCGGCCCGGGTAATCTGTTGTCTGATGTATTGCTCTGATATCAGCTGGTGCGGGCCGTCGTTGCTGATTCCGATGATAAATTCAGGACAGGTTACTTCCTGCTGCTTTTGATTGGCAAATACAAACAGACTGGCCAGGCCTCCGACCAGTATACTCCAGAAAAATATGACAAAAGCTTTTCTCATTTTTCTTCGTTTCTGTTCAGTAATGCAGTGATTGGCTCAACCAGCTGGTCGATATCGCCTGCGCCCAGGGTAAGCAATAAATCCGGTTTTAACTTGCCTATCAATTCCAGTACACCTGTTTTAGGGCAAAGTTGTTTATCGTTCAGCGTTATTTTATTCAGCAACATGGCAGAATTTACGCCTTCAATGGGCAATTCTCTGGCCGGGTATATGTCAAGCAGGATTACCCTGTCGAGCATCGACAGGCTTTCAGCAAATCCATCGGAGAAGTCTCTGGTTCTGGTATACAGGTGTGGCTGGAAGATACCGGTAATATGGCGCCCCGGGTACAAATCCCTTACCGATTTTATACAGGCTTTTAATTCTTCCGGGTGATGGGCGTAATCATCAATGTATATTACATTTTTGTTTACCACCTGGTGGTCAAAGCGGCGCTTTACCCCGGTGAAGGAGTTGATTCCTTTTCTGATTTCCTCTTCTGTGGCCCCGTTCAGCCAGCTCAGGGCTGCAGCGGCAATGCTGTTCTCAATATTGAAGAGTCCCGGCAGGGCGGGTTTGATTCCGGTAATGATTCCTCCTGGTGTTTTGATGTCGTAATGGTATTGTCCATCAATCATCCTAAGGTTTAATGCAGCAAAATCAGCTTCCCCTGACATTGAATACCGGTATATTTTAACTCCGGGTTTAGTCTTCAGGTTCAGGTCCAATCCCATTTTGATAACCATCTGGCCGTTTTCACGGATTTTCTCTGAAAAGTTGGTAAATGAAGCCTTAAGATTATCATGCGTTTTGTAAATGTCCAGGTGATCTGCATCAACCGAAGTAATCACCGCTGCCTGCGGGTTTAGTTTCAGAAATGAGCGGTCAAACTCATCGGCTTCGGCTACCATAAATTTGCTTTCGGGCATTAGCAGCAGGTTGCTGTTATAATTTTTGGCAATTCCACCCAAAAAGGCAGTACAACCTTGGGCCGATGAATACATGATGTGGGCGAGCAGACTGCTTACAGTGGTTTTGCCATGCGTTCCTGCAACGGCAAGGGTATGCTTGCTGTCGGTTATTTCTCCCAATAGCGCTGAACGTTTAATCATTCTGAACGAGCCCGAGGATGCTTTGCGGAATTCTTCCAGGTCAGCCGGAATGGCGGGGGTATAAACAATGAGATCGGTATCATCGGGAATCAGGTCCGGCCGGTCATCATAATGTATTTTCATCCCCTCCTTTTCAAGGGCAGTAGTCAGGCTGGTAGGCGTTTTGTCATAGCCATGCACTTTCACCCCTGCTGCATTCAGGTAGCGGGCAAGGGCGCTCATTCCGATGCCTCCGATCCCCAGAAAGTAAACAGTGTGCAGTGCTTCAGTTTTCACAGTCCAGCTATTTATTTGATGATACAACTTAGTATAATTTCTGCGATCTCAGCGGCAGCTTTACTTTTTCCCATAGTCAATATGTTTGCAGATAATTGCATCTTCCTTTCATTGTTACCGGCAAGTTCGATGGTGGTCTTCACCAGCTCCCGGGCGCATTCACTGTCCTTTACCATAATAGCGGCATCAGCAGATACCAGGGCCATCGCGTTTTTTGTCTGGTGGTCCTCGGCTACATTGGGTGAAGGAACGAGGATGCCGGGCTTGCCGGTGACACAGAGCTCCGATATGGCGATGGCTCCCGCCCGCGATATTACAAGGTCGGCGGCGGCATAGGCAAGATCCATGCGTGCTATAAAAGTGTACTGCCGGATGCCTGAGTTTTCGAACGGCAAAACAGCCGCCGAAGCCTGATCAGCATAATATTTTCCTGTTTGCCAGATCAGCTGGATGCCGGAATCGGCGATTTCTTTCAGGCCCTGATGGATGCTCTGGTTTATGGTAAATGCGCCCAGACTGCCTCCGACAGCGAGGATGGTTGGCTTATTTCTGTCCAGTCCGAAAAATTCAAGGGCTTCCTCTTTTTTGGCATTGGCATGTACAATTTCAGCCCGCACCGGATTCCCGGTCAGCACAAGCTTGGATGCCGGGAAGTATTTTTCCATTCCGGAGTAAGCCACGCAGATTTTCTTTGCCTTGCGCGCCAGCATTTTATTGGTAATTCCGGGATAGGAATTCTGTTCCTGCAAAATGGTCGGGATTCCTAATGCTGCAGCAGCTTTCACGGTCGGTCCGCTGGCATATCCGCCCACACCGACAACGGCATCTGGTCTGAATTTTTTAATAATGGACCGCGCCTTAATACTGCTATGTATCACTTTCACCGGGAATAACAGGTTTTTCCAGGTGAGTTTCCGCTGAAGACCGCTGATCCATAAGGCTTCAATCGGATAGCCGGCCGCCGGAACCTTTTCCATTTCCATCCGTCCTTTTGCCCCTGTAAACAGGATGTTGATTCCCGGTTCCAGATTTTTCAATGCATCAGCAATGGCAATAGCCGGGAAGATGTGTCCGCCCGTCCCTCCACCGCTGATGATAATCCTTTTCTCAGGCAACGGCATGTTCAGCTTGATTTTGTTGTTTAACTTCTTTTTGTTCTTCTTCAATTTCCCGGCTTACGCTTAGAATAATTCCGATAGAAATACTGGTAAACCAGATGGAAGTACCGCCCATACTGATTAGCGGGAGTGTCTGACCGGTGACCGGTATCAGGTTAACTGCCACCATCATGTTAATCATCGCCTGAAACACCAGACTGAATGCAACGCCAAAGGTGAGAAAAGCGGCAAAATTGCGCGGACTCCTGATTACAATTTTAATAGCCCTGAAGAGCAGCACCAGGTAAAGCAGCACGACCAGTATTCCGCCGATCAGACCATACTCTTCAATAATTATGGCAAAGATGAAGTCGGAGTATGGATGTGGCAGGAAGTTCTTTTGTGTTGAATTGCCGGGCATTCTGCCGGTCAGTCTGCCATTGGCGATGGCTATTTTCGCCTGTTCCACCTGATAATTCCCGTCGCTGTCCCCGCTTCTGAAGTTTTCTATCCTGTTTTGCCAGGTGCCAACGCGCTTGCCGAGTTGAGGAACATTGATAACAATAACAATCAACAGGGTCATACTTACAAGACCTATACCTACCAGGGCAAGGATATAGCGCAGCCTGACCCGCCCTATAAACATCAGCACCAGGCAGGTGATGAAAATCATCGCGGCTGTAGAGAGATTTGCCGGCAAAATCAGCAGTGTTATTAGCAACACCGGCAGCAGGATGGCAATAAAACCTTTTTTGAAATCTTCAATGTTTTCCTGTTTTTTAGCCAGCAAGCGGGCGACAAAGATGATCAGCGCCAGCTTGGCAAAATCGGATGGCTGAAAAGTCAGATTGATCAGTGGCAGCGTGTACCAGCGGCTGGCTTCATTCACATTGGTGCCGAACATCAGCGTGTAGGCGAGGAGGGGTACAGATATATATATGGCAAGCTGTGAAATACGCGCGTAGTATTTGTATTTCACCTGATGGGCCAGGTACATAAGGACAAAACCGAGCAGCAGAATCCCGAGATGCTTGATCAGATAATATTCAGTGTTGCCTGACTGATAGCGGAAGGCAAGCGTTCCTGTAGAGCTGTACACCGCCAGCACCGAGAAAATTGAGAGCAGAAAAACCACCGCCCAGATTACCTTATCGCCTTTTATATTATTCAGGATTGTTTTCATCCGTTTTGCTTAACATTCATGCGGTTGAACTCTGTTTATGATTGCCGTTTTTATTCGGGATGTGTTTTGTTCAATGGGTTTCTAAGATCAATTGCTTACAAGGCGTGCACTGCTGCCTTGAACTGCCGGCCGCGGTCCTCGTAATTTTCGAAAAGGTCAAAACTGGCGCAGGCGGGGGCAAGCAAAACCACATCATCCTTCTGTGCCAGGTAATAGGCAGCATTTACCGCATCGGCCGCCGACCTGGTTTCCGTAATTACAGGAATGATGTCTTTGAATGCTTCAACCAGGGGCCTGTTATCTACACCAAGGCAAATCAGGGCTTTTACCCTTGACTTCACAACATCATAGAGCTTGGTGTAGTCATTCCCTTTATCTATGCCTCCGGCTATCCAAATCACGGGTTTGTTCTGGCTTTCGAGCGCCCACCATGCCGAGTTGATATTGGTTGCCTTGGAATCATTGATAAATTCAATGCCATGGATATTGGCCACATGTTCCAGACGGTGTTCAACATGCTGGAAATCTGACAGGCATTGCCTGATGGTCTCTTTTCTGATGCCGACCAGTTTGGCTGCAACGCCTGCTGCCATGGAATTGTAGATATTGTGCTTGCCTTGCAAAGCCAGTTCTTCGATTGTCATACTGAACGTTTCCCCTTTTATGTTGAATATTATTTTATTGTCTTCTATGAATGCGCCCTCATGCCCCTGGTCATGAAGGCTGATGCGGAATACCTGCTGATTCAGCGGCGTGTTTTTGATCATTTTCGACGATACTTCATCGTCACTGCACCAGATGAAGGCGTTATCAGCTGTCTGATTCCTGATGATGCGCATTTTTGAAGCAGCATATTTCATCAGGTCATGTTCGTACCGGTCAAGGTGGTCAGGGGTGATGTTCAGCAGTATGGCCGTGTCAGCGCGGAAACGGCTCATTCCGTCCAGCTGAAAACTACTCAGTTCCAACGCGTATACATCGTAATCCTGACCAGCTACCTGACGGGCGAAGCTGTTGCCTATATTTCCGGCAAGTCCTGCATTCAATCCTGCCGTATGCATCATATGCCACAGCAGGCTGGTAGTGGTCGTTTTGCCATTGCTCCCCGTTATGCATATTTTGGAGGCATTGGTGTAGCGGCTGGCAAATTCGATTTCGGAAATGACACGAATGCCTTTATCAATGGCTGACTTCACCAGCGGTGCACTATCGGGAATGCCCGGACTTTTAATGATCTCCGTAGTGTTTTCGAGCAGGTTTGCGCTGTGCCCCCCTTCTTCAAACGGAATCCCGTTTTGGATCAGTTCATTTCTGTATTTTTCATTAATGGGTGACTGATCTGAAACAAATACTTCCAATCCCCTGCTCCTGGCGAGCAAAGCAGCTCCGGTCCCGCTTTCGCCGGCTCCGAGAATGACTGTTTTGGGGTTGGAATACATAAATTATCTGATTTTAAGAGTTACTATGGTGAAAATTGCCAGCATAATGCCAACAATGAAAAAGCGCATCACGATCTTAGGCTCGGCATAACCCAGCATCTGGTAGTGATGATGAAGCGGCGACATCCTGAATATGCGCCTTCCTTCACCGTACTTCCGTTTTGTTCTTTTGAAATAACTCACCTGCAGGACCACTGAAAGATTTTCGGCAAGAAAAATTCCGCAGAGAATGGGAATCAGTAATTCTTTCCTGATCATGATCGCCAGTACCGCGATGACACCTCCCAGTGAAAGAGAGCCGGTATCACCCATAAAGACCTGAGCCGGATAAGTGTTGTACCATAAGAATCCGGTACACGCCCCGACAAAGGCACTGACAAAAATGGTCAGCTCTCCGGTGTCGGGCAGGTACATGATGTTCAGGTAATCGGCAAATACAAAGTTGCCTGATACCCATGCCAGTATACCCAGGGTTGCCCCGATGATCGCTGAAGTGCCGGTAGCCAGACCATCGATCCCGTCGGTCAGGTTGGCGCCATTCGAAACCGCTGCAATAATCAGGATTACAATGGGTACAAATACAATCCAGGCATGCTTCATGGCCTTTTCGCCTAATGGCTTCAGGATGAGCGCGTAATCGAATTCATTATTCTTGAAAAATGGTATGGTCGTCTTGGTTGATTTAACACTGGACCGTGAAAATCGCTGATCATGGTCGTCTACCTTTTCAAATTCGCTGAGTTCAGAGGCTGAGCGGGAGCTTGTCTGCATGATTTTTTCACGGATTACCACATCATCATGGAAGTAGAG
This sequence comes from Lentimicrobium saccharophilum, assembly GCF_001192835.1. NCBI lineage: Bacteria > Pseudomonadati > Bacteroidota > Bacteroidia > Bacteroidales > Lentimicrobiaceae > Lentimicrobium > Lentimicrobium saccharophilum. Next base: position 854,050 of record NZ_DF968182.1, read on the forward strand.
CGTAAAACCAACGATCAGACCGATGATAACCTGGCCCAGAATCTTAAATTTGCCTGCAAGTCCTTTTTTGTCCTTTCTGAAAACTTTTATGTAATCATCAAGAAAACCGATAAAACCCAGCCATACAGTGGTGATCAGGATGAGAATAATATAAATGTTGTTGAGTTTGGCAAAGAGCAGCGTTGGGATTACAATCGCACTGAGAATGATCAATCCACCCATGGTAGGAGTGCCTTGTTTTTGTTTTTGGCCTTCCAGGCCAAGATCCCTGACAATTTCGCCTACCAGTTTCTTTTTAAGATAATTAATCAGTGATTTTCCGAAGAGCAACGATATGGTGAGCGAGGTAATTACCGCCAAAGCAGCCCGGAAGGAGATGTATTGAAACATTCCGGCTCCCGGGAAATCGAAGGTCTTGTCCAGATAGTCAAACAGATAGTATAACATATTCTGCCGGTTTGGTAATTAATCCTCTTTTCTTGGAATTCCAAAGCATTCACGCAATTCTTCCCTGTCATCAAAATGATGTTTCACGCCCATGACCTCCTGATAGGTCTCATGCCCTTTTCCTGCAATCAGGATAATATCTTCCTTGGTCGCCATGGTGCATGCGGTGCGGATGGCTTCGCGACGGTCACTGATTACCAGGCAATGTCTCTTCCTTTCGGGAGACACACCGGAGCGCATATCGTTCAGTATGTCTTCAGGGTTCTCGGTCCGGGGATTGTCAGATGTAAGAATGGTTAAATCGCTGTTTTCTGTCGCTATAGAAGCCATGACCGGTCTTTTTGACCTGTCTCGGTCACCTCCTGCTCCAACCACTGTAATCAGTTTTCCTTTTCCTTCGCGGATGGCGTTAATGGTGCTGATCACATTCAGCAGGGCATCGGGGGTGTGCGCGTAATCCACAATACCCACCATGCCTGATGGTGATTTTATGTATTCAAACCGGCCGTCTACAGCCTTCAGTTTACTTAATGCTGTAAGACAGGCCTCCTCGTCAGCGCCCAGCATTACAGCGGTTGCGTAAATATTCAGAAGATTGTAGGCGTTGAAGTTTCCGACCAGCCGGCACCAGACTTCGTGACCATTTATATTGAGCTGAAGCCCGTCGAAATGGTTTTCCAGAATCCGGCAATGGAAATCAGCCTGACGCTTGATGGCGGCTGTTTTTACCCGGGCGCGTGTATTCTGCACCATCACCGGACCGTTGCGGTCATCAATGTTCACAACGGCAAAAGATTCAGCGGGGAGATTATCAAAAAATGTCTTTTTGGCTTTCAGATAGGCATCGAAAGTCTTATGGAAATCCAGGTGATCATGCGTAAGGTTTGTGAAAACACCTCCGGCAAAGGTAAGGCCGGTAATACGTTGTTGAACTACTGCATGTGAGCTTACTTCCATAAAGCAGTATTCGCAGCCTTCATCTGCCATGGCCCTGAGAAGCGCGTTAAGGGCTACTGCATCGGGTGTTGTATGTGTTGCCCGGATCTCCCGCTCATGAATTTTATTTCTTACCGTTGAGATCAGGCCGGTTTTATATCCCAGGTTTTCAAAAAGCTGATACAGCAGTGTGGCGGTCGTAGTTTTTCCATTGGTACCGGTTATTCCGGTAAGCCGGATCTCTGCCGAAGGATTGTCATAAAAGTTGGAAGCCATCATTGCAAGTGCCTCAGCACTGTTCTCAACTTCAGCGTAAGTAATGTCTTCCCTGATATTTTCAGGCATGCGCTCGCAAATCACCGCTTTTACACCTGCCTTAATTACCTCATCAATAAAATTATGTCCATCGGTCAGGGTGCCTCTGGTGGCTACAAATACTTTCCCGCTTGCAGCTTTCCGTGAATCGAAGATGATTTCATCAACAACAACTTCAAGGCTGCCGTTTATTCTCCGGATCCTGCATTTGTACAATATTTCCTTCAGCGTTTTCACTGCTATCAGTTTATCCGAGTTCAATAACACATTGGCTTCCGGCGGTAATCCTTGATCCGGGGGGCAGCGACTGCCGTTTCACTTTCCCCTTTCCGCTTATTTTCACTTTAATCCCTGCTGATTCGAGCAGAAAAACAGCATCTCTGGCTCCCATACCGCTAACATCCGGGGTTTTGTCTGAGGCTGACTCTATGGATATCACCTTGTGAGCTGAGTCCTGACCTGAATAGGTAATCCATTCGCTTTGATTCCCTGCCGGAAAAGCTATGTTCATCTCTTTCATCAGCATTTCCAGTTCATTCCCTTTGCCTGAAGCGAGAAGGGGGAAAGTTGCGGGAATAGAATCCGTTCTTTTTATTACGGGGTCAAGGCGGGTGGCGTATACCTTATCCGCAACCTCACGGAATACCGGACCTGCAATTGAGCCGCCGTAATAGATACCCTTCTGCGGATTGTTGATGACCACAATCATTGAATACCTGGGCGCATCAGCCGGAAAATAGCCCACGAAGGAGGCTTTGTAGTTCGATTTGTTATACCCGGCATTGTTTTGTGCAATCTGGGCAGTTCCGGTTTTGCCGGCTATTTTATATATGGGATTTTTCAGGTGTGTGGCTGTTCCTGTTTCTACAACCCCCTCCATCATTGATTTTGCAAGTGCAATGGTTTCAGGATTTTTCACAATGGATGGTGAAAGGACTTCAGGCCCGAATGTTTGGATGGTTTCACCGGCCAGCCTGATTTCTTTTACGAAACGCGGCTTAACCATCACGCCGTTGTTGGCAATCGCGTTGTAAAAGGCCAGGGTCTGCAAAGGAGTAATGGCAACTTCATATCCGATTGACATCCATGGCAATGAAACCTTCGACCAGTATCTGTGTTCCGTACTCTTGATGGATGGCTTACCCTCTCCGGCAATCTCCAGCCCAAGCGGAAGGTTCAGGCGCATGGAATAGAGTTTGTCAATAAACTGCTGGGGCTTGTCTTTATAAGCTTTGTGGATGACTTTTGAAATGCCGACATTGGAGGAAAGCTCAAATGCACGTCTTACGCTGATCCTTCCATAGCCTCCATGATGGGAGTCCCGCATGATTCTGTTGGCAAATCTGACAGTCCCGCCTTCGGTATCAACGGTGTCATTCAGGCTGAGCAGGCCTTCGTCCAGTGCCGCGATGAGTGAGGCCAGTTTGAAAGTTGACCCCGGCTCTGAACTTTCTCCTATGGCATAATTGTATTTTTCCTCGTATTCTCCTTTGCTGTTTTTACCCAGGTTGGCAATGGCAAGGATATTGCCGGTGGCAACTTCCATGAGTACCACCGAGCCATGGTCTGCTTCATTTGCAATGAGCTGACGCATCAGTGCATCTTCGGCAACATCCTGTATATTGATATCGATGGTGGTAACGATGTCGTGTCCGTCACGGGGTTCAATTTCGTTTTCATCGTTCAGCGGGCGCCAGACTCCTTTACCGATCAGTTGTACAAGCCTTTGCCCTTTTTCGCCTTCAAGAATATTGCTGTAAGCACCTTCAAGACCGATGTCATTTTTCTCTCCTTCTTTATCCCACCCGATAGTGCGGAAGGCCAGCCACCTGAACGGAAGTTCCCGCTTGTTTTTGGCTTCGGCAATCAGTCCTCCCCTGTATTTTCCCAGGCGGAAAACCGGGAATTTCCTTACTTTCTTCAGGTCATCGTAGGTCACATTTCTTTTCAGCAGCAGGTACCTGTTGTTGTTCTTTCTGCCTTTTACAAGCAATTGCTTGTATTCCTGTTTGCTTCTGTCCCTGAAATGATTGGAAAGATGCCAGGCCAATGAATCAACATTTTCGAAGAAAAACTCATCATTATAATGGGTGTTGCCTGCATCGATGCGTAACTCAAATACAGGAACCGAAGCTGCAAGCAGACTGCCGTCGGAAGCCAGAATATTCCCCCTGTTGGCCTCGATTTTATCATAACGGATGGTTTCTTTTTCCGCCTTTTCGCGCCATTTATCTCCTTCAACAAATTGAATATAGGCCGCCTTGCCGATAATCGCCAGGCCAACAGCGACCATAACAAAATAGACCAGATAAACCTTCTTTAATATTTCCCGCTTATTGTTATCCATCCTCTATTTCTCTGATTGATAAATTTTTACAGGCGGTTCCAATGACTCTTTCAGTCCGCTGTTCTTCAACTTGGAAGCAACTTCCGACTGTTTGCTGTGGAACATCAGGTTCGATTTGGTTGTAATGTATTCGTAGCGAAGCTCCTGCAACTCCCTTTTAGTCCGTGATATGTCAATGATTGTTTTCTCGGCATTGTAAGAATTGGCTATATAGAATATTGCGATCAGGGTGAGAAACAGGATAAAAGGGACCTGTTTCACAAGGTTATCCCGCGTGAGAAAACTCCCGTCAACGATGCTGTGCAGTGAACTTCCCACATGCATTTTGCGGTTAAGCGTGGTGAATGCTTTCAGTCGTCTTTTGCGGGCCGGTTTTTCAACCTGTTTGGGCTTGAGTGTATTCCTGACGCTACTCATCGTTGCTCCTTTCTGCCACTCTTAGTTTGGCACTGCGTGCACGATTATTGGCGGCCAGTTCTTCCTCTCCGGCAACAATCGGCTTTCTGTTGACAGGGCGGAAAGGCGCTATAAGGTTACCGAAGAAGTCTTTGTTTTCGATGCCTTCGAAATTCCCGGTTTTCATGAAATTCTTTACCGGCCTGTCTTCCAATGAATGATAGGTCAGAACCACCAGCCGTCCACCCGGTTTCAGCACTTTCGTGGTTTGAATCAGCATTTCCTTCAGGACATCCAGTTCGGCGTTTACTTCAATGCGCAATGCCTGGAAGACCCTGGCAAAGAACTTGTTTTCCCTTCCCCTTTCAGCCAGGGGCTGCAGGACGTCTTTTAGCTGTGTTGTTGTTACAATTTCCCCGGCCCCCCGTGCATCAGCAATTCTCATCGCAATACGGTAGGCATTTGGCAATTCGCCGTAATGGCGGAATATCCTTATAAGCTCATCGGTGGTATACTGATTGATCACCTGCCGGGCAGTCAATCCGGATTTCCGGTCCATCCTCAGGTCCAGTTCCGCGTCGAAACGGGTAGAAAAGCCCCTTTCTGCCTGATCGATCTGGTAAGAAGAAATGCCCAGGTCGGCGAGTATGCCGTCAACAGGAACAGCCTTGTAAAGGCGAAGAAAATTAACCAGGTATCTGAAATTCTGATTAATCAGCGTAAATCTGGGATCATCCGGGGCATTGGAAACTGCATCTGCATCCTGGTCAAAAGCGATCAGCCTGCCGGTGCTGAGCCTGCTGAGAATAGCCCGTGAATGACCACCGCCACCGAATGTGAGATCCACATAGGTGCCTGCCGGATCAATGGCCAGGCCATCAATGCATTCTTTCAACATCACCGGATTGTGATACATAAGCTAATCCTCGGTTTCGTTTATCTGCCCCATTACATCCTCGGCCAGTTGCGAAAAGTCAATGAGACTCTCGCTGATGGATGCTTCATACTTTTCTTTGTCCCAGATTTCAATCATGTTCAGGGCCGAAGCCAGAACGATATCCCTGCTGATTGATGCAAATACGGCAAGGTCTTTCGGAATCAGCAGCCTCCCGGTGTTGTCAGGCTCTATTTCCCTTACCCCTGCCATGAAAACCCTGATAAAATCATTGTTCTTCTTCACGAAACGGTTCAGTTTATTCACCCCTTTCACTGCCCTGTTCCATTCGGATTTTGGATACAATTCAAGACAGGGCTGAAAAATGCTCCGCTTCAGGATAAAACCATCGGCAATAACGGCGTCAAGCTGCGCCTTAAGGGCAGCAGGCAACATCAGCCTCCCCTTGGCGTCAACTTTACAGTCATGTACTCCAATGATTTCTACCATGATAGATTTTATCATTTTGTGGGGTAAATATAGTATGCTTTTACCACTTTTTACCACTTTTTACCACCATTGTTGATAACTTTTTGACTACCCCTGCCTGTTTCGGGAATTAGAACTTCCTAAATATTTGAATATCAATAATTAAGGGTAGGCTTACCAAGGGTCTACCCTCCGGAAACTTAAATGCAGTATTTTGAGGGGTAAGGGATTACCGGGTAAGGCCGATTTTCATAAATTTGTATAAATTTTTAAGAAGAAATTTTTTCGATATGACGGAGTTTCCGGATCGGGTAGATAAAAATTCAGAGCCAGGTTTTATTAATCTGGAGCGGGTTATTGCGGGTAAAAACCCCCGCTTGCTTAAAATATTGCCGAAATTTATCATCAGCTATCTGAAACGCGTTATTCATCAGGATGAGCTGAATAAAAGCCTGAATGATCACAAGGACAAGGTAGGTCAGCCGTTTCTTGAATCCATACTCCGGGATTTTGGCGCGAACATAGTTATCAGGGGCGAACAGAATCTCCTGAAATCCGAACGCATTGTGGTTGCCTCAAATCATCCGCTGGGTGGTCTTGACGGAATGGCACTGATGTATGCAGTTGGTAAAGTCAGGCCTGATATCGTGGCACCCGTGAACGATTTCCTTATGCATCTTCCCAATCTTAAACAATTGTTTATTCCTATAAACAAGCATGGGTCAAATGCTGAAAATATCGAGCTGTATGATGAAGCCTTCGCCTCCGACAGGACTATTCTTTATTTTCCTGCCGGCTTGTGTTCACGGAAAATAAAGGGTGAGATTATTGACCTGGAGTGGAAGAAGACCTTTTTGAGTAAAGCAAAAAAATTCAACCGCGACATCCTGCCGGTGCATATCAGCGGAAGAAATTCTGATTTTTTTTATAATCTGGCCAATGTTAGAAAATTTCTGGGCCTGAAAGCCAATATTGAAATGCTTTATCTTGTTGATGAGATGTACAGGCAAAAAGATAAAGATATTGTCATTACTTTTGGCGAACCGGTCCCCATAGCTATTTTTGATAAGCGTTTCAGGGACGGGAAATGGGCAGCGCTGCTCAGGGAGTATATCTATAAACTGAAGGATGATCCTTCGGCCACATTCAAAATCTAAACACAGGATTGTTCTAAATTGCTAACCATGAAGATGGAACAGATTATACCGCCGGTTGACCGGGAGTTGCTTGAAGCTGAATTGACTGCCGAAAGAATGATACGGAAAACCAATTCAGGGAATAACCAGATATATATCGTCAATCATTTCAATGCACCCAACGTTACCCGTGAGATCGGGCGGTTGCGCGAAATTACCTTTCGTGATGCCGGTGGAGGGACAGGGCTGTCCTGTGACCTTGATTATTATGATACCTGCGAAAATCCTTTTGAACAGTTAATTGTCTGGAATCCGGTCGATAAGGAGATTGTGGGTGGTTACAGGTATCTCCACTGCAAATTCCTTACAAAAGGTGAAGATGGGGAATACCACACACCTACCTTTAAACTTTTTCACTATTCCAAAGAGTTTGTCGAGAACTATCTGCCTCATACCATTGAATTGGGCAGGTCCTTTGTACAACCGGCCTACCAGCCTACCAACAACATCCGCAAAGGGATGTATTCTCTCGACAATATCTGGGACGGACTCGGTGCGCTGGTGCTGATTTATCCGGATGCAAAATACTTTTTCGGTAAAATTACCATGTATCCTGATTTCAACCGGAAGGGCCGTGATCTGATCCTTTGGTTTATGAATAAGTACTTTGGAGACCGCGACCGGCTGGTTTATCCTGTTCATCCCCTGAAGATCGAAACGGATGTGACTGAACTGGAACAGGCATTCCCCTTTGATGTGTATGATAAGGATTATAAAATGCTGATACAGCAGGTGAGGGGATTGGGCGAAAATATTCCTCCGCTGGTAAATGCATATATGAATCTCTCCTCAACCATGAAGTATTTCGGGACGGCCATCAATGATGAGTTCGGGGAGGTCGAGGAGTCGGGTATTATCGTTACTATCAACGATATTTATGAGATTAAAATTGAGCGCCACCTGACCATTACTGAAAAATAGGGATGATCATTCGCACAGCAGAGTTTCATGTCAGCAATTCAGACCCGGCAAAGTGTCCTGAGCCGGTAAAGCCGGAATATGCCTTTATCGGCCGGTCAAATGTGGGTAAGTCCTCGCTGATCAATATGCTGCTTGAGCGAAAAAACCTTGCCCGTACTTCGGCAACACCCGGGAAAACCAGATTGATCAACCACTTTATTATCAATGCCGAGTGGTACCTGGTTGACCTCCCCGGATACGGTTATGCAAGAATTTCGAAGAAGGAGCGCGAAAAGTGGGAATTGATGATAAGAAAATATTTTCTGAAAAGGCCCAATCTGGTCAATACCTTTATTCTTGTTGATGCGCGTATTGAGCCTAAAAAGGCAGATATTGAGTTTATAAACTGGTTTGGTCAGGAGCAACTTCCTTTTTCTGTTGTTTTTACCAAGGCTGACAAGCTTACGGCCAATCAGCTTGCTTCAAATGTTGCCGACTTTAAAGCAAAACTTTCAGAAACCTGGGAGGAACTTCCTTCCACCGTTATTACTTCGGCTGAAACAGGTGAAGGCCGGGGTGAACTGCTAAGCCTTATCAGTAAAGGAAATGAAGCCTACGCGGCTTTTCTTGAAACAGAGCGGAAGGAATAGTTCTGCATTTTTCAGGCCCGGGGCAGGTAGGTTGCCGGGAGGCATAAATTAAAACGGGACAGTCAACGCTGTCCCGTTATAAATTTGGCAGGGTTTCTTTAATTAAGTTCAATCAGAAGGAAGTTTTTGGCCACCAGATCCCCTGTTTTCACATTGATCCTGGCAACCACTCCATCGATGGGGGCGGCGATATTATTAACCATTTTCATGGCTTCCAGTTCGAGTAGATTAGTTCCCTGCTTTACCCTGTCACCTTCCTTAACGAATACTTTGCGGATGGTGCCGGGGATAAAGGAATACACCTTATTGTAATCGACAGGTTCGTACGTTTTCCGCGCCATGAATTTTTTAGTAAGCGTGGTTTTGTACTTGATGTTGTCGATTATGATGGTTTTAAATGCCTGACTACTGTTTCCTTCCATAATGTGCTGGATTAAAATGGTGGAATTCCATGTTTTTTATTCGGACGAACTTCAATTTTCTCTGCAGAGATTTCGAGGGCGTGAATCAGCATGTTGCGGGTTTCGGCGGGTTCAACCACCGCGTCAACATAACCGTATGCAGCAGCCACATAAGGGTTGGCAAATTTCTCCTTATACTCCTTGATTTTGAGTTTACGCATCTCTTCCGGATTTTCGGCATTCTTGATCTCATTGCGGAAGATGATATTGGCGGCGCCTTCAGGGCCCATTACAGCGATCTCGGCGGTTGGCCAGGCAAAGACAAAGTCAGCCTTCAGATGGCTGGAACACATGGCGATATAACCGCCTCCGTATGCTTTGCGAAGAATCACCGTCATTTTGGGTACAGTAGCTTCAGAGTAAGCATACAATACTTTAGCGCCGTGCCTGATAACACCTGCATGTTCCTGATCAACGCCAGGAAGATAGCCCGGCAGGTCAACCAGGGTTACCAGCGGAATGTTGAAAGCGTCGCAGTAACGGATAAAACGTGCGGCCTTATCCGAGGAATCCACGTCAAGCACGCCGGCGAGCACCAGTGGCTGATTGGCGACAAATCCTGCAGTATGGCCGTTGAGGCGGGCAAAACCGATCACGATGTTGGCTGCGAACATACTTTGTACCTCAAAGAATTCCGAATCATCCACGATTGACCGGATAATATCCTTTACATCGTATGGCTGCCGCGGGTTTGTCGGGAAAATTTTATCAATATTGTAGCTCCTGGAGCGGGGAGGTTTTTTCGGGAAAGCTTCCGCCTTTTTAATGTTGTTCCAGGGGATAAAACTGCAAAGGGTTTTGATCTGGTCGAAGCATTCCTGCTCGCTTTCTGCAAAGAAATGAGCATTTCCGGTAATTTCGCTCTGAACGCGGGCCCCTCCCAGTTCTTCCATTGAGATTTCTTCGCCCAGTACGGTTTTGATAACCTCGGGGCCGGTGATAAACATCTTTGAAATCTTGTCAACAACGAAAACGAAGTCGGTGAGTGCCGGCGAATATACGGCGCCTCCGGCACAGGGACCGAGTATAACACTGATCTGCGGGATTACACCCGAGGCCTGGGTATTGCGGTAGAATATCTCTCCGTATCCGGCCAGCGAGTTCACGCCCTCCTGAATACGGGCACCACCGGAGTCGTTGATCCCGATGATGGGCACTTTCAGTTTCATGGCATGATCCATGATTTTGGTAATCTTCTTGGCATGCATATAGCCAAGCGATCCTCCGGCAACAGTAAAGTCCTGCGCGTAAATGCATACAGGGTAACCGTTTATAGTGCCCGTTCCGGTAATAACTCCGTCACCGGGCAGATATTTGTCGCCCATGTTGAAGTCCTTACCTGCATGCTCCACAAACAGGTCATACTCGTGAAATGATTTGGGGTCAACCAGCGCAATGATTCGCTCACGGGCGGTCATTTTTCCCGTTGCTTTCTGCTTCTCAATAGCTACCTGGCCACCTCCCATCAATGCATCACGCATCCTCTTTTTGAGGTCAGATGTTTTTTTGGTTAATGACATATCCGAAGATTTAGATAATGTTCTGTTTATCCCTGATTCCGGTCTGAGATACCGGCAAAGCACACAAAGGTAACATATAATTTAAATTCTGACCAACGTTGTGGATAAATAACTGGAAACTGGGATGGTCGGAGTGGTTAATGAATTGGTAAAGAGCCTGATAAAAGCCGGAAGATAAAATTAATAGTTATTGGTGCAAACGATTGAAAAAATTTGACCGGGTACAACAATATGGCTCATTCCGGCCTGAGAATTCCGGATTTGACCTGTTATGAACATGACAGCTGTTCAATGTCTGTGTAAATCATTTGGGGCTTACCATTGTTCTTTATACTTTTGTCTTTTTCACTTACCTATGAATATTGAAGAACTCCGTGACTTCTGCCTCTCACTGCCCGGGGTAACCGAGCACTTTCCCTTTGATGAGACCACCCTGGTTTTTAAAGTAAATGGAAGGATGTTTGCATTGACGGACCTTGAAGGCCCGTTATCGGTTAACCTGAAATGTGACCCTGAACTGGCCCTTGAGTTGCGTGAGCATTATCCTGCTGTGAGGCCGGGTTATCATATGAACAAACAACATTGGAATACCGTGGATATCGACGGATCGGTTTCCGATGGCCTGCTCAGGGAATGGATTATGATCTCCTATAAACTGATTTCGGAGAAAAGCAGGAAAAAGTAATCCTTCAGGAATTCTTTTCAGCGGGGTCTTCCGCTTTTGTTTTTTCCCTGATTTTAAAAATATCCGCCAGCAGGTACCCCATGGCTGCCCCCCATAAAATGCTTATATATGGATTGGATGTGATGGCGCATCCGCCTGAATTACAACCAACAAGGCGGTAATATAAGAATCCGCCGAGGGCACCAAGGATAAGCCCGGCAATATTCTTCTGTATGTTCCGGGAGGTAAGCCGGTTTTTTAGTTTTGTAAAAGTATCGTTGTTGTTTTGTGAGTCTGACATAATTTACATTTATATAATTAGTTACCTGCATATCAACAATGATGCCAACCGGAAGTTCAGCAATAGCCATTTATCTGAAGTATACCAATGTAACGCCATGGCCTCCACGTTCCAGGCTTTCATCCTCAAATTTCACAACTTCGGGTGTGTCGCGCAGGTAAGCGTGCAGGATATTCCGCAATACACCGTCACCTTTGCCGTGTAATATGCGTACTTCATTAACCCTCAGCAGAATAGCCTGATCGATGTAACGGGCAATGGCCTCCTGGGCTTCATCGGCCTTTTTCCCGCGGATATCAATGGACATTTTAAAGTCGGCCATTTTGTCATTCAATTGATGGATCACACTGACTGGCGGTTTGCTGAATCGCTGACCGGCTTCCCAGGTGCGTATTTCAGCATAGGTGGCCGGCACGAGCTTTTCGAGGCTGGTTCTGAGTTTTACCGAGCCGAAAAGTACACTTGCCTGCCTGCCCCGGATTTCCTCGATTTTTCCGACTGTTTCCTGTCCCTCAATTTTGACGAAACTGCCCTTTTTCAATGGCCCGCCGGGTTTACCTTCCTGCTTGGTCCCGGGCTCTTTATTTTGCGCAGCAATTGTATATGTTTCTGATTCGGTAATAAAGCTGGCTTCATCGCTGATCAGATCTGTTTTTGCTTTTTCAAGTTTTTCGCGTAATACGCGGGTTTTTTCCTTGTCGGCTTTGCTTTCTTTAATCTGGCGAATGGTATTTTCAATGATGCGGTTCGACTGTTCGAGCAACTGCTGTGCTTTGATTCTGGCTCCCTTCAGCATTTCATTGCGCTGTGATTCAAGGTTTTTAAGCAGTATTTCATACCGGCTTACCAATGCTGAGAGCGTTTCATCGGCAACCTTCAACTCTGCTGTTTTTTGTTCAATGAACTTTTTATCAACTTCCAGCTGAGCAAGTTGCTTCTCAAAGTCCAGTTGACTTTGACTGATTTTGGATGTGGCATTCACCAGAACTTTTTCAGGAAAGCCTATTTTTCTGGCAATTTCAAAGGCAAAGGAACTGCCGGGTTTACCGGGGCTGAGTTTAAAGAGTGGCTGCATGGCCTGAGTGTCAAAAAGCATGGCAGCGTTGAAGACGCCGGGAAATTTATCGGCCATCAGTTTCAGATTTGTATAGTGGGTGGTGATAATCCCGAAACAACCGTTTTCATTTAGTTTTTCGAGACTGGCTTCGGCCATGGCCCCACCGAGCTGAGGTTCAGTTCCTGCTCCGAATTCATCGATCAGTATCAGGGACCTTCTGTCAGAATTTTCGATGAAATTGCGGATGTGGATTAAATGGGAGCTATATGTACTCAGGTCATTTTCAAGAGATTGTTCATCGCCGATTTCAAGGAATATCTTACTGAAAATGCCGGCTTTGGAATCATCGCTTACGGGAATAAGCAAACCGCACTGAAGCATATACTGCAAAAGGCCGGCAGTTTTAAGGCAGACCGATTTACCGCCTGCATTCGGGCCGCTGATTACCATGATTCTCTGCGCTCCCGAAAGTTCTATGTCTTGTTCTACAATTTTCCTTCCCTGCTGTTTGAGGGCGATCATCAGCAGCGGGTGAACTGCTTTGCGCCATCGGATCATGGGCTCGTTTATCAGTTCAGGCCTTACGGCGCCGATTTCAATGGCCAGTAGCGCCTTGGCGCGGATAAAATCCATTTCGCCCAGAAAACTGTAATATTGCAAAAGGTCATTGATAAAAGGTCTGAGAAAGTCTGCCAGATCAACAAGTATGCGGGCGATCTCCTGTTTTTCCTCCACCCTGAGGTTCTGGATTTCATTATTGATTTCAAAGACTTCCGCAGGTTCTACGAAAACCGTATGCCCTGTTGCGGATGTATCGTGCACATAGCCGTTGAGCTTCCGTTTGTTTGAAGCCGGCAGCGGTATCACCAGCCTGCCGTTCCGAATGGTCAGCTCGGTGTCATCCTGGGCAATGCCTTCGCGCCTGGCCGCAGCCAGAATCTGGTTGATCCTTCGGTCGACTCCCGAAATACGGCTGCGGATCTCCTTTCTGATGCTGAATAGCTTCTCACTTGCTTTATCCCGTATTTCTGATTTGTCATCAATGATGGATTCGATTTTATTAATGATTGACTGGTCAGGGATTGCTTCTGGAGTCAATGATTTCAGGTAAGGAAAGTCTGCGGCATCAAGCCTGTTCAGATAACGGACGATTTCAGTTATGGCAATCAGCGAAAGGCGAAGCTCTGAGAGGGTTTCCGGCTCACAGAAAGTGCCGGGTACCCTGATCTGCACAAGTGCATCCGAAAGGTCGTAATAGTCCTGGGCCGGAAAGTTGCCGGTAAACCGGAGCAGATAGACCATTTCGGCAGCTGTCCCGGTCAAGCGGCCGATGGTGTTAAAATCATCCGTAAATGATGTCTGCATAGCCATTGCGGCACCTTTTCTGTTCAGGCAATAGCGTTGCAGCATAATCCGGATCTGCTGAAATCCGGTTTTAACCTCGAAATTGTCAGGGTAAATCACATTGATATTTTTATGCAAAATTAGGCATTATCGCGAAGGAAGGACGCTTATCTCCCGACGGATGCTTTTGGCCGCCTGAATCGGCGGATTAGCAGCTGGATCAGCGCAACGGTTGAAGTGATAAGGATCAGGACATAAAGGATATTCAGCCAAACAGGCCTGATGAGTGTTATCGGGTGATAATCTCCGATGGTGACATAAGCCGCCCAGTAGTAAGGATGAGACCTCAGCAAATCTCCTTCGGCAAGCATATCTAGTTTTGCCTGCCTCAATGCTTCGTCCTTGGGCAGCCCTTTGTTGAGGTAACGGTAGAAGCTGTTCACAATCTGCGCACTTGCCTGGTCTTCAACCGACCACATAGTCATCACTATACCCGGAACTCCGGCGTAGATAAAACCACGTGCAAGGTTCATTACCCCTTCTCCCTTCATCAGTTTGCCGCTTCCCGTGTTGCAGGCGCTCAGCACTGCCAGATTTGCATTGAGTTCCATTCCGAAAAGTTCATAAGTATTCAGCATGCCATCCTCGATGCTGTCGCCGTCCTGATAGAAAACCAGCTTTGAAAGCATGGGTTTCTCGCTGTTAATCAGGGTGTGCATGGCAAAATGCAGAATATTGTATTTTGAGGCCCGCTGTTTGAAAGCATGTTCCGTTGCATTTTTTCCGGTAAAGGAAGAGCCTGAGAGTACTTTTCTGATTTCCCGGATTTCATTTTCTACCCCGGGTATAGGAAGCAGATACACCGTGTTTCCCGACTCATCGGTAAAGCCGTCGGTCTCAAGGTTGGTAAGGTTGTCGTACGAGGGAGCCATTGCCAGCAGATTCCGGGTAGGTGTCTTTTCTGATCTGTTAAGCTTGTTGAACTGTAATATGGCTGAAGCGCTGTAGTTAATAATATAATCATAGATCAGGAAAGGCAATTTTCTGAAGTCCATTCCCAGGGTGTCGGGAGGCGCATTCAGCAACATGTCGAAAGAGATGAAGCTGATTTCAGCATCAGGAATAATGATCAGCTTTTTCTTATCCGTAATATGTTTTACCGGCTCAATCAAATCATTATACAACGAATAGGCTGCCCCGGTGTAGCTGATGTAGTCTTTTTTGCTGATGCTCATCAGGTCACCGGCAGAAGTCGATGAGGTAAGGGCTCTGATGTTACTGAAGAATTTTTCATCCAAAGCGCGGGTAACTACCTCAAAACGATCATGATTCAAAACGAAAATATAAAGCAGGGTGTCAGTCAGCGCATATTCTATCAATGCCCTGTCTTTATCCAGGTTTTTCCTGATGTTTTCAAGATCCAGCACAGGCTCCTGGTATTTCAGGGAGTAATAATCGGGATATTTCTCCTCCAGAATCCTGACCAGACTGTCATATCTGGTTTCCAGTTCAAATACTTTTTCCTCCCAGAATTTTATCTTCCGGCTATCCGGGCTGGTTTTCTGACGCTCTTCATATATAAACCGGTTATAGGAACCCAGGTCCAGACGGAGTTTTTTCTCATGATCCTGTACTTCAGCCGGAACACCGCCGTACTGTCTGGCTTCTACATCCTGCATTGAAGAGAGCAGCACGGTTGACTTACCTTTATCTGAATAAAGAAAGCCCTCTTCCAGATATCCTTTTTTGCCGGTAAGCTGATAGAGCTTGGTAGCAACCTTCACGGTATTGAGATATGAGTTTTTTTCATCCCCTGAAAGCAGGAATTTGCTCTCCTCATTCAGGTAACTGGACCGTAACATATCCACTACTTTTACCGAAAGTTTGTAGGTGCCCAGGCTGAGATCAAGTATTTTTTCATCGGTTTTTGCTGAGGCCTGAAGATACAATGCATCGGCTTTGGCATTAAGCGTATTGATAAGGTAACGATCGGGAATAAGCTGGCCGGGCGAAGGATTGGAGTACGGAGAAGTGTCAGTAAACCCCGGGACAATGGCAATAATGGCATTCTGATAAAATTGCAGTGCTTTGTCGGGTTGATTGTTGATCAGGTAATAATTGCCGATGTGGGTAAGATTATTGGATACCTCCCGGCTTGATTTACCATAATGGGTTTCGGAAATTGCCAGCGCCTTTCTGAACATTCCGATCCCAAGGTCCCCCATGGCTTCATTCAACTGGAAATATCCGTATCGGGTGTACAGAAGGCCGGTTTCAGGATGATCGGGCCCCAAAAGTTTAACTGCCAGATCAATTGCCCTGTTGTAGTAATCAGCAGCCTTTTCAGTATCATCCATTGCATTATAAAGACTTGCCAGGTTGCTGAAAGTCTTAATGGCGGATGGATTGTTGTCATTTTCGGGAATACTTGCAAGATAATACTTCAGGGCATTCTCAAAGTCACCTTTCTTTTCATGAATATACCCGATATTCATATTGGCTGAAAGGATCATCGGATGGCCCGGGCCAAAGTTTTCTGTTGCTATGGCCAGTACTTTGTTAAAAAAAATCAGGGCTTTTTCGTAGTCGGCCATATGGACATATGTCTGACCTTTATTCAGATAAATACTTCCAAGGTCCTGATGATTGGCTCCCACTTTTTTCAGCAGGATTTCCTCAGCACGATTATAATATGTGAGGGCGTCATTGTCTTTGTTGGCCAGAGCAAGCAACCGGCCCATATTCAGGTAAAGCATGGCCAGGTCAGGAGCGTCCTGCGCCATAATTTTTTCATTGATTCTGAGTGAATTGGTAAAAGCGGCTTCTGCTTTCTCGTAGTCTCCTTTTTGGGCATAAATAATTCCGGTATTCTGGATAAACATAGCCAGATCAGCGTCTTCAGGAATTTTCCTTTTCAGGGCCAGCTCATAGGCGCGGGTATAGGAATTAAGGGCCCCGTCATAATCGCCTTTGAAAAAGAGCAGGTTTCCCAGGCCGTTATAGGTCATGGCCAGGAGAGTGTCTTCACTGCCGCTGGCCGCAATTCTGATCTCAATGCTCTCATTAAGCAGGCCGATGGCCTGGTCGAATTGCCCGCGGTCAATCGACAACACGCCCTGTTTGTGCCTGATATCAGCCAGTAGCTGCCTGTTGGAAGAAAGGTGGCGGTCAAGAATTATTTCGGCCGTGTCAACCAGTTGACGCGCTTTGTCCGTATTTCCTTTCGACCGCTGAGCGTCAGTCATTTTCAGAAGAGTCCTGATGTACGCTTCCCATTCTTGCCTGGTTTCCAATGATCTGAGGGCAAGGCTGAAATACTTGTAAGCGCTGTCGTATTCTGCATTTTTGAGGAAGCCCCCGGCGATGATGCTGAAATCCTGCTGACTGCGGGTGTTGATAAAACCGTTTGGTGCTGGTGATGATTGCTTCTTATTGCTATCAGAACAGGCAAAGCAAAGAAATAAGAGAAGGGATGCTGCAACGATACGGTGGATAAAATATAGCGGACAATGAATGGTTTGCCTTTTCATTTTTAGCTTGGAATGAAATACAAGTCACCGGATGGGCAAATATACAAATTGTCAGGATAATACCAATACAACTGTGATCAATAAAAAAGCGGGAGGCAATCAGCCCCCCGCTTACCACAAAACCAGCATGATTATTAACGGGTAATGATCATTCGTTTCGTTTCGTTGATAGCGTTTGTTCCGTTGGTTTTCAGGTTATAATAATAAATACCGGGCTGGATGCCTTCAGCATTGAAAGTAAACGTGTGTGAGCCGGCTTGCTGATGGCTGTCAAGCAGTGATCTGACTAATTGTCCCTGCTGATTGAAGAGCAATAAGCTGACTTTACTGTCTTCCGGCAGTATATAATCAATCCGGGTTGATTCCCTGAAGGGGTTGGGGTAGTTTGCTCCCAGGTAATTCTCTACGGCTGTCATTGCCGGAAGAGTGTACCGGGTCTCAATCTGCTCTCCTTTGGCGTCGCAGAAGTGACTTACGGGATTAATGCCGAAAAGAATTTCCTTACCATTGTAACGGTCTGTCAGGGAGGCCTGAATCGTTAATACCGGTTTTCCGGGATCAACGGAAGTAGTGCCAAAAAGCTGATTTATCCATGAAAGCCTGATAGAACCATCATTGATTGACATATTTGTTTCACCCAGTTGGCATGAAACATTCGTAATTTCAATCATTTCAGCCGGATAATCTATAACCATTCCCATAGCAGAGGCTTCTGTTATGTCATTAGCGTAAATCTCGACAGAGAAGTTGTGGCTTATGGCTTGTTTGTTGTAAGTAATTTCAGGCAAAGCAATGAAATCGCGGGTTGTAGGGACAAAGGTTCCATTGACGTCGCCAGAACTTGAACCTCCCATTGTCGGGACATTGGTTTTTGCGCCGGTATGATCAAATACCACATCCTCGAAAACCCAGGGGCCAACCGGGAACGGGTATCCCTGAATAAACCAGCCAACTACCACTGTCCAGTAGTCATCCCATGTTACTGATCCGTCACCGTTAACATCGGCTGCAAGAGACTGGATCGGCGTAAAGGAATAAATATTGCAGAGGTGAAGAAACATCAGAAAAGCGTCACCCATGGTAATGCCCCCTGCTGAAATTTCCGTTGTAGCATGCAGGGTATAGGTTCCGAAAGGTACATTCGGGAAGGAATAAGTTCCGTTAAGTTCTGTAGTTGCAGTCCCGACAACGTCTCCGTTTAAGTCAATCAGTTCAAGATCGACCGAGGGGATCGGCTTATTTGCTTTGAAGTGGTAGAGAACCGAACCACTGATGTCTGACTGGGCATAGGATTGTCCGGTCAACAGAAGTGCAGCAATGAGCACAGTTAATGATTGTGTAATTTTCTTTTTCATTTTTCACGGGGTTTTTTGTTAATAATCAGGTTTTGTTGTTTGCGGTTTATCTTGAAGTTTCTTGAATTTTTTCAGGTCAGGGTTATCAGTGCTTTAGAGAATTGCTTCAAATTTCAGTTCTTCCTGTCACTGCAACCAGAAGTTAATGCACGTTTTTTCCGAAAGTAATCCTCTTTGAGTTCATAACTTTTATTTTTCAGATTAACTTTTCCTGTAAAGTTGTTCAATTGATGATCATGTGGCAATGCTAAACAGCAGAAGACATCTGACTAATGATTTATCATAAATCAGTCAAAAGGTAATATCTTAAACCCTGAGAATGACAGATTTCGCTCCTGGATATGTTAACGAAACGGCAATGTGAATTTTATAAACAATTGAATATCAAAGATATACTGCTAAATATTAATTTTTAGTAAGATGATAGCAAAATCAGCCACATTCAATGATTTTTCCATAAAACAAATGATTAAAAAAAACAGGGGCTTTTGGCCCCTGTTACCACAAAACAAATAAACTCATTAACGGGAAATAATCATCCGCTTTGTTTCATTGACGGGAGAAACCCCGTCTGTTTTCAGGGAATAGAAATATATACCGGGCTGAAGCTCGCGGGCATCAAAGCTCACGTTATACATTCCTGCCTTCATAAAACCATCAGCAATTACCCTGACCAGTTTCCCTTCCATGTTGTATAGGCTGAGGGTAGCCCTGCCATCTGAAGGGATGACATAGTCAATACGGGTAGTGGTGAAAAAGGGATTAGGATAATTAATTCCCAGGTAGTCGCCTGAGTTTTTCAGGACCGGAAGGCTGTAGCGGGTTTCGATTTCCTCTCCGTCAACGTTGCTGAAATGGCTTGCGTTGCCGAGGTTAAACCTGATTTCTTCGCCTTTGTATTTTTCCGTGGTATTACCTTCCAGAACTATGACCGGTTTGCCCGGGTTGAGCTGTACTTCCTGACCTGTCTGGCTGATCCAGCTTATCCGGAGTTTGCCGTTTCCTGTGCGTGTAATGGTTGCATTCACCTGTCCGCTTACAGTGTTTATTTCAACAAGGGATTCAGGGTAAAGGATCTCTAATCCCATGGCAGAGGCTTTGGCAATGTCGCTTGCATAAATCTCAATGCTGAAGTTTTCGCTTACAGGTTTATCAGTGTATGAAACCTGCAATTCCACGAGATTGCGGGTTGTGGGTACAAAGGTTCCGTTCACATCTCCGGAGCTTGAACCGCCCATGGTAGGCACATTGGTTTTGGTTCCGTTATGTTCAACATTTATAGGCTCAAAGACCCATGGGTTTGTTACCGGAGGATTTCCCTGCATGAACCAGTCGATAATTGCAAAGTAATCTTCCCAGCCGATACCGGCGGGAAAAACCACATCTGCAGCAAGCTGTTCAATCGGGTCAAGAAGATTGGTTCCTTCCAGGTGATGACGGATTTTCTGGGCATCAGCCATATTACTTCCACCCGGAATGATGGAGGAGGACGCAGAAACGCTGTATGACCCAAAAGGAACTGCAGGGAAAATGTAGCTGCCGTTCAGGTCGGTAGTGGATGTTGCAACCACAGCATTATCGGAATTAAGGAGGGTGACAACAACTTCCGGAATCGGTTTGTTGTCCTGTAGATGGTACAAAATAGTACCAGTGATGTCAGACTGGGCAAAAATAAGCCCATTAAGCATCAGCACCAGTAAAAGTGCCGAGCTTAATCTCGTAAGATTTTTTTTCATTTACGCGGGGTTTGTGGTTAATAATCGGGTTTTTGTTTGTGGTTATATTTTTTTTGTTTTCCGGGTTACTTTTTCTTTCCCGGATGATTAATTGTTTCGCGGATTATAAATAGGAGCATTCTATATACATGAATAATGTAGATATGAATGCGCCTCAAAAGTAATTAAAAAATTTCTGAAACGGAAAAACAAATTGCAATCTGTTTGATTTTTAGTTACAAAAGTTGTTGGTACAGGGTTGGTTAAAAGAAAGTTGCCGTTCGGAGATGTATTAATTGCCAAATTATCCGTAAACTTGTAGTAGAAATTCAATCCTTGTAATGACAAGATCGAATTTGCGAGTACAAGAGTTAGAATATTGTATTACAATAAGATAGCAGATCGGTGAAAGAGATTCCCTCTGCATTTTGCCTGCTTCAGATATTAACAAAGTATGGTTAATAACTAAAACGAAAAAAAAAGCTGAACCGGTATTACCTTTTTGTGAAAACCGGATAAAGATACAGAAAATGATTCACTACTCTGATGAAGCAATCATTGAGGGCCTTCGTTTAAGGAGCGATTACATCATCAAGTACATTTATCAGGAGTTGTTTCCTACGATAAAGTACCTGGTAGTGAAAAACAGTGGCAATGACGAGGATGCGGAGGATGTATTTCAGGATTCCCTGATAGTTATCTTCAAGAAGATCAGGGACAATGAACTGGAGTTGACTTGTTCTTTTCGTACTTATTTATATTCTGTCAGTCGTAATATCTGGCTTCAGAAATTGGCGCGCAGCAGGCAATTTGCCAGGGAGTTCAGTGATATTGAGAACTTTGTGGATCTTCCCGATAAGGTGATGGATCAGCTGAGTGACAATGAGGAGATGGAGAAATACCGGCTTTACCAGGAGCATTTCCTTACCCTTGGTGAAGATTGCCAGAAAGTACTGCTGTTGTTTATGAAGAAAATGCCCCTCAGGGATATTGCTACTGAAATGGGTTACAAAACTGAAAAATATGCGAAAACGCGTAAATACCTCTGCAAGGAGGAATTAAAAAAGAGAATTATCAATGATCCGAAGTGCCATAAATTCCTGTCCGATGACTAGAAAACTCAAGTATTCCCAGCTGATCGAAAGATTTATTGCCGGGGAAATGAATGAGGACGAACTCCGGTGGTTTGGCAAAGAGTTGCAAACCAATGCTGAACTATCGGCAGAACTGAAGCTGGATAAAGATCTTGACAACATTCTTCTCGACGAGGATGTGGTTGAGTTCCGAAGAAAGCTGATCAGTGTATTTAACGAGTCCAAACAGCAGGATGCTTCACCCAAAATTGTCAGAATGCAGCCACGAAGGTGGCAGCTGGCCGCAGCCGCAGCCATCGCTGTTCTGGTGATTGCAGGAGGGGCAATTCTGTTGACTCAGCAGCGCTCCTACACGGCAGAGAAGTTGTTCAGTATGTACTACGATTCAAATCGTACGATTGAACTGACCCGTTCAGGCAACGCTAACATAGTGGAGGCTATTCTTAAATTTCAGCAAAAGGATTACCAGGGAGCTTCCCTGCTTTTTGCCGAAATTCTCGATAAGGACAGCTCCAATATCGCAGTATGGTTCTATAACGGAATCTCTTATATCGAGACAAACCGTATCGAAGATGCCGTAAAGGCATTCAAATACATTGTTGAAGATAAGAATAACCTTTATGTCGAACATGCCGAATGGTATCTCGGGCTGTGCTACCTAAAAAACGAGCAAATTGATTTTGCCGTTGAACAATTTCGCAAGATTGCGGCCGACCAAAAGAACTACCATCACAAAGAAGCTGATAAAATTCTCGAAAAGCTGGGCCGTAAGTAAACACACCCCGCATCTAAGATCATTGATAATAAAAAGAAGCCGGACATGGTCCGGTTTTTTTTTGCTTCATGTATTACATATCAGGTGATTGATCCGGGATTTTTCGCAGAGGTCTGAACCGGAACTGTAGACCACTTCCCAACTGAAAGAGCGGGAATTGAAAATAAAAAAGGTGCTTTTCAGCACCTTAGTTTGTCGGAGTGGTCAGACTCGAACTGACGACCATCCCGGCCCCGGCCGGGATACGCGGACCAACTGAAAATTTCAGGATTGAAAATAAAAAAGGTGCCTTTCAGCACCTTAATTTGTCGGAGTGGTCAGACCCGGACTGACGATCATCCCGGCCCCGGCCGGGATACGCGGACCAACTGAAAATTTTAGGATTAAAAATAAAAAAAGGTGCCTTTCAGCACGTTAATTTGTCGGAGTGAACAGACCCGGACTGACGACCATCCCGGCCCCGGCCGGGATACGCGGACCAACTGAAAATTTTAGGATTAAAAATAAAAAAAGGTGCCTTTCAGCACCTTAATTTGTCGGAGTGGTCAGACCCGGACTGACGATCATCCCGGCCCCGGCCGGGATACGCGGACCAACTGAAAATTTTAGGATTAAAAAAAAAAAAGGTGCCTTTCAGCACCTTAATTTGTCGGAGTGGTCAGACTCGGACTGACGATCATCCCGGCCCCGGCCGGGATACGCGGACCAACTGAAAATTTTAGGATTAAAAATAAAAAAAGGTGCCTTTCAGCACCTTAATTTGTCGGAGTGGTCAGACTCGAACTGACGACCACTTGCACCCCATGCAAGTACGCTAGCCAACTGCGCCACACCCCGTACCGGTTTGTTAAGAACACAAACCCTGCCAGGGCAGGGAGAATTTTAACGCTGCAAAAGTACAAAAGTTTTTATTCAACCGGCAAGAAAATTGCAAATTTTGTGGATTCATGACTTATGTCAAAATGTCTATATGTTAATACTCTGATAAACAGTTGACTAATTTATGGCACAGTTTTGGGCAAGTGGCGGCAAAACCGTAATTTTGACAGCCGGTTGTCTGCCAGAATATATATAACCTTAAATATCTTAATTGAAATGAGTGAAGAAATTGAAAAAGTAGAATGCCTGATCATTGGTTCAGGGCCAGCAGGGTACACTGCCGCTATTTATGCTGCCAGGGCCGACCTCAAGCCGGTTTTATACCAGGGGCTTCAACCCGGTGGGCAGTTGACTTCCACAACTGAAGTAGATAATTTTCCGGGTTATCCGGATGGGATACAGGGCCCGGAGATGATGATGGATATGCAGCGTCAGGCTGAGCGATTCGGAACCGACATGCGCTGGGGCATTATTACTTCGGCCGATTTTTCGAAGCGTCCGTTCCGGCTGGTTGCCGATGAGACCAAAACCATACTTGCCGAAACTGTCATTATTGCTACAGGTGCGACGGCGCGCTGGATGGGTCTGGAGTCAGAAGCCAGATATAACGGGCATGGTGTTTCGGCCTGTGCCACCTGTGACGGATTTTTCTTCCGCGGTCAGGATATGGCTGTGGTCGGTGGCGGTGACACCGCCTGTGAAGAGGCTTCTTACCTGGCCAAACTCGGCAGGAAGGTTTATATGATTGTCCGCCGAGATGAACTCCGCGCCAGCAAAGCCATGCAAAACCGGGTTATGAATACCCCGAATATTGAAATTTTGTGGAATCATGTTACCAGGGAAATTCTTGGGGACGGCAAAACAGTTACCGGAGCTTTGCTTGAAAATGTGAAAACCGGAGAAACCAGACAGATTGATGTTCAGGGATTCTTTGTGGCAATCGGTCATACGCCGAATACCGATCTGTTCAAAGGGCAGATTAACCTTGATGAAAATGGTTATATAAAGACCATTCCGGGAACTACCCAGACCAATATCCCAGGCGTATTTGCCGCAGGAGATGTTCAGGATCATGTTTTCCGTCAGGCGGTGACCGCTGCGGGAACCGGCTGTATGGCCGCTATTGAGGCTGAGCGATTTTTGGCAGCGCAGGAAGACTGAAATTACCTGCAGCGGGGAACAACCCGGATTGTGAAACAAAATTGAAAAAGCCTGACCGGAAGCATTGCAGCTGGTCAGGCTTTTTCAATATTCATACTGTATATTGGTATGACAAATAGTCAGTAATCATGAAATACTGCAGCGCTATTTGTTTTTCTTGTTTTTACCCGGCCCGCCCTTTCGTTCAGGCTTTTTCCAGGGGGAATCCTGCTCGGGCTTATTCCGGAAAGGTTTTCCTTCTGAACGGAATGACTTGTTTTCGGAACGGAAAGATTTACCTTCAGGCCGGAATGATTTTTCCTTACCCGGATTCGATCTTCTTTTCCGGTCAGCGGGGGCGAATTCCCTTTCTGATGCACGTTCCACCCTGATCCCTCTCGGGTTGGAGGTTTCATTTTCAAAAGCTTTCATGATGCGGCCAACGGATTTGGAATCAACATCCACAAAGGAATAATTGTCCATGATGTCGATACGGCCGATTTTGATCTCCCTGGAGCGGGTCACTTCATTGATGAGGCCGATGATCTGCGGTGGCAGCACCTTGTCTTTCCTGCCGATACTCACAAACAGGCGGGTAAACTGACCGTCATCACTCCTGCGCTCAGATTTTCTGTCACGGCCTTCCCTGGGTTCCCTTAAGGGTTTGTTGTCATCTTCAACATTCAGATCCCGTGCATCACGGTAGTATTCCAGGAAACGGTTGAATTCAAGTGAAACAAACCGTTTGATGATTTCCTCACGATCCATCCATTCCAGTTTACGATAAATCACCGGAAGGAAGGATTCGATTTCCACGTCAATGGCCACGTTTTCCATGCGGTCGATGTGATGGAACAGTTGTTTCTCACAAACCTGAACTCCTGTCGGGATTTTGGCTTTACCGAACTCGCGGTTGATTTTCTTTTCAATCTGCCGGATCTTGAATTTCTCTTTCAGGTTGATGATGGAGATGCAGGTGCCTGTCTTGTCTGCACGTCCGGTTCTGCCGCTCCGGTGGATATATACTTCCGAATCATCGGGCAGGTTATAGTTGATTACATGGGTGAGGTCGTTTACATCGAGTCCGCGGGCGGCCACATCGGTCGCCACAAGCATCTGAAGGGTTTGATTCCTGAAGCGGTTCATAACATTGTCGCGTGCTGCTTGCGAGAGATCTCCATGGAGCGAATCGGCATTATAACCGTCGCGGATCAGCGAATCGGCGATTTCCTGGGTTTCGATGCGGGTGCGGCAGAAGATAATGGCATAAATGCGGGGATTGAAGTCCGCAATTCTTTTCAGTGCGGCATAGCGGTCTTTGGCCTGAACCAGGTAATAGATATGCTTGACATTAGCAGTTCCCGTGTTTCGTTTTCCCACCGTTTTCACAACCGGATTGGTCATGTATTTGGCAAGGATGCGTTCAACTTCTTCAGGCATGGTGGCAGAGAAGAGCAGGGTGTGCTTTTCTTCGGGTGTATGTTCGAGGATGGTATCCACTTCTTCCTGGAAGCCCATATCGAGCATCTCATCGGCTTCGTCGAGCACCAGCCATTGCACACGACTGAAATCCACCTTTTTACGCCGGATCATGTCATTCAGACGACCGGGAGTAGCCACGATGATCTGCGGGCCTTCATTTAATTGCTTGATTTGCAGTTCAATACTGGCTCCTCCGTAAACGGCTGAAACTTTTACTCCGGGAATGAACCGGGCATAACTTCTCAGGTCTTTCGATATCTGCAGGCAGAGTTCACGCGTTGGGCAGAGGACCAAAGCCTGGGTTTTCTGAAGTTCCGGATTGATGTGATGCAACACAGGCAATCCGAAGGCAGCCGTTTTTCCTGTTCCGGTCTGGGCAAGTCCTACAAGATCGGAGGGTTGTTCAATGAGGGAGGGGATCACTTCAGCCTGTACAGGCATGGGGTCTTTAAACCCGAGGGCTTCAACCGCCTCAATTAAGCGGGGGTTTAAGCCAAGTTCTTGAAAATTAGGCATAAAATTGTTTAGAAAATTGCGCGCAAAGGTAGAATTAATATTCAGGCAAATTGTTATGTGATGAAAATAAATACCAATTGCTCCGGATTAATCATGCGGATCTGGCTTACCGGAACAGTCTTATGGCCCGGATCAGCTGAGAAATTTCTGAAAAAAGCCCCCCTGATTATATTACCAGAAGATGCCGAACAATATGTAAGCCACAATCAGGGTTATGATGATATTGAACCCCTGTGCGATAAGGAAGGCATAGAGCGGTCGTCCTTTATCCAGGGTTACCAGGTCTTTGAAGCGGGTTTCGAGGCCGATACAGACAAAGGCCAGGTTGAACCACAGTGATTGGTAGCTCTTTATGGTTTTGCCCGCATTCACAGCTGTTTCGCCATCGATCATGAAGGAAAAAACCAGGGAAGCGGCAATGAAACCCAGCACAAATTTCGGGAAGCGTTCCCAGATAACGCCCAGGGTCGGTTTTTCATCCGTGCCGTTTTTTTCTGCCTGCCGGTAAGTCCAGAAGATTGAGATCAGGAATGCAGCGACACCGAGCAGCACATTTTGTGAAAACTTGATAATAGTACTGAATTTCAATGCGGTATCGCCTGCAATGGTGCCCCCTGCCACCACAGCCCCGGTGGTGTCGATGGAGCCACCCAGCCAGGCACCGGTAACTTCGTCAGATAATCCTATCCACCTGGCAATCAACGGCATAAATATCATCATGGGGATGGCTACCACCAGGACCAGTGAGATTACATAGCTGAGTTTCTTGCTGTCGCCTTTAATGGCTCCTGCTGTTGCAATGGCTGCTGAAACTCCACAGATGCTGACCGCGCTGGCGAGCATGATGCCAAGTTCTTCGTCAACTTTAAGCTTGCGTGCTATCCAGAAAGCAAAATACCACACTGAAACCACAACGATCACCGCCTGAAGGACACCAAATAATCCGGCTTTCATAATTTCGGAAAATAGAATGGTGGTTCCGAGCATAACCAAACCTATTTTGATATAGAATTCACTCTGGATTCCGGCTTTCAGCCAGGCGGGTGTGCTTAAAACATTGCTGATAAACAGTCCGATCAGCAGCGAAAAGAGCACTGTTTCCAGTCCCAGGTTCTTCATTGAGCCGCTGGAGGCAATCAACTGGGCAAGCATCGAAAGGATGAAGACTACAGGAAATGCCGTTATCAATTCTTTGCCCCGCTTGCCCATCATCCAGGTGCCGGCAAGTGCAAAGAACAGGAAATAGAGAAATGTCATACCCAGGCGGAGGGTGTTGCCGGTGGTAAATACTTCGGCGCTCAGCACAGTCCATCCTGTCCATCCTGTTTTAGGCCCGAATTTCGGGAGTTCGGGAAAAAATGAAGTTGCTACAACGGCTATGATCAATGCGATTCCAACGACAACAGATGCCCAATCTTCAGTAAGTTTGATTTTTTTTAACATACCCCCTTAAATTAATCATGACAAATTTAAGAAGTTTTGTTTCTTCCCGTTAACAGATTGAAGCAGGGTTTTTTCTGCAAAACACTTCACGTATTTCAATATTTGCACTTCTCCTTTTAATTTCCTTTTTTAACTTTGCCACATCAAAAAATCAAGAAAATGATCAGGTTTTTTAAGGGGAATGCCATTTATGCCGTTGGTTGCGAAAAGGAGCTCACATTAAACGATATACAGAAACTGAGTTGGCTGTTCAGTGGCGCAGCATATATTGAAGCCCGGTCGATATCGGGCTTTTTTATTGGGCCGCGGCGCGAAATGGTAACTCCATGGAGTACAAATGCCGTAGAGATTACCCAGAACATGGGAATTTCAGGCATCTTCAGGATTGAAGAATATGTTGAAGTGCAGGGGGCCGATGCACCTTACGATGCCATGCTGCAGGTATTGAACCATAACCTTGATCAGGATATTTTTACAGTCCTGCATGAGCCTGATCCGGTGAAAGAAATTGAAGATATCGCTGCTTACAACCTTCAGGAAGGCCTCGCCCTTTCGCAGGATGAAATTGAATACCTCAATGAGCTGAGCCGTAAAATCGGCAGACCATTGACTGACAGTGAAGTATTTGGCTTCTCCCAGGTTAATTCGGAGCATTGCCGGCATAAAATTTTCAACGGTACTTTTGTGCTGGATGGCAGGGAAATGCCGGAGACCCTTTTCTCGATGATACGCAAAACCTCCGGCACGAATCCCAATTACATCGTATCAGCGTACAAGGATAATGTAGCATTTATAAAGGGGCCGTCTATCAGGCAGTTTGCACCTGTTAATCCTGACCGGCCCGATTTTTTCAGGGTTAAAGAGATTGATTCTGTTATTTCGCTGAAAGCGGAGACCCATAATTTTCCGACAACAGTTGAGCCATTCAACGGGGCGGCAACCGGCAGCGGGGGAGAGATCCGCGACAGAATGGCCGGGGGGAAAGGTTCCATGCCTATTGCCGGCACCGCGGTATACATGACCTCTTATCCTAGAAATTGTGAATTACATGGTTGGAAAACGGTTGTAAAACCCCGGAAATGGCTTTATCAGACTCCTGAAGAGTTGCTGATCAAGGCATCGAATGGGGCCAGTGATTTTGGCAATAAATTCGGACAACCACTGATCTGCGGGAGCCTGTTGACTTTCGAGCATCAGGAAGGTGCCATGACCTATGGTTATGATAAAGTAATTATGCTTGCAGGCGGGGTGGGTTATGCCCGGAAATCTGACAGCCTGAAAGAGGATCCGGCACCAGGAGATAAAGTAATCGTGCTGGGTGGAGATAATTACCGTATCGGGATGGGTGGAGGAGCTGTGTCATCGGTAGCCACCGGCCAGTTCAGCAATGCCATTGAACTGAATGCCGTGCAACGGTCGAATCCCGAGATGCAGAAACGGGTGTATAATGCCATCAGGGCAATGGCTGAGATGGATGAGAATCCGGTTGTCTCAATACATGATCATGGTGCCGGCGGACACCTGAACTCACTATCCGAGTTGGTTGAAGTCACCGGAGGGAGAATTGAAATTGATAAATTGCCGGTAGGTGATCCTACACTTTCGGACCGGGAGATTATCGGAAACGAATCGCAGGAGCGTATGGGACTGATCATGCATCAGCCGGATGTTGATCTGCTTCAGAAGGTGGCCGTAAGGGAAAGGGCCCCCATTTTCGTGGTCGGAGAAACAACAGGTGATCAGCAGCTTGTATTTATAAACAGCAAAACGGGAAACAAGCCCATTGATCTGCACCTGGCCGATATGTTCGGCAAGCCACCGCGCACCATTATGGAAGATTCATCCCTGGCACAGGTTCATGCTCCGCTGAAGTACAAGGCAGCCGGACTAAAAGGCTATGTGGAGCAGGTTTTACAGTTGGAAGGGGTTGCATGTAAAGACTGGCTTATCAATAAAGTTGACCGTTCAGTGACCGGCCGTGTGGCAGTTCAGCAAACTGCAGGCCCGGTTCAGTTACCGCTGAATAATTGCGGGGTAGTTGCGCTTGACTATCATGGTGAAAAAGGAATTGTTACTTCCATAGGCCATGCTCCGGCTGCCGGTCTGATTGATGCGGCTGCGGGTTCGGTACTGGCTGTCGCGGAATCGCTAACCAACCTTGTGTGGGCGCCGCTGGAGCATGGTCTGAAGGGTGTTTCGCTGAGTGCAAACTGGATGTGGCCCTGCCGGAACCCGGGAGAGGATGTGCGGCTTTATGAGGCAGTGAAGGCAGCCAGCGATTTTGCCATTGCACTGGGTATTAATATTCCCACCGGAAAGGATTCCCTTTCGATGACCCAGAAATATCCGGATGGGGAGAAAGTGCTTTCGCCGGGAACAGTAATTATCTCGGCAGTAGCTGAGGTAAGTGATATCCGGAAGGTTGTGAAACCTGTGCTGGTGCCTGAATTTACTTCTTCGGTGATTTATCTCGATTTTTCAGCCGACCGGCTAAAAACAGGAGGCAGTGCACTGGCACAGGTGCTGAACACCCTTGGTGATGAAGCCCCGACAGTGGCAGATACCGGTATTTTCATCCGGGCATTTGAAGCTGTTCAGGCGCTGATCCGGAAAGATATTGTCCTGGCGGGACATGATATTTCTTCAGGTGGTTTGGTAACAGCGTTGCTTGAAATGCTTTTTGCCCAGCCGGGCATCGGGCTGGATATTGACCTTGACGGATTCGGCGAAAGTGATATCATCAAACTGCTTTTCAGCGAAAACCCCGGTGTTGTTATGCAGGTAAACGACATAGATTACGCATCGGTGCTTTTAAAGGAAGCAGGGCTTAAATTCCATATCCTTGGGAAACCGTCATTCCGGAGAAACCTGGTTCTTCGCTTCCACAAGGGCATTGTGGAGATGGAAGTCGATCAGTTGCGCAAACTCTGGTTTAAGACGTCGTACCTGCTCGACAGGCAGCAAAGTGGTGAAGATCATGCCCGCGAGCGTTACCGCAATTTCGATAAGCAACCGCTTTCCGGTGAATTTGGCGACGATTTTACAGGCGCTTTGTCGCAGTATAATATTGATATTAACCGGACTTCACCCTCCGGAATAAGGGCTGCCATTATCCGGGAGAAAGGGGTGAACGGTGATCGCGAAATGGCCTGGTCGCTTTACCTTGCCGGTTTTGACGTGAAGGATGTTCATATGACAGATCTGATCAGCGGGCGGGAAACCCTGGATGATGTGAATATGATCGTTTTTGTGGGAGGCTTCAGCAATTCTGATGTGCTGGGTTCAGCCAAAGGCTGGGCCGGGGCATTTATCTATAATGAACGTGCCAAAGCTGCGCTGGATAATTTCTATGCACGGCCAGACACCCTGAGTTTAGGGGTGTGTAACGGCTGTCAGCTGATGGTAGAACTGGGGCTGATTTATCCGGAGCATGATCACAAGCCTGCTATGCTTCACAATGCCTCAGGAAAGTTCGAATCTGCGTTTCTGAATGTTGATATTCCGGAAAACAGCTCGGTGATGCTGGGCAGTATGGCCGGGAAAAGGCTTGGTATATGGATTGCGCATGGTGAAGGACGTTTTAACCTGCCGCTTGATGAGCATCAGTATCAGATACCAATGAAATACAGCTATAATGCTTATCCCGGTAATCCAAACGGATCGGATCTTGCGGCAGCGGCCATCGCTTCACAGGACGGGCGCCACCTTGCCATGATGCCACATCTTGAACGTTCAGTCTATCCCTGGAACTGGGCCTGGTATCCTTCGGGAAGGTCAGGTGATGAAGTTTCTCCCTGGATTGAGCCCTTTGTAAATGCCAGGGAGTGGATCAGGCGCAGGATTGGTTGAATAGTTTTCAAAAAATGCACTAAAGACAAACAGATGGATTATAAGTCTTAAGGAAGTTTTTCAGATTCCGGGACAGTCAATTGTTAATTTTCTTAAAAAAGTTGTTTGTCTTATTATTTATTATTCCATACTTTTACCCTTCGGAGGGACTGACTCCTGCATTCTGAATTTTTACGGGAGATCATGACGAGCATTTATGGGTAAAATTGTATTTATTACCGGCGCCAGCAGTGGTATCGGCCGGTCATGTGCCAGCCGTTTTGCTGAATCAGGTTACGATCTGGTTATTTCGGGCCGGAGAATAGAGAAACTGCAGTCAATTGCATCGGAATTGGCTGTCAGGTTTAAAGTCGTGGTTATTCCCCTGCAGCTCGATGTAAGCCGACAGGAAGAAATAAACCGTTCACTAGCCTCTCTGCCCGAAGAATTCAGGATTCCGGATATTCTTATCAACAATGCCGGCCTGGCCCTTGGACTTGAACCTTTTCATAAAGGGAATATTGAACAATGGGATCAGATGATCGACACCAATGTCAAAGGTCTTGTATACCTCAGCAGGGCTCTGGCGCCTGCGATGGTCAGCCGGGGCAGCGGGCACATCATCAACATCGGATCAATAGCCGGGCGTGAGGTTTATCCTAACGGAAATATTTACTGTGCAACCAAAGCGGCTGTCGACAGCATTACAAAAGCCATGCGCATCGACCTGTTGCCATATGGTATTAAGGTGAGTCAGATCGCTCCCGGAGCTGCCGAAACGGAGTTTTCCACCGTTCGGTTCAGCGGTGATGAAATCCTTGCACAAGCAGTATACGAAGGATTCGAACCGCTTCGTCCCGAAGATATTGCCGAAGCCGTGTACTATGTTGCAAGTCAGCCGCCGCATGTAAATATTAACGATCTGCTCATTATGCCGGCAGCCCAGGCGGCGGCCGGAATAATTCACAGGAAATGACTTTCTGGAGATTGACTATACCAAATAAAGCACGCATTTTCGTTTCGAATATTAATTTATCGAAGTTCACCAGGGTAATCATATGAATATTCATTTCTAAAACTGAGCGAAATGACGACCATCACCAGAATTTTCGATCTTTTACCGAATTATGTGGCTTCCTATAAGCCAAAGGATGATGCACTTGCCTGCAAGGAGGATGGAGTCTGGAAGAAGTATAGTATAGAACAATACATCCGCATGGCGGATGATCTGACCTATGGCTTACTTTCACTTGGTGTGAAAAAGGGCGATACCATCGCTACAATTACCAATAACAGGCCTGAATGGAATTTTCTGGATATGGCCATCATGCAGGCGGGAGCTATTCATATCCCGGTTTATCCTACGATCAGTCCTGCGGATTATCAGTATATTTTCAATCATGCCAGCATCAAATTCGTATTTGTTTCCGGTGATGAGCTGTCAAGAAAAATAAAGGAAGTGTCGGCTAACTGTCCTTCGGTTGAGGAGGTTTTTACCTTCAAACATCGGGAGGGTTTCCGGAATCTGTATGATCTGGTTGGAATTGGTCAGGCCGGCCCTATGCCGGAACAGGTTCAGGCTATCAAGGACAGCATTCAGGGAGACGATCTTGCAACGATTATTTACACTTCCGGCACTACCGGCAATCCCAAGGGAGTAATGCTTTCGCATACGAATATTATTTCCAATTTCATTGCTGTTTCTTATATCCCGACTTTTGGAGAGGAGGGCAAGGCACTGAGTTTTCTGCCATTGTGCCATGTTTATGAGCGAATGCTCAACTACCTTTACCAGTACCTTGGCATTTCGGTTTATTATGCCGAGAGTCTGGCAACGATTACCGATAATATCAAGGAGATTCATCCGGACATGATGTGTTGTGTACCCCGTTTACTTGAAAAAATTTATGATAAAATTCAGGCAAGCGGACGTAAACTGAAAGGGGTGAAACGGATGATCTTTTTCTGGGCGGTTGATCTTGCGCTTCATTACGATGTTCAGGGTAACAACAATGCCTGGTACATGTTAAGGCACCGTATTGCCGACAAACTGATATACAGCAAGTGGCGCGAAGCATTGGGCGGGAACTTCAAGATTATCGTGTCGGGAGGTGCATCCATTCAGCCGAGGCTTGTGAAAACATTCAGGGCCGCCGGTTTGCCGATCTATGAGGGTTACGGACTTACGGAAACCTCTCCTGTAATAGCGGTAACCAGCACCGACAGTAATGGAATCAAGATCGGTACGGTAGGGCCTCCGCTCAGGGGTGTAGAGGTTATGATAGCCGAAGACGGGGAAATTCTGGCCCGCGGGCCTAATATCATGCTGGGCTATTACAAAGATCCTGAACTCACCGCGCAGGTCATTGATCAGGATGGATGGTTTCATACAGGAGATATAGGTCAGTTTGAGCCGGAAGGACAACTGCGGATCACAGGCCGGAAAAAGGAAATTTTCAAGACCTCGCTTGGCAAGTATATTGCTCCGGAGCTGCTTGAAAACAAAATTAAAGAATCGCCGTTTATTGATAATATCATGGTAGTGGGTGAGAATCAGAAGTTTGCTGCCGCGTTGGTGGTTCCGGATTTTAACCACCTGAGATCATGGTGCAGGATTAAAGAAATTGAATACACTACGGACGAGGAAATGGTGGCATTGCCAAGGATAAGGCAAAGGCTGCTTAAGGTGATTGACAAGTACAATACGGAGTTTGGAAGCACGGAGCAAATCAAGAAAATTGACATTATGAGCAGCGAATGGTCAACGGCCAGTGGGGAACTCACCCCGACACTCAAACTCAGGCGCTCATTTATTGCAAAAAAGTATCAAACCAGGATAGAAAAACTATTTGCCTAAACAAACCGACAGCGTATGACAAAAGTTTCCCGTTTGTTCGATCTTTTGCCACACTATTCAGAAGTCTATCAGCCTAAGGATGATGTCATTGCCGGAAAGGAAGACGGAATCTGGCGGAAATATTCCATTACCGAGTACCGCCGCATTGCTGACGCCATCAGTTATGCCTTGCTTTACTCGGGAATCGGGAAAGGAGATATGGTGGCCACCATTATGCCCAGCAGACCGGAATGGAATTTTATTGATATGGGCATTATGCAGGCAGGTGCGGTGCATGTCCCGATTTATCCGACCATCAGTGAGTCAGATTATAAGTATATCCTGAGTCATGCCGGGATTAAGATGCTGTTTATTTCCGGGAAGGATATATACAGGAAGATTGAACATATTATTCCTGAAGTGCAGAGCCTGACTGCGGTATATTCGGTTAAAGAAGTTAACGGGTTGCGCCTGTTGGATGATTTTATAACTATGGGGCTTGAACATCCTGCGGTGGAGGCTTTGTCAGATATCAAAAAAACGATAAGGCCTGACGACCTGGCAACACTTATCTATACCTCCGGCACTACCGGAAATCCTAAAGGGGTAATGCTTTCGCATGACAATATTCTTAGCAATGTGATAGCAGTTTCTCACATACCTCCGGTAGGTGAAAATGGGAAAGCTGTAAGTTATCTGCCGCTCTGTCATGTGTATGAACGCATGCTTAACTATATGTACCAGTATCTGGGAATATCGGTTTATTATGCCGAGAATGTGGCTTCCATTGCCGAGAATATGCGCGAAGTGAAACCAGATATACTTTCTACCGTTCCCCGCCTGCTTGAGAAGATTTACGATAAAATCATCATGAATGGCAGGAAACTCGGCGGTATCAAAAAGATTATCTTTTTCTGGGCTGTGAACCTGGGTCTTAAATATGAACTCTACGGAGCCAATGGGTGGTATTATGAACTGAAGCTAAAACTGGCCAATAAGCTTGTTTTCAGCAAATGGAGGGCAGCCCTGGGTAACAACATGAAAGTCATAGTGTCAGGAGGTGCTGCCCTGCAACCAAGGCTTTCGAGGGTCTTCTGGGCTGCGGGCATTCCCGTACTGGAAGGTTATGGCCTTACGGAAACCTCTCCGGTTATTGCTGTAAGTGATTTCAGCGAACAGGGCATAAGTTTCGGAACCGTGGGGCGGGTGCTGAAAGGCGTGGAGGTGATGATTGCCAACGATGGTGAAATTCTGGCAAAAGGCCGGAATATCATGATGGGCTATTACAAAGAAGACGAACTTACAAAGTCGGCCATCGATCCGGAAGGTTGGTTTCATACCGGCGATATCGGGAAAATTGAACCTGAGGGTCACCTGAGGATAACCGGACGAAAGAAGGAAATTTTCAAGACCTCACTCGGGAAATACATCAGCCCCGAGCAACTGGAAAACAAGTTCAAGGAATCTCCCTTCATTGATACATTGATGGTGTTGGGAGAAAACCAGAAATTTGCAGCAGCACTGATCGTCCCTGATTTCAATCACCTTAAAAGCTGGTGTGCCATCAAGGAAGTGCCTTATACCACCGATGCGGAAATGGTTAATCTGCCCCGTATCAGGAAACGGTTTCAGGTTGAAATTGACAAGTACAATAAGTTTTTCGGGGCAACTGAGCAGGTTAAGCGCTTCGAACTCCTTGATAAGGAATGGACTGTTGATACCGGAGAACTTACAGCCTCGCTTAAACTGCGGCGCGGTTATATCTCGGAAAAATACAGTGAGCGGATTCAGAAGATTTTTGACATAGAAGAAGCGTAAGCCGTTAATAATTTAACCGGTTAATTTTAGTGCGGATGGAAATGGTGACCCGCATATTTGATCTTCTTCATCTATACCGGGGAACGTATGCCGGTAAAGAAGATGTATTTGCCTCGAAATCCCAGGGGAAATGGGTTAATATTTCTGCTTCGGGCTACATCAAACAAGCTGATTGTGTCAGTTACGCGCTTATGGCGCTTGGAATTTGTCCGGGTGACAGGGTTGCTACTATTATGGGCAACAGTCCTTTATGGAATTTTCTGGATATGGGCATTCTTCAGACCGGTGGTGTGCATGTGCCGGTTTATCCTACTTTAAGTATTGAAAATTATCGATTTATTTTTAGGGATGCGAGGGTAAGGGTCTTGTTTATCGGTTGCCGGGCTGCCTATCAGCGGATCAAACCTGTTTTGAATGAACTGCCCGATCTCCAGGCTTATTTTGTACTCGAAAAGCAGAAAGGACTGAAAGATTGGTCAGACCTGATAAGACTTGGCAGAAAAAATTCCAATAAGGAATTGCTTGGGTCAATCCGGTCAGCAATAAGGCCGGAGGATCTTGCCACCCTGATCTATACTTCCGGAACAACGGGCAGACCTAAGGGAGTGATGCTTTCTCATTTCAATATGGTAAGTAATTTCACTGCCGTAAGCCAGATACTGGATGGCAGGGAGGTTAACCGGGCATTGAGTTTCCTGCCGCTCTGTCATGTTTATGAGCGGATGCTCAACTACATGTATCAGTATATGGGAATTTCGGTTTACTATGCTGAAAGCCTTGACCGCTTGCGTGAGAACATGCGTGAAGTAAGACCTGAAATGTTTTGTGCTGTACCCAGGGTAATTGAAAAGAGTTATGCCACCATTCTCAGAAAAGGTCGAAACCTGAAGGGAATACAAAAACTCATTTTCTTTTGGGCACTCAACCTCGGACACCGGTTCGATTTCCATCTTACCCGCAGGTGGGCCTTCCGTTTGAAGCTGCTTCTTGCCGACCGGCTTGTATTCCGCCATTGGCGACGGGCATTTGGTGACAGGTTAAAAATCATCGTTTCAGGGGGAGCACCCCTTCACCCAAAACTGGCAAGGGTTTTCTGGGCCGCCGGAATTCAGGTAATCGAAGGGTACGGGCTTACGGAAACTTCTCCGGTAATTGCCGTGGGTACCTTTGAGCAGGGAGGAGTCAGATTCGGTACGGTGGGCCGGCCTTTGCCGGGGGTGGAACTGAAACTGGCTGAGGATGGCGAAATTCTGGTTAAAGGTCCTAATGTGATGATGGGTTATTATAACCGGCCCGACCGCAATGCGGAGGTTTTTGATGAAGAGGGGTGGTTCCATACCGGTGATATCGGAGAACTTGTAAACGGACAGTATCTGAAGATCACCGACCGTAAGAAGGAAATATTCAAAACCTCATTGGGAAAATATATTGCCCCTCAGGTGATTGAAAACCGGATCAAAGAATCTCCTTTTATCGAAAGTGCGATGGTTATCGGGGAGAATCGTAATTATCCATCAGCACTGATTGTGCCCAATTTTGAATATCTCCGTTCGTGGTGCGAGGCCAAGGGCATTGAATACAGCACAAATGCTGAAATGTCGAAAACTGAACTGGTGATTCAGAGAATTCAGCGTGAAATCAACGAACTGAATGAAACCCTGGATCATACCTGGCAGGTGAGAAAGTTCATCCTGATGGAAAAAGAATGGTCGGTAGAGTCGGGAGAACTCTCGCCTACCCTGAAGGTGAGAAGAACCTATATGCAGGAAAAGTATGCCGCACTTATCGCCGGTATGTATGGAGAGCAGATCAATTATCAGCCGCGGCGCCG
This sequence comes from Lentimicrobium saccharophilum, assembly GCF_001192835.1. Classification (NCBI taxonomy): domain Bacteria; kingdom Pseudomonadati; phylum Bacteroidota; class Bacteroidia; order Bacteroidales; family Lentimicrobiaceae; genus Lentimicrobium; species Lentimicrobium saccharophilum. The sequence continues at coordinate 892,189 of NZ_DF968182.1, forward strand.
TGGCAGGAAAGAAAAAAAAACGGGGAAAGGATTTATCCGTAAGAAATAGGCTGTGTTTCACGGCTTCCTGTTAGCCTCCTTCCCGGCAATTTCACTCCATAAGAATTCCGTTAAAACTAAGGCAGTCTCAGAATCTCTTTTGCCGATAAGGGGTAACCATAATTATATTCATTTATTATACCCGTTTTTCCGGCACCCCAGTGGTTCTGGCCCTGTTAATGCAGAATCTTGTATATGAGTTCTTTCGTTAATTCTCCGTCGGTAGCTGAACCTGCATCAACGCCCTTGCTTTTAAGGTCATATTCCCTGAGCAGGCCGATAATCTCTACGACCTTTCCAGGGCTGTAACAGCGAACGGCAGTCTTGTAGTCATTCAGAAAATATGCCTGAACACCCAATACCGATGCGGCCTCAGCATCAGATTTACTTCTGACTGAATGATAGAGCAGCACCTTTGAAAAAAAGTGAAACAACAGGATCACATTTTTTATCAGGGGATTCTCCTTTGGATTTGAAGCAAAGTAGGCGATGATCCGGTTTGCTTTAGGGATATTTCTGTTAACCAGCGCTTTCTGCAACTCGAAAAAATTATAGTCTTTACTGATGCCGATGTTGTCTTCAACCAGTTTTTCCGTGATCAGACTTCCTTTGGGCAGATTGATATATAATTTGCCAAGTTCATTCGATACTTTGCTCAGGTCATTGCCCAGGGCGTCGGAGATCATACTTGAAGCTTTTGGGCTGATGGAGTAGCCGCTGGTTTCAACCTGTGCCACGATCCAGCCCGGAATCTTTTCCTCATAAATTCTGGCTGAATCAAAAACCACCCCTTTTTTATCAATTAGTTTATAGATAGACTTTCGTTTGTCGAATTTTTTGTATTTGTAGCAAAGAACCAGGATGGTGGTATTCAGTGGTTTCTCGATGTATGGTATCAGGTCGTCGAGGGTTTTTATTTCCTGAGCTTCTTTAACGATGACAACCTGGTGGCTCGACATCATCGGATAGCGCTTGGCGTGGTCAAGGATGATACTTGCATTCACATCGCGGCCGTAAAGAATTGTCTGGTTAAATTCCTTTTCAATGTCACTGAGCACTTCCCGTTCAATGGCATCGCTTATCAGGTCAATAAAATAGGGCTCTTCGCCGCTCAGCAGATACACAGGATAATAAATCCGCTTTTTCAGGTCAGACAGGATACGGTTGAAATCAGTGGTCATGAGATGATTTGATCAGAAACGAAGGTGCTTTACCGTTAAACCTCTATTGATAAGTTGCTTGAGGGATTCAATGCCGATTTTAAGGTGGATTTCAACAAACTCCTCTGTAACGTGCCTGTCGCTTTCCTCGGTTTTAACACCCGAAGAGATCATTGGCTGATCCGATACCAGCAAAAGGGCCCCTGTGGGGATTTCATTGAAAAACCCAACACTGAATATTGTTGCGGTTTCCATATCAATGGCCATGGCCCTGATTGAACGAAGGTATTCTTTAAAAACATCATCATGCTCCCAAACCCGCCGGTTGGTGGTGTATACTGTTCCGGTCCAGTAGTCCCGGTTGAAATCCCGGATGGTTGTGGATATGGCTTTCTGCAGGCTGAAGGCCGGCAGGGCAGGCACCTCATGAGGGAAATAATCATCGGAGGTTCCTTCGCCGCGGATAGCAGCGATGGGTAGTATGAGGTCGCCGAGTTCCGCCCTGTGTTTGAGGCCACCGCATTTGCCGAGAAACAAAACGGCCTGGGGCCTGATGCTTCCGAGCAGGTCCATTATGGTCGCTGCATTGGCACTTCCCATGCCGAAATTGATCATGGTGATATCTCCGGCCGTTGCACTCGGCATGGCCCTGTTTACGCCCCTAATTTCAACATTGTTCCAGTGGGCAAAAAGTTCAAGGTAATGGCTGAAGTTTGTCAGCAATATATACCCGCCAAACTCCTGAAGAGAAGTGCCTGTATATCTCGGGAGCCAGTTCTCTGTGATTTCCTGTTTGGTTTTCATGCCCGGCCTGTCATTTAAGTGCTTTGAACAAATAACTTATTTTATTGCAAATGTAAGGTTTTTGATATAATGTTGCAGTTATAATGCAATACAGACCCTCAACCATGCAACCGCTGAATTTTCCGGGTTACAAATTCAGGATCAGAGAAACATCTCAGCGACGTGAGATTTTTGACCCTTTGCGCAGACGATTTGTAGCCCTTACCCCTGAAGAGTGGGTCCGGCAGCACCTCATTCAGTATCTCTGTATTGACAGGAAAGTACCCGAACACATGGTCGCATCTGAGCGTGGTCTCAGGGTAAACCGTATGCCTCGCCGTTTTGATCTGCTGGTATTTGCGCCTGACGGACGTCCGGTGATGATTGCAGAATGCAAGGCTCCCAAGGTTCCGCTAACCGAAGAGGTTTTTTTTCAGGCATCTGCATATAATCTGGCATTGAAGGTTGATTATTTGTTAATTACCAATGGGATAGAGCATTATTGCGCAAAAGTGAACTACCAGGATAAGCAGCTGGATTTTTGCAGTGATATCCCGGAGTATGCTGTTTTGTGCGGTAATAACCTTTTATAATGACCGGTTCTGATACTTTTTCAGGTGGCAGGAGGAATCTGTGGAAACTGCGTTGAAGCACAGATGTTTCTGAGGTCCTGAAATACAGGATTGAAATTGTTTTCCAGGATGTATTTCGCCAGATCAAAAACCGGCAATTGCGCGCGGTCGATAATAGCCGAATCTGCGGTACAGATTATCCCTTCAGTAGCCGAAGTAAGTTCTGCATCTGCCTTGTCTGTCATCAGTATACGGCAATTGACGGATGCATGGCCGGATAATTCATCGGCAACCGATGCCAATTGGTCGGCCCGGTTAATCTGATTATCAGCATAAAAAATTATGCCTGCGGGTCGGAAACTTTCGAGTGTTTTAAAAACCAGCTCAACTGATCTGAGAAACAAATGCTCAGGAATCTTTTTTCCATGAAATCCTGATGCATCCCTTAAAACACCATCGCAGGAAATAAAGACCCTTTTACCGGTTAGGTAACTTACGATGATCAGGCATTGGTTAAAATAGTCAACATGGAAAAGGCTCCCTGCCGGCGGCAGACCGCAAAGCTTTGCCAGTCTGTTCTGTGCAGTTTCAGGCAGGGTGATCCCCCGGAAAAGCATCGTTCTTTCTGCGGCATCAAGTTGATATCTGTCACAGATCAGCTTCAAAACGCTTTTTGCAGGATATTTTCTTGCGCGGAAATCCAGGTAATCCCTGATGGCATCACAAAAGTGAACCGAAAACTTGTCCATATCCCCAAACTTACAAAATATACATAAGATTTTCGGGCAATATCATTATTTTTGACCAAAATTAAGGTTGATATGTCCATTCTCCGCGTTCTGCTGGCCATTATTTTTCCTCCCCTTGCCGTGCTGGATAAAGGGTGCGGCTCATTTCTCATTGTTTTTATACTTACCCTTGCCGGTTGGATTCCAGGGGTTATTGCCGCGCTCATTATTCTCAATAAGCGCTAACTGGCCATAATCAGTATTGCCTGGATTTTTTTCCGTTGCCCGGCATTAAGTTAACCTTTGGTACAAGTAAAAAAAACAGCTGAACAATGTTGTTTTTGTTCAGCTGCTTTTGATCACCCTTTCAGGGTTATTTCAGAACCTGAGGCTATCAGCTGCACTTCAGGACAGTCTTAATCTGGTAGTTGGCAGATTCGGCCAGGGGGCCGACAGCGGCCTTTTTGAAAGAAGCACAGGCATCTCCGGTTGACCCTTTTCCTGCCTGGGCCATACCGATCTCAAAATGGAATCTGGCTTGCTTGGCGGGAGTATTTTCTTCAAGTGCCATTCCTTTTTCTGCAGTGGCTATGGCATCATCCCAACGCGAGAGTTTGTTGTAAGCTACAGCGAAAAGGTAAAATGCTTCAGGATTGCTTTCGGAGTATTTAACCGATTCATTCAGCATTTCTACCGTGGCATTGAAATCATTTTTCTTGAAAGCGGCATTGGCGTCAACAATCAGATTGTCGCTCATAAATTTACGGGCCTGCTCTACGGTTTTTGAGTCATTGGTTTTTAAACCAGCTTCGATGGCAGCATCCATGGCAGCTTTCATCTCATCATTCTTGTTCTGCTTGTTGTAAACAAGTCCTTTGCTGAGGTGAGCACCGGCAAAATCCGGGTCATAACCCAATGCTTTTTCAAAACTTTCCAGCGCTTCAATGTATTTGCCTGCCTTGTATTCATTATTGCCTTTTACACGGTATAACTTGGGCAGAAGGTCATCGGCTTTTGCCTGAATGCCGTTATCGCCGAACTCAACTGCATAGTTGTGCGCAAGTTCAAAGTTGGTGATGGCTTCATCAATTTTTTTCTCCTTATACAATGCAGTCGCATGATTGTATTGAAGAACCGGAACCTGTTGCCTTGAAAGCGTTAGAATTTCCTGAGCCTCAGGTCCTGCTTTTTCCGCAATCGAAGCTGCCTGCAACAATGCTTCAACTGCTTTGGGAAGGTCGGATGCGGCAAGTTCCACACCACGGTTATAGGCATTGGTTGCATCTTCGATGGATTGGGCAGTAGCCAGGTTTAAACTAAGCGTGAGCGCAACAACAGCAACAAAGGCCTTTAACATTTTTCCTTTTTTCATTTGTATTCTGGTTTGGTTAAAAATTACACTTGCCGGCAAATATAACTAATTACATGCCAAACATTGTATATAAGTTTCATAAAAAATGATAAATGCAGTCATTAATACAATTGCATTCAAAAGGATATTCAATAATATCGCGGCATATCTTTTAAGTCCGGATTGAATTGAGCGAATGAGAGATTGTAACCGGTGAATTAATCTGATCTGCAGGGAATAATCAGTCAATAAGCGTTCGTAATTCCCTGTATCGGTTAACGTTGCAAGGCATGAATAAAAATCCGGTTTAGGGATTGAACAATCAAATTTTATTATACATTTGCAATGCGAAAAAATTTTATTTCTTATGAAAAGTACTGTTATCAAGGTTGTTTTGGCGATAGTAGTCATTGTTCTGGCTTATCTGCTTTATGCTTCCATTATGAAGCCCATCAGGTTTCAGGAGGAACTCAATGCCCGCAATTCCCAGATAGTTGCGAAATTAAAGGACATCAGGACTGCGCAGACCTTTTACAAGCAGTTCAACAACGCTTATACAAGCAGTTTTGACACTCTATTTGAGTTTCTGAGAACGGGGCAGATTCCGGTTGTTAAAATGGTTGCTGATCCCAATGACACCACGTTTACCAAAACCATCAATGACACCATCGGGTTTATAGGGATTGCCGACTCATTGTATTCCAAGCGGGTAAACTTTGTGCTGGAAGACCTTGCTTTAATTCCGCATTCAGAAGGCCGGAAATTCGAAATAAGTACAGCTAAAGTGGATAAAGGAGGTGTGATTGTTCCGGTAATGGAGATTCTGGTGCCTTATGAGTATTACCTTTTTGATCTTGATAAACAGGACGTAATCAACCTTGCCGAGCAACAGAAAACCATGAACAGATATCCGGGAATCAAAATGGGGTCGCTCACTGAAGCAACCACCGACGGTAACTGGGAGTAGATTTGTTAAATATGCCCGGTGAATATCAGACGCAGCTCAGCGTTTACGACCGTCTATTTGATCCGGCATTATCAGAAGAATTTTACCTGTCCATCCGGATTGAGCCGGATGGACTTTCTTTTTCCGTTTACTCGCCGGTTCATAACCAGTATATCGGGCTCGAATCTTTAACCTTTCCTGATTCGGTCCGCATTAAGGACGGGCCCATGGCCGGTATCCTTTACAGCGATTATCTGAACCGGCTTTTAACTACCCATCCGGTGCTTACCAGAAGTTACCGAAAGGTATGCACCATTTTCCACAGCCGCTTTTTTACCCTTATCCCGGGTCCTTTGTTTAACGATAGCCTGAGAGGTGCTTACCTGCAGTTTGTTCACAAAATCGGAGCAGATTCACAGATTCTGGTTCAGAAACTCAGATCCGCTGATATACGTCTGGTTTACGGCATTTACCGGGGATTGCTGCATGAGGTTGAATCACGGTTTCCGGACACCCTGATGGTCCATGAGACAGGGGCTCTGCTTGACTCACTGCTCCCGAGGTTTAAACGCACCGAAGCACCTGAACTTATCTTTGTTAATATTGAATTCGACGCTGCTGGGATTATTGTTCTAAGGGGCGGACTGCCGGTTTTCTGCAATGCATTTGAATGCCGCACGTACGAGGATACTGTTTACTTTATTATGTTTGTCATGGAACAACTGGCACTGAATCCTGAGAAAACGCCGCTGTTTCTGTCAGGGAAAGCCGGTAAGGATGACGCACTCTTCAGGCTGGTTGCAAAGTATGTAAAAAATGTTGACATACTTGAACAATCAGGACCTCACATCGGGGGTTATGTTACCGTTCAATCTAAAACTCACCGCTATTACACCCTTTTGAGCCCCTCGCTATGCGAATCATAAGCGGAACCCATAAAAGCAGGCAAATCCATGCCCCCCGCAACCTGCCTGTAAGGCCGACCACTGACCTAGCCAAAGAGGCGCTGTTTAATATTCTCGTGAATCATTTCGACCTGGAGGATGTAACGGTGCTTGACCTTTTTGCCGGAACAGGGAATATCACCTATGAATTTGCCAGCAGGGGAGCCAGGGGCGTGACAAGCATTGATCTTGAACTGAGATGCGTAAACTTCATCAGAAAAACAGTAACGGACCTTGGCTTCGAGGCAGTGCTTTCATTCAGGTCGGATGCCTTCAGATTCTTGCGTAACTGCGATACCCGTTATGATATTATCTTCTGTGACCCGCCTTACGAGCTGCAGGGGGTTGAAGAGATCCCCCTCACAGTAATGAAGCGAACCCTGCTGAAACCCGGTGGCTGGCTGGTTGTTGAACACTCGCGCGAATACAACTTCGAAGGTTTTGAAGGGTTTTTACAAAAACGGAAGTACGGGAAGGTTAATTTCAGCATCTTCAGCCAGCCGGAAGCCTGAATTTTCGTTTCAGACTGATCATGCCGGGCATGGTGTTTTTACTTACAGGAATGCCCTGTTTCCGAATATTTATTTGTTTTTTCCTGTTACAGGTAGTTTTACCGCATCCGGTATAAATATACTGACATCTCCGCCATTTTTGTATACATCGCGAACGATGGAAGAGTTTATGGAGGTATAATCCGGGGTGGTCAGCAGAAATACTGTTTCTATGTCGGGGTAAAGTTTTTTATTGACCTGGCCCACGGTCCGTTCAAACTCAAAATCGGCGGAGGTGCGCAACCCTCTGAGAATAAAAGAAGCCGAAACGTCCCTGCAGTAATCCACCGTTAATCCGGAATAGCTGTCCACTTTTATCCGGGGACAGTCTGCAAAAACCATTTGAATCCATCTGATCCTGTCGTTGAGATCGAAATAATTTTTCTTTTCAATGTTAAGGCCGATTGCAACAATAATCTCATCGAACAGGGGCAGGGCCCTGCGGATAATGTTTTCGTGTCCGCGGGTTATAGGATCGAAAGAACCCGGAAAAACTGCTCGTTTGATCATAAGGGATGTTTTCTTTAAGGCAAATTTAACATAAATCTCTTTAAACCGGGATTCCCCTGAAAATCCTTGGTTGAGCCCTTGAAGGATTGCAATTTTGTAATCCGGATTTAAAGCATCAGGGCCTGAGGTTGATGTCAAAACGGATCAGATCGTGCAATGAGGCATAGGTACTGCTGAGAATGGTGCTTAAGTTGCTTTTCTCAATCCATTCTGCCCGGGTAATTTCTTCCTCAAGTTGCGGAACCGGAATGGCATTGCCTGTGTACGACATTGCATACCAGTAAGTCCTTTTCAGTACCTTTTTGCCTTTATGTTCATATATATGAAAAGTCGAAGGCAGTTCTGCAACAAGATTATGCCCTGTGATTCCGGTTTCTTCTGTAACCTCCCTTATCGCGGCAGCGGCAGGTGTTTCATTTTTTTCAATCTTGCCTTTTGGCAGGTCCCATCTCCCGAATCTGTAAATAAACAACCGTTCACCGGTCAGATTCCGGACAATGCCGCCCGATGCCTCAAGGTACCAGAAGAGTGAAATAAAGTCGTCGAGCAATTTCTTTATGTTTCCGTTGTTATATATTGTAAGCGGTTGGGATGAGGGGATTTTCAGAAAGTATTTTACAGCCTCTTTCAAATCCCTGCGCGAGTTTATCACAGCTACACGCCCGCTTTCTTCTGATTTCACCTCAGGTAGTGAATCAGTAAGAATTACCGGACAATCATTATAAAAAACTTTGTACATTTGCCGCATGAGTAAAAATGATTCACTAGCACTGGATACAGCAGAGTTCTTATTGCAAATTAAAGCAATAAAACTTGACGTTAATAATCCTTTTACATGGAGTTCGGGGATTAAGTCTCCGATTTACTGTGATAACCGTAAGATTTTATCCTATCCAAAGGTACGCACTTTTGTACGTCAGGAGTTTGCCAAAATGATCGGAGAGGAGTTTGGCTCCATTGATCTGATTGCCGGTGTTGCAACCGGGGCTATCGCCCACGGGGTACTGGTGGCTCAGGATCTTGGCCTGCCTTTTGTTTATGTCCGTTCTGCCAAGAAAGAGCATGGTCTTACCAACCAGATTGAGGGGGTTGTTGAGTCGGGCCAATCGGTGGTGGTAGTTGAAGACCTGGTATCCACCGGACAGAGCAGCCTTGCTGCGGTGAAGGCTCTGCGCGACGCAGGTTGCAACGTAAAGGGCATGGTGGCGATTTTTACCTATGGGCTTGATTCCGCCAAAACCAATTTCAAAAAGGAAAAATGCACCCTTCGTACGCTTACCAATTATGATCAGTTGATCAAGCAGGCCCTTGAAAGGGATTACATCAAGGAATCTGATCTCCAGTCACTGATCAGCTGGCGCGAGAATCCGGAAAACTGGGGTAAATAATTCCCTTCTTATGGCAACATTCAATAGTGATGAGGTGATTATTGCCCGTGATCCCGGGTATATCTTTGAATTTCTCGCAGACTTCGGCAATTTTGAGAAACTGATGCCGCCTCAGGTAACCGACTGGAAGTCGGACAGCGAAAGCTGCAGTTTTAACATCCAGAACATGGCAACACTTGGAATGCGCTACAGGTCGCGGATTCCCAATAGCCGGATAGATATCGTTGCCGATGGAAAAGTTCCGTTTCCTTTTGATCTTCAGTGTTTTATTGATGAAACCGGAACGGATACATCCAGGGTTAAGCTGCAGTTTAATGCCGATCTCAGCCCTATGCTGATGATGATGGCTTCGCGCCCATTGGGCAATTTTATCAATATCCTGGCAGTGAAGCTGAAGGAAATCTGTGAAGCGGTCAGCTGATTTGTCTTTGAATTAAATATTGGCGGTTCTTCTTATTTGCCGGAAGGGACAAAAACTACTTCCTTCAGATCGCATAAATATTCACTACCATCCTCTCCGTTCAGCCTGAGTTTCCCGAATTCACCAATACCGGCAATCATAGCCGTTAAACGTTTCCCATTTATTATGAACTCAGCCGGCTGATTAATCAGGTAAAGCCGGTCGAGGTATGCAGCCTCAAGCAAGGAGAACCGGTTTTCCCTGAGTTGGCTGTACCACCACATCAGACTTTCGTGCCAATTTGTCAGAAGCGTCGGGATATGATAGGTTTTGCCGGTGATTCCTGACAGGGACACCGCCAGCGGCGCGTTGGCTGAAAAGCTGGTCTGGTTGATGTTCATGCCGAGGCCGGTAATTGTATGCTGAATGTTGTTGCCGCTCAGGGCGTTTTTTATCAGTATTCCTGCAATTTTTCTATTATTCAGATAGATATCGTTTGGCCATTTGATCATTGGCTGCAATGTTGGCTCTGTTTTACTGATCAGTGTACATACTGACAAGGAAACAACAATTGTCAGGAAAAACTGCTGATCCGGGCGTAGGAAGCATGGATAGAGCACCGCGGTTGCCAGGATATTTTTACCGGCTTCACTTTCCCAGCGGTTATTTTCCTGCCCTTTGCCTGAAGTCTGATACTTTGCGTAAACAATTAATCCCTCTTCCGGGTTTGAAGTGTTCAGCAGCATCTCCATATAATCGTTGGTCGAAGCGGTTTCGCGGAGTTCAATCATTCCAGGTAACTTTGACTTCATGCTGTATTGGCTTGGTTAAATATGGCAGAAGAATCGGCGGTATAATTGTTGATATGCTGCCTGATGTCATCAGTTTGCCCGAAAAGCGGGCTACCGGTGGCAGCTTTCTTTAAATACCGGTTTTTATTGATTAACTTTGCAAAAATATTATATTAATGGCCTATGGCGGGTAAAAAAGTCAGGTCTGCATCCGAAATGCTGGCCACTATCGTAACAGAAGGAATTTTTGAGAAAAAAGGAGAAGATGTAGTGACCATCGATCTCCGTAAAATGCATAATGCGGTGGCCGACTTTTTTGTAGTTTGCCATGCCGGTTCCCGTGCCCAGGTAGAGGCCATTGCTGATTCAGTGCAGATGGAGGTAAAAAAGGCGGTAGGGCATAATGTATGGAAGAAAGAAGGATTTGAGAATGCAGAATGGGTATTGCTGGATTATGTAGATGTTGTTGTTCACATATTTCAGGAAACTGCCCGGAAATACTATCGCCTGGAAGATTTGTGGGCCGACGCTGAAATCAGGCTTTGCAAGCCTGCACCTCCGGCGAAGAAAAAAACAAAGAAAAACGCATCCGCAGAGGAAGTCTGACATAACTATGAACGATACGAACGAAAAGAAACCTGAAAGCAATAACAGGCCTGATCCGAAGCTGAAAAACAATAAACCCAGATTCAGTTATTATTGGATTTATGCCTTGCTGGCAGTATTAATCATCGGCTTGCAGCTGATGAACTGGAACACCACGGTGAAGAACATCGGGTGGGGCGAATTAAAAGAGATGATCCTGAATCAGGAGATTGAACGCCTGGTGCTTGTCAATAAAGAGTTTGCTGAGGTATTTATCAAGAAAGACAAGCTGGCGCTTGAGAAATTCAAGGAAGTCAGACCTGGTGAGGGATTTGGCAGCACCCGTCCGCAATATGTCTATAATATTGGGTCGGTTGAAACTTTCGAGAAGGATGTCAGTGATATCCAAAAGGATTTTGAGAAACCGGTTTATATTGAAAATCTTACCAGACGCAATGTATGGGGTGACGCGCTTTCATGGATATTACCGGTGCTGCTGCTGATCGGGGCCTGGTTTTTCATCATGCGGATGATGAGCCGCGGCGCCGGGGGTGGCGGCCAGATCTTCAATATCGGCAAATCCAAGGCTCAGCTTTTTGACAAGGATACACACGTTAGCATCAATTTTAATGATGTGGCCGGATTGGAAGAAGCCAAGGTAGAAATCATGGAAATAGTGGATTTTCTGAAGAATCCGAAGAAATATACTACCCTTGGCGGCAAAATCCCCAAAGGGGCCTTACTGGTTGGCCCTCCCGGAACAGGGAAAACCCTGCTTGCCAAAGCGGTTGCCGGAGAGGCAAAGGTGCCTTTTTTCTCCCTATCGGGATCTGATTTTGTTGAAATGTTCGTAGGGGTCGGTGCCTCACGGGTACGCGACCTTTTTAAGCAGGCCAAAGAGAAGGCTCCCTGTATCATCTTTATCGATGAGATTGACGCCATTGGCCGGGCCAGGGGAAGGAACCAGATTACCGGAGCCAATGATGAACGTGAGAATACCCTGAATCAGCTGCTCACCGAGATGGATGGTTTTGCCACCAATGCCGGTGTTATCATTCTGGCGGCGACCAACCGCGCCGATATACTCGACCGCGCCCTGCTGCGTGCCGGCCGTTTCGACAGGCAGATTCATGTGGAATTGCCCGATCTGGAAGAGCGAAAGGCAATCTTTAAAGTGCATATGAAACCCCTGAAATTCGACGAATCCGTCGGCGTTGATTTTCTTTCGAAACAAACGCCCGGTTTTTCTGGAGCCGATATTGCCAATGTATGCAACGAAGCTGCATTGATCGCTGCCAGAAGAAACAAGACAGAGATCAGCAAGCAGGATTTTATGGATGCCATTGACCGGATCATCGGCGGTCTGGAAAAGCGGAACAAAATTATTTCTCCCCAGGAGAAGAAGGTCATTGCTTTTCACGAAGCCGGACATGCCGCGGTAAGCTGGTTGCTGCAATATGCGCATCCACTGGTTAAGGTTACCATAGTTCCCCGCGGCAAAGCGCTCGGAGCGGCATGGTATCTGCCCGAAGAGCGTCAGATAACCACTTATGAGCAGATGTTTGACGAGCTTGTTGCCACTCTGGGCGGAAGAGCTTCGGAAGATGTGGTTTTCGGGAAAATTTCTACCGGGGCACTGAACGACCTTGAAAAGGTGACCAAGCAGGCATACGCCATGGTTGTTTACTTTGGTCTGAACAAAGAGATCGGGAATGTGAGTTATTATGACTCGACAGGTCAGCAGGAATACTCATTCAGTAAGCCATACAGCGAAGCAACCGCTCAGCTTATTGATACAGAAATCAAGAAAATCATTGAACAGGCATACAGCCGTGCCAAGGAGATCCTTTCAGAAAACCGTGATAAATTGGAAGAGCTGGCATCTATACTTCTGAAAAAAGAAGTAATTTTCCGCGAGGATCTGGAAACCATTTTCGGAAAAAGACCTTTTGATGAGTCGCATGAATTTAACGGGCAGAACGGGCCATCTGAAAATGCAGGACAGGGGAGTGATTCCGGTATACAGCCTGTTGAACCACAACCGGCAGAACCGGTTCAACCCGATGAAAATCAATAATCAGCGTTGATAAACTGAGGCAATGAAAGCGCGCAATAAATTCAACACCCGTCCGGAACATATCCGGGAAAGCACGACCCGTGAAAAAGTGTTGAAGAATATCCGGCATGCGCTGATTGAACCCGCCGAAAATCCATTCCCCGGGGTTGAATTCGATTCTCCGGTTTACAAGCCTATGAATGAACCTCCCGATATCAACTTTGCCCGGGAGTTTGCCCTGTCAGGAGGGAAGTTTATATTTTGCGAATCACCCGAAGATATGGTGAAAAAGGTCAGGCTGGTTTTTGATGATCATCTCTGGGAGCAGGCATGGTGCAAGGATGAAGCCCTGACGGGCCTGCTCAGGCATGCAGGCATTAAGGTAAAAACCGGCGACGATGATATTGAATCAATGAAGGTGGCTGTTACCTCCTGTGAGTACCTGATTGCCCGGTTCGGGAGTATCATGGTTTCATCCAGGCAGAAGTCCGGACGACGCATGCACGCTTATCCTGAAATTCATGTTGTTATTGCGTTTACTTCGCAGGTGGTAAATGACCTGAAAGATGCCATTGAAAAAATGAGGATCAAATACAGCGGCAGGCTGCCCTCGATGATTTCGGTGGTGACAGGGCCCAGCAGGACAGCCGATATTGAGAAAACACTGGTGATGGGTGCGCATGGGCCTAAAGAAGTCTATCTGTTTATGGCAGATGATGTTGAATAACTGGCAAGAACGGAAAGTATGGAAGGCTGGACCTGCATATTCACCACCAACCACCTGCATGAAGCTGAACTGATAAAGGGTATGCTTGAAGAGCACCAGATTATGGCAATTACAGTTAATAAGCAGGATTCTGTCTACCTGATAGGAGAAGTGGAACTTTATGTACAGGTGGATGAAGCATTCCTTGCTATGCAAATCATCAATAAGCTGAATCGTGAATAATTTTATAAAACGTACCATTACGGGTACTTTCTTCGTAATATTTATCATTGGATCAGTATTGCTGTGCCCGTGGGTATTTGCATCATTGTTTTTGCTTGTTTCGGTTGGTGGGATGCTTGAATATTTCAGGGTGATGGCCCGCCTTGATTTATACCCTGCAAGGGCAGCTTCACTGCTTGCTTCAATCCTGGTATATGCAGGTGTGGTAGCGGTCATGACAGGTTTGTTATCGCCGGATTACCTGAGGGCCGGATTTTTGATTGTTCCGTTACTGCTGATCGCTGAACTTTTCCGGAATACCGGCAAGCCTTTCAGCAACGTGGCCGCTTCGCTGCTGGGAATTACCTGGATTGTGCTTCCGCTGGCCTTGCTGAATGGATTCTTCAATCCTGAAGCTGATCGCGGATGGATACACGGAGGCGCCCTGCTCGGATTCTTTCTGATTCTATGGATCTATGATTCAGGAGCTTACATAGTAGGTTCTATGGCTGGCAAAAGGAAAATGCTTGAACGGATCAGCCCCGGGAAATCATGGGAAGGATTTGCCGGTGGAACGGTGGCCGGATTACTCACTGCATATATGATTTCTGCCTCCTTTCTTGAATTTTCTTCCCTTGAATGGATGCTGGTTGCACTTGTAATCATTATTTTTGGCACGCTGGGCGATCTGATTGAATCCATGCTGAAACGAAGTGCCGGGATTAAAGACTCAGGTTCCCTGCTGCCGGGCCACGGAGGAATACTTGACAGGTTTGATGCCGTTTTGGTTGCTGCTCCATTTGTATACCTGATTATTAGTTTTCTCAGGTAGTAATGAGAGATGATCGTTCCGGCAGATAATCAATAATCTGCCGTTCGGCAAGGGTTAATCATTTCATTTATAAAGATTCGACGGATCATGGGAATACATAAAGAGGGATACCTGATTATTCTTATTGCATTTATTGCCCTTGGGATAATTTCGCCGGTTACCGGGTTGATTCCCATGCCTTTGTGGCTTCACTATGTTGTCTGGGGGCTGCTGGTCCTGATGTTTGTCTGGATAGTGCGGTTTTTCAGGTCCCCGAAAAGATTGGTCGTGCCTGATGAATCTCTGGTTCTCAGCCCGGCCGACGGTAAAATTGTTGCCATTGAGGAAGTCGCCGAACCGGAATTTTTTCAAGGGAAGAGAAGGCAGATTTCGGTGTTTATGTCACCGAACAATGTGCATGTAAACTGGGCTCCTGTTTCCGGTTCCGTGTGTTATATGAAATACCATCCAGGTAAATACCTTGTGGCATGGCATCCCAAATCATCCGTTGAAAATGAACGGACTACCATAGTAATTGAAAATGCACGTGGAACGCAGGTCCTGGTCAGACAGATTGCCGGTGCCATGGCGCGCCGGATCGTTTGCTATGCAAGGGAGGGCAATAATATCCGACAGGGTGATGAAATCGGATTTATAAAGTTTGGCTCCCGGGTGGATGTATTTCTTCCGTTGGATGCAGTTGTTAAAGTCAGCCTTAATCAAAAGGTAAGCGGAAAACTGACCGTTCTGGCAGAAATGTAGTTTTCCCATTGCAAAATCTTGCCAAATCAGTACTTTAACAAAATATTAACATTTTTGAATATATGGATTCTGCGAACAGGTCGTATCTTTGCGACAAATCTAACGCCAATCCTCTATGAAAAAATTTGCAATTCTGTTTTCTGTTGTTTCGCTGACTTTTGCTTTTGCCGTATCAACAGTTAATGCACAAAATGCTCCTGCAAAAAAGTCTACTGAAAAAGTAGTTTCTGCCAAAACCGATGCTGCTGCTGCTCCTGCAGTTGAGAAGAAAGATGCCAAAGGATGCTGCACAAGCGCCAAATCTACCGAAGCAAAAGCCGGTTGCGCAACTCCTTGCTCCAGCGAAAAAGCCAAGGCATGCTGCAGCGGCGACAAAGCCAAAGCCGCTAAACCGGTTCCGGCTCCTCAAAGCAAGTAATACACGCTGAAATAGATCTAAAGGCTGCCCTCGGGCGGCCTTTTTTATTACAACAGACTGAACAGTTCGCTGAGTTTGCAGATACGGAATGTCGCTTTTGAATCCTGAGCTTCTCCGTTATAGTCAACCAGTACCTGGTCCATTCCCACCGACAGGGCGCCAAGTATATCAACTTCTTCATCATCGCCGATCATCAGGCTCTCTTCAGATTCTGCACCTGACCGCTGCAATGCATATTCAAAAATCCGGGGCTCTGGTTTCCTGGCTCCTGCGTCCTCGGAGGTAATCACGGATGTAAAATATTTCATTAACCCGGCATTGTTAAGCTTCTTATACTGTACTTCTTCAAATCCGTTGGTGATGATGTGAAGTTTGTATTTATCCCCCAGGTATTCAAGAATTGCATGTGTATCAGGGAAGAGGTTGGTTTTGGTCGGACTGAGGGTAACATAGTCGTTGGCCATATTGCTGCTCAGCAGGTTGTCAACGATCCCGAATTCGTGAAGGGTAAGTGCAAACCGGCGGATGTTGAGTACTTCCTTTACAATTTCTCCCTGCCGGTAGAACTCCCACAACATCAGGTTATGGTAATTATACCTTTCAAGAAACCGGTCAAATGAATCCACCCCCTTCTCCGCCAGCCTGTATTTGCTGAATATTTCCCTGAATGTCTCCACACTGTTGGTTTCGAAATCCCATAGGGTTTTATCGAGGTCGAAAAATATATGCCGGTAGGTTTTTCTTTTCACAAATCAATTCAATTGAAAGTATGAACAAAAGTAAAAGTTTGGACGGAAAATCTTTTCAAAAAAAATATTTTCTGAAAGTCTTGACAAAGGTAAATCTTAAATAGTATATTTGCAATATCAAAATGATATCAAAATGGAACCTAAAGAAAAATTTGTCCGCCCCATGTCGGGTTATTTGATGCTGGTTGTTGTACTGGCAATGATTGCATTATTTATCTACAATGTGGTCATCTACAATGAGGTTGTATGGCTGATGATTGTTTCAGGCGCTGTACTTCTTGTCGCTTTTTTCCTGATGCCCGGCTTCCTGGTTGTCAATCCAAACGAGTCGAGTGTGCTGGTTTTGTTCGGTGATTATATCGGTACGGTGAAACACAACGGTTTTTTCTGGGTGAATCCGTTTTACACTAAAAAGAAAATTTCGCTCCGTGCACGAAACCTGAACAGCGATCCCATCAAGGTGAACGACAAGATCGGAAACCCGATCATGATCGGTATTGTGCTGGTATGGAAAGTGCAGGACACTTTCAATGCGGCTTTTGAAGTTGACGACTACATTCATTATGTAGAAATTCAGAGTGAGGCGGCCATCCGCAAACTGGCCGGGCATTATCCGTATGACAATTTCGACGATGAGCAGTCAGAGATTACGCTCAGGGCCGGTGGTGAGGAAGTCAACCATGTGCTCGAGCAGGAGCTTTCGGAAAGGCTGGAGCGCGCAGGTATAGATGTTATTGAAGCCAGGATCAGTTATCTGGCGTATTCTTCGGAGATTGCCGGCGCTATGCTGCGCCGCCAGCAAGCCTCTGCCATTATAGCAGCCCGCGTTAAGATTGTTGAAGGCGCTGTCAGTATGGTTGAAATGGCGCTGGCCCAGCTTTCGGAAAAGAAACTTGTTGATCTGGACGAAGAGAAGAAAGCAGCCATGGTGAGCAATCTGATGGTAGTGCTCTGTTCCGATAAGGATGCCAGCCCTGTAATTAATACAGGAACTTTACATCAGTAGTAATCACAAAGGCGGGAGCGGTGCTAGCAATGAAAGCCATAACCATTGATGCTAAAAATATTGCCTATCAGGAAGGAGATGAGCGCCTGGCTACGCTGACATATCTCAAACGGATGTCATACCAGGCGACCATCCGCCTTTCCGGCGGAGATGAATATGAAATCAGGCCGCTTGATATCTGGAGAAGCAAATTTGAAATTCTCCATAACAGCAAGGCTGAGATTGCCTTTAACAGGAAGTGGAACGGGAAAACCCTGATTGATGTGATCCGTCAGGGCCACAGGCAATCTTACATTTTTCAGCCCAAAGGATTTTTTGATTACCGTTATGTTCTTATGGACAACGATAAGCGGGAGATGGCGGTGCTGCGGACAAAATTCCTTTGGAAGGGGTTTAAATATGATTTCGACCTTCAGGTCAGTGACAGCCTGAAACGCCGTGAAGAATGGCTGTTGCTGGTGGTTTTACAAACTTACCTTTCACGATACATTATGCACCAGCACCGTAAAGGACACGGAATTTAGCTGATAATACGCAAGGAAGCAAAAAGAAAGCTGATACAATGGGGCAGAAGAAATCCTTTGCTTTACGAATTGATGCTGAATTGATGGAAGCCCTTGAGAAATGGGCGGCAGACGAATTCAGAAGCACCAACGGACAGATTGAGTGGATCATCAGCCGTGCGCTGAAAGAGGCCAAACGGTTGAAACCTGACCGGGCCATTCAACAGGGAGAGAAGAGGTAGCAGGAAATTATCCATATCCTGCGGTCTGGCTCTAACTGGTTACAGGATTCCCTGATCAGAGTTGTGGCCGAAAATACCTTCCCTGCCAGGTATCCCGTTTTGTCAGTTCTTCTTCAATCATTATTGCTACCTGATCAGCACGCAGGTTGCTCCAGGGCTGGCTTTCCAGAAAGCGGGGCGGCACTTCTCCGGTAAAGCGTTCAATTACAAAAGATGGATTCAGCCGTTCGATAAACGATACAATAAAGCTGATGTATTCTTCCAGGCTGAAAAGGGAGAACATTCCGGGTTGTTCCCGGAATTGCATGGCCATTTTCGTGCCTTTTACAATCTGAAGCTGATGAAACTTTACGGTTGTCAGCGGAAGCGCGGAGATGATACCGGCCCTGTCGAGCATCTCCTGCCTGGTCTCGCCCGGCAGCCCGAAAATCAGGTGGATGCCGGTTTTGAGTCCGTAATCTGCCGTTTTCCTGATCATAGCTGCAGCCTGGGCCATAGTATGCCCACGGTTGATGGCCATAAGGGTTTGCTCGTTGGTCGTTTCCAGTCCGTACTCAATCATCACATAATAATTATCTGAAAGCCGGCTGAAATAGGCCAGTTTTTCATCATCCATGCAATCGGTGCGGGTGCCGATCACCAGGCCTGCCACATCGGGATGTTGCAGCGCTTCCTCATAAATCTCTTTCAGGTGGGCAAGGGGGGCATAGGTATTTGAGTACGTCTGGAAATAAGCCAGGTACTTCATCGCCCTGCGGTACCTTACTTTGTGAAATGCGATGCCCTCTTCGATCTGTTGGGTTATGCTTTTAGAAGGGATGCAGTACGAAGGATTGAAGGCGTCGTTGTTGCAATAGGTACAGCCTCCGGAACCGGCGGTACCGTCGCGGTTGGGGCAGGTGAAACCGGCATCAATGGATACTTTCTGCACCCTGCTTCCGAAGGTGCGCTTAAAGTATTCGTTGTAACTGTTGTAACGTTTATTGCCGGGAAAAATATTCATGCAGAAATACTGGTAAATATCTGAAACTGCAAAATTGCATTAATTTGGTTTACAATGTAGTCTCATTTTTTATACCGGAGTTACTGAAAGCATTCAGAAAATTAAAAGAAGAGGCTGTCCAACCCGGACAGCCTCTTACAGGTTCAAGGGAATGCAATATTATTTGGTTGCAGCTTCAAGCCGTTTCATAATCGAGAAAATAAATACGGCCGACAGGATACAACAGACAATGAAAATTGCCCAGAGTTGCCACAGGTCAAGCTGACCCCAGAATTTACTTCCTACAAAAAGGAATTTGTTACCAACTGCCGTAGCGAGGAGCCATCCTCCCTGCATCAGACCCTGGAACCGTGCCGGTGCAACTTTCGAAACAAACGACAGACCCATGGGGCTAAGGAATAATTCAGCAATGGTCAGGATCAGGTAACTGCTGATCAGCCAGTAAGGTACAACCCTTGAGGAGTCGGGTACCGGGTTGTATTTTGTTACCCCGTTTTCAACGAACTGCAGTTCGTGAGGAGAAACAAGACCAACAGAAGCAACAAGGATAACCACGAATCCGATGGCAGCGATGATCATTCCGATACCAATCTTCTTGGGTGTTGAGGGTTCCATGTTTTTCTTCTGAAGCCAGGTAAAGACTGCCATTACCGGGAATGTCAGTGATACGATAAACAGCGGGTTAAATGACTGGAATACTTCCGGGGCAATGGGATTGCTGGCAGAACTTCTGGAGATAAAATACCAGGTCAAAGCGCCAAAAACCAGGGTCATGGCGCCGCCAATCAGTCTGTTGCTGTTTTTCTTGTTGAAGAGTAATAAAATAACACCGGCAACAGCACCGATGAATGCAAGAATGGATTCGAGCTTAAAGAAGATATTGGTAAAAGGTCCGACTTCTTTAACGGTATAATCGCGGGCGAAGAAAGTAAGGGTAAGTCCGTTTTGGTGGAATGACATCCAGAAGAAGATCACAACAAAAAATACGAGGATCAGTGAGGTCACCCTTGGACGTTCTTCTTTGGTAGATATCTGGAACATCATGGCCACAAAGCCGACGAAAAGACCGACGGCAGCACCCAGTGCAACATCATCCATAACAAAATAGAATATTACGGAAGTGGTCACCATTAATCCGGCGGCCAGCAGGAAACTGACAATGTTCGTTTTGGCTTTGCCCTGATCATTGTCGGTTTTGGCAACTTTCTCAACGCTGGGGAGCAGCTTGTTGAAGACAATGTAAACAAGCAGGGAAATAACCATCGCTATGGCAGCAATACCAAAGGCGTAATTATATCCTTTGGCAAAAGCATTGATGTAATCGTTGGCAAAAGCCCCGAGATCAGAAACTACCGAGCCTGAAACTGAGTTGGCCAACTCCTGAAATTTTGAGACATCTTCAAGGGTTCCATTGGTGTAGGCATGGCACATTGCCGGAAGGCTGCCGTCATGCTCGAATCCCTGGGTTCTGAGAAACCAGTTGCGGATGCCGGTTGCTACAAAAGGCGCAAAGAACGCGCCGATGTTGATACCCATGTAGAAAATCATGAATGCCGTATCGCGAACCTTCGAATAAGCGGGGTTATCGTACATCTGACCAACAACAGCCTGGAGATTACCTTTGAAAAGGCCGTTACCCAGCGCGATGGTGAATAATCCGGTGAGTGTGATGGCCAGAGGGTTGCCGGGAATCGCCATAACAACATATCCGGCAAACATGATCACAATGCCCATCAGGATCACAAATTTGTACTTTCTTGTAGCATCAGCAAGGATTCCTCCGATCAGTGCGAGGGCGTAGATTCCGAAGTAGAACCATGAATAGTACTCGCCGGCCTGAGATTCTGTCAAGCCATATTTGGCCTGCAGAAACAATACCAGTATCGCCATCATGGTGTAAAAGCCGAAGCGTTCCCCCATATTGGAGAAAAACGCCACCAGCAGCCCTTTAGGATGTTCTTTTAACATAAAAAGTTGTGTTAGTGATTAATATTATTGTTGATTAGAATTTTCCCGGAGCAAAAATAACCAAAAATCCGGGTTTGCAAAATCTGTTGATAAGTCGTTGAAACTACTTCCCGGGCTATAACCGCAAACGGATCTGGACCTTGATATCAGATTTGTTGTTTCCATCGATCTGGTCCAATCCGGAACCTATGGTAGTTCTATTGGCATAATAGGTAAGTGAATATCTGATCCACAGGTCGAGCCTGCGGCCGAAACTGTATTTGCCCATCAGGTAGAAGCGGCTTCCTTTGTAATAATAGGCGGGGATGGAGAATGCATACAGCACATCGCTTTCGTAGGCATAGAGGCGTTCGTTGTAAGTATCGGTATCAAAAAGTGCAAAACGCGCATTTAGCAGCCAGGGTTTCTCAGGTTCGTTGTATATAAAGTCCTGATAGACCAGATATCCTTTTTTTCTATCGAAGCCGGGCATAGTCCATTGTGTGGTTTCAATCCGGCTTTTGAGGGTGATGGCCCGGGTAGCTTTCAGGCTGAGGTGCAGCCGGAAATTCTCCCGTGTTTCAGCCTCGGGATAATCCGTGTATCCGGTACCCCCCGACGGATTGATCTGCTTTTGCTGATAGCGGTACCTGAAGTGGATTTCGGCGTAACGGGCGGGGGTATAGGTGAGCTGGGCGAGGTATTCGCTGCCACGCGAAGGGGCGTCAACCCGGTAACGCAGCCAGCCAAAACGGAAGTGATCGGCATAAGCCGACAGGCTCCACCTGCGGTGCAGTTGGGCAAACATCCCCAGGTACAATCCTTTCTCATTTGCATTCCGGCTTCCTTCCGCGAAGGCGTTGCTGAAAAAGCTCTGGTAGTCCTTGCCGTAATTTCTGTAGATCGCCGAAATGGCCAGGTGCGGATCAGGTGTGGCAGTCGCACCGACCAGCATTGCCTTCCCACCGTTACCGCTTCCCGAAACCTCGCCGAAAATGGTAAGTGAACGCAGGATGGCGGCAAAATCAAAACCAAAATTATTCAGGCTTTTACCGCTGAAGTCGAATTTATTATATAGAGCTTCTCGCCTTTCCAGATCCGCACCCAATTCAGTATGGTATGCGGTCGCCCCCAGGCGGAACATTTTGATCCGGGTTTGCAGGTTTCCTCCGTAAACGGTTTGCTGAATGGCGTTTTTTCCCCTCAGTTCATTCGGAGTCCTATGGTAGCCGGTTTCCTGCAATGAGCTTATGAATAATGTTTCTGCCGTGAGTGAGTCGGTGGCGCCGATCCCGGCATCTACCTTCTTGTCGGAGTAAAAAACAGTTAAGTCTGTATTTTTCAGCGGTGTAATGGTTGCTGCCGCCCCCCGCATAAAGAGGTTTTCATTTGCTCCGGTATTTGGCCTTACCTGCTGCGCAATCCGGCGGGTGGTAATGGCCCCGGCTGATTTGCCGAAAGCCAGGCTGCTGTACATGGTCAATCCCTGCCCGAAGGCGAGATGGTAATCACCGACTGCCAGGTATTTTAAAAATTTATCTCCTGAATAGAAAAAATGCGCCGAGTAGAAGTCAAATCCCTTTTTCAGGCTGTCGGTTGAAGGCCAGAAAGGTTCTCCGGGATCTTTCTCCATGGTAATGCCGAACCTGATTTTGTTGTAAAAACTGTATCCATATCTCAGGTAAAGTTTTTCCGGGCCTCCGAGATAACGAGAATTGGGTTTCAATTGCAAAGCCGAGTCGGAGACTGGCGCGAAGCCCGATTGCTCTTCAAGCACCTGCTGATAGCGCATCAGTACCTGGTGACGGCCATATCTTGCAAGGTTTGACAGGGTAGGTTTTGCCCCCGGCGGTTGAAGCCCAAATGTAATAAACGGAGCAAGCGATGATACAAGCACGGAATCGAATCCTTCGATCAAATTTAATTCATAAATGCTTGTCAGCTCTCCGAATTTCTGGATATAACCGGTAAGGTTGCTTATCTGCAGGTCGTTAAGCTGGAGTTGACGGAGCTCCCTTTCTGAAGCCTGGTTCACGTTTACCGGCTGATGAATGTATTGCAATAATTCATCAACCAGTTCCGAATAGTCGAGTTCAGTGTCTGTTTGCCCTGATAGTTGTTCAATTTTATCTTCCAGTTGAGTGGTGTTGACTGATTCCGGCTTAACAGGCTCCTGTCCAAGGAGCGTGTGGGTTGAGAGAAGCAAGATGAAAATCTGCACGAAGACCGGTCGGATCAGGGCTTTCATAACATCAGAACTTATAGGCTATGGATGCCTGGGGAGAAAACCCGAGCACATAATGGTAGGAGGTGCTGATATCAATAACGAAGTCACCGGCAAAAATGCCTACCCCGAAAGCATTGGAAGCAGGGTTGGTTGAGATACCTCCCCTGAGATGCAGCATGGGAATAAGCTTATACTCAATTCCGGCTTTGAAATTGGCTTCGTGGTTAATGTCTTTTTCTGTTTCTGCCGTTAGCAGAAATTTGGGTGTAATTTCATAGGCGGCACCCAGCCTGAAAATCACGGGCGCCCTTTCATCATTATACTCAGAGAGTTTTGCACTAACGGGATTGTAAATATGTGCGCCAATGGCCAGCTGCGGGGTGATGTTCGCCAGCACACCGGCTTCGAAGGTGATGAAGTTCCGGTTGCCGTAGCTTTCTGCCAGGCGCGCCATATTGTAGTCCAGCTGAAGTCCGAAGGCTATGTGTTTTCCAAATGCTTTCGCGAAAGCGAGGCCGATTTTACTTTCATTGTAGGCTGAATAACCGAAATGTCCGAAACTTAACCCGATGGTTCCCGCCTTAACGGGAAGGGCGAAAGCGCCGGCTTTATAACCAAGCTCTTTCAGCAGAAACCGGTTCTCATAGTAAACAGCTGCTGAAGCATCGCTGAGCCGCGCAAGCCCCGCCTGATTGTTGAACGCTGACCAGATATCATTCAAAGCCACAGATGCGGTCCCCAGGGCTGCAGACCTGCTTCCGGCCGGCCTGTTTTCTCCGCCGGCGATCAGTTCAGCCCCCTGCATCAGCAGTAAACCCGATAAAATAATGATGAATCTGAATTTCATTTGAGGAGATGTGTAAAACTTTGTGTGCCGGTTTATTTTATCATATTTGTAAATTTCACCGATATTAGCAGCGACTAAATTTAATTCCGGTCAGGATAACCAATCTGTTTCACTTCGAAAGTAACTGTCCTGTTTTCCGGTGTTAAATATAGTGGTTTTCTTCCTTTGAGGGAAATCACAACCGATTTTTAACCATGTATTTGATCATTTCGGAAAGAATGATGTTAATATTCTAAAATTACAAAGCCGAATGAAACATATAATAGAATTCCTTACGGATTTAGGTTCTAACAATAACCGGGATTGGTTTGAAAAGAATAAACCTGTTTACAACAAAGTAAAGGCGGATTTTGAAACCTTTATCAACGGCCTGATCGCTGATATTCTGCTTTTTGACCCTTCTCTTGGTGGTTTGCAGGCTAAAGACTGTACTTTCCGCATTTACCGCGATGTGCGTTTTTCGCATGATAAATCACCTTACAAGACCAATATCGGTGCTTTCATGGCCAGAGGCGGAAGGAAATCGACCGGTTCGGGTTATTACCTTCACCTGGAGCCGGGAAAGTCATTTGTGGGAGGCGGAATCTATATGCCTGGCCCTGAAGTGCTGAAAAGGATACGTCAGGAGATTTACTTCAATCCGGGAGCATTCCGTTCAATTATCGAAGAAAGGGAGTTTAAGCGGATTTTCGGGAAACTGTCGGAAGAAGACAAACTGAAACGGCCTCCCAGAGACTTCCCGGCTGATTATCCTGATATGGACCTGCTCATGTATAAGAGCTATGTATGCGGTCATTCAATCTCCGATCAGGATATCGTGTCTTCCGGATTTACAGGTAAGGTGACAGAAGCATTCCGGGCGATGAAGGACCTGAATCATTTTTTGAATAATGCAGTGGAGGCGGGCAGCCATTAAGAAAGAAATGCAGCAGCAAAAAATGCTCATCCCGGTAATGAGTTACTCAGGCTCACTACCGGGACGAAGACTTGTTTAGCTTAATGTGACTTTAAAGGTAAGGCAGGATCAGGGGTTTCCGGATAGAGAAAGTGATTTTTAATGGAATTTTAATAGTGATTTTTGAATCGGAGCGTGCCAGTGTCTTGTTAAAGTATTGAAGATCAAATGCTAAATATTTACTGAATGGATAAAGGTTTACAAAATCCCAAACCCCGTCCCCAACGCAATCCTGTAGTCAGGTCGCTCCTGATGACTTCAGGCGTAATTTCTGCCTTGCTTGGTTTTGCAGGAATTTTTCTTCCGTTGCTGCCAACCACGCCGTTTCTGTTACTTTCTTCCTGGTGTTTTATGCGTTCATCCGAAAAAATGAACCACCGCCTGCTTCATAACCGCTACCTTGGCCCGTATATCAGAAATTACAAATCGGGCAGGGGGATTACGTTAAGAAACAAGGTGTACAGCCTCGTTTTTCTCTGGCTGACACTGAGTATTTCATTTGTATTTTCTCCTCCATACTGGTGGCTGCATACCGGCCTGGCCTTTATCGGGATTACGGTGACCATTCATATACTCAGGTTTAAGACGCTTCACAGGGATGATAATGAGTGATTTCCGGAGGCCTACATGTTTGTACAGACACTTTTTAAATAGTTGACTTGAAACCAAAACAAAAGGCTGCATCATCCGACGCAGCCTTTATTGTTAAAGATAATGTTCAGGTTTTAACTTTCGAGCAGTCCCCTGCGTTTCAGCAGCGGTTTGATGTCCGGTTCAGCGCCCCTGAACTTTTTGTACAATACCATCGGATCTTCAGTCCCGCCGCGTTCCAGGATGTTTTTACGGAAGGATTCAGCGGTTGCATGGTCAAAGAGGCCATGCTCCTTAAAAGCTTCAAAAGCATCGGAGTCGAGGATGCCTGACCAGATATAGCTGTAATAACCTGAAGAGTAGCCACCGCTGAAGATATGGTTGAAATAGGTGCTGCGGTAGCGCGAGGTGATCTCCGGAATCAGCCCGATCTGCGCGAGGGTGGCATCTTCAAATGAACTGACATCGGTAAGGCTGAACTCCTTCATGTTATGATAGCCCATATCAAGGAAAGACGCTGCCAGGTATTCAACGGTGGCAAAGCCCTGGTTAAAGTAGGCGCTGTTCTGGATTTTTTCGATCAGTTCATCGGGGATCACTTCACCTGTCTGGTAATGTTTGGCATATAACTTCAGCACCTCAGGCTCAGAGGCCCAGTTTTCCATGATTTGAGAGGGTAACTCCACAAAGTCGCGGGGTACGGAAGTGCCGCTCAGGCTGAAATAGGTTGAAT
Source organism: Lentimicrobium saccharophilum (assembly GCF_001192835.1). Taxonomy (NCBI): domain Bacteria; kingdom Pseudomonadati; phylum Bacteroidota; class Bacteroidia; order Bacteroidales; family Lentimicrobiaceae; genus Lentimicrobium; species Lentimicrobium saccharophilum. Next base: position 918,715 of record NZ_DF968182.1, read on the forward strand.
TGGAAAGCAATCCGTGAAGGGCGTGTCCGAACTCATGGAAAAAGGTGCTGGTTTCGTCAAAGGTGAGCAAGGAGGGCTGACTGGCAGTGGGTTTGGTGAAGTTACATACAATGGTAATCACGGGACTGATCTTTTCTCCGTTTTTCACGTATTGTTTGCGATAACTGCTCATCCAGGCGCCGCCCCTTTTGCTTTCGCGCGGATGGAAATCCATATAAAGCACACCGATGTGATCGCCGTTGGCTTCTTTAACTTCATAGGCAACAGCTTCAGGATGGTACACCGGGATGTCTTTCTGCTCGTTGAAGGTAATTCCATAGAGATTATTGCAAACGGTAAATATTCCCTGTTTCACATTTTCGAGGGAAAAATATGGCTTTAACTGCTCATCGTCCAGGTCATACTGTTCTTTGCGCAGTTTCTCGGCATAGTAGCTCCAGTCCCAGGGTTGCAGCTTAAAGCTGCCGCCTTCCTTGTCGATGATTGCCTGCAGCTGGGCAACCTCTCCTTTGGCACGTTTCAGGGCCGGGGTCCAGAGCTTGTTTAAGAGGTCAAGCACATTGCCGGCATTTTTTGCCATGTTTTCCTCAAGGATAAAGGCTGCATGGCTTTCATAACCAAGCAGGTTTGCACGTTCGAGCCTGAGGGCTGCAATTTTTCCGATCAGCTCTTTGTTGTCCTTATCATTATTATTATTTCCGCGGTTAATGTATGCTTTATATATTTTCTCGCGTAATTCCCTTTTGGCAGAATACTGCAGGAAAGGCATGATGCTGGGATTGTGCAGGGTGTATACCCATTTCCCTTCCATTCCGGCCGCTTTGGCTGTTTCGGCACCCTGATCGATCAGCCCCTGGGTCAGTCCTTCGAGGTCATCCTGGTTTTCGATCACCAGTTTGAAGGCATTGGTTTCGGCAAGTACATTTTCGCCAAACCGGAGCGTAAGTACTGATAATTCCTGGTTGATTTCACGGAACCGGGCCTGTGCTGAACTATCCAGGGCTGCACCACCCCTTACAAAATCCTTGTAGGTGTCTTCCAGCAACCGGGCCTGCTCCCCGCTCAGATTAAGCGAGTTGCGGTTTTCATATACCGTTCTGACTCTTTCAAACAGGTCGGGATTCAGGTTGATATTGTCATAATGCGCCGATAGTTTCGGAGCAATCTCCTTGGCAAGTGCCTGAATTTCATCGTTTGTGTTGGATGAGTTGTAGTTGTAGAAAACTCCGGTAACTTTCCTGATCAACTCCCCGCTGTAATCAAAGGCGGCGATGGTGTTTTCAAAATCAGCCGGCTCCGGATTACTGACAATGGCAGCAATCTCTGCGGTCTGTTCTACAATCCCCTTTTCAATGGCAGGTAAAAAGTGTTCATTTTTTATTTCACCGAAAGGTGGTACTCCAAAAGGGGTATTGTATTCAGTAAGAAAGGGGTTTTCAACGGCAGATTTCTCATTTCCACCTGTTTTACAAGCTGTTATCATAGTGGCAGCCAATAAGATTAAGGTTAGTTTTTTCATTATAAACCGGTTAAGTTCAATAATTTCCTTTCGGGCAAAAATACTGTTTTTTCGATAAAAAATTCACTTAAATGATAATAAATCAACAATATAGCTTTTCTCAAGGATTTGGGCGGGGCGAAAAAAAACGGGCCCGTGATTACGGACCCGTTTGCTTTTGTACTATCAATTCAGAAATTCAGCAATTCCATGGCTGCCTTGTAAATCTTTTCCTGATCAGGGAGGATGGCTTTTTCAAGGATACGGTTAAAGCCAACCGGAGTAAATGTTGACCCGACACGTTTTACAGGGGCATCGAGGAAAGTAAAGGCTTCTTCGGTAATCATGGCGGCAATTTCTCCTCCAAAACCGCCGAACACCTTGTCTTCATGAACCACAAGAGCGCGGTTGGTTTTTTTTACTGAATTGAGGATACCTTCCTTGTCCAGCGGAATCAGAGAACGGATGTCCACCACTTCAATGCTTTTTCCGGTTTCTGAGGCAATGCGTTCAGCTACGGCAAGGCTCATGTGAGTGGTGTTTCCGTATGTGATGATGCTGAGGTCGGTGCCTGTTCTTCGTATGCGGGCCTTCCCGAAAGGAACTTCGAAATCTTCCGGGACGTACGTTTCGGAAAGCGGATCGTTGTAAAGTGCTTTGGGTTCCAGGAACATGGTAGGTCCTTCGGAGCGGACAGAGGTCCTGAGCAGCCCCGCAGCATCGTCGGCAAATGACGGGTAAACGATGCGGATGCCCGGGAATGTTGCCAGAGCGCCTTCTATGGTCTGGGAATGGTACAAACCTCCGCCGATATAACCGCCCGAAGCCAGGCGAACCGTTACATTCGGGGCAAAGGCCCCGTTGCTGCGCCAGTAGTCATGGGTCAGTTCCACAAATTGTTCCATTGCCGGCCAGAAATAATCTGCAAACTCAGCTCCTTCTATGACAATTCTGAGTTTTTTATTGAAACGGCTCATGCCATTGGCAGTACCAACGATAAAATCTTCGGCGATGGGGCCGTTGAATACGCGCTCAATGCCGAATTCCTGCTGCAGGCCTTTACTCACATTGAATATGCCGCCTTTTTCCTTATTGGCAATGTCCTGACCCCAGATGTAAGTGTCGGGATTGTGACGGAATTCGGCTTTAAGAGTCTGGTTAAGCGCCTGGATCAGTTTCAGTTTTTCACCCGATTGTAAATTGTGTGTACCGTCCGGATATTTTGAAGCGGGATAAGGGGCCGGAACAACAAAGTCAAAAATGCTTGCAGGATCCGGATCAGGCGCTGTCATAGCCTTTTTGTGTGCCTTAGAGACTTCCTCTTTGGCCTGTTTGTCTAGTTCATCGAGTTCTGCTTCAGTTACCCTGCCCGAAATGATCAGCGTCTTCCGGTAACGGTCGAAGGGGTCGTTGGCCATAGCGCAAAAACGCTCGTTGTCGTCGCGGTAGAGTTCGTGTTTGTCGGAATTGGAATGTGAATGGATCCTGATGGTGGATGCGTGCACAATGACAGGCGTCTGATGCTCAATGGCATAGTTTCTGGCTTCTGTCATCGCGTTCATGGAATCAAAAACATTTTTTCCGTCGCAGTAAATGATCCTCAGGTTCTTAAAGCCCCTGAAGTTATCTGCGGCCCTCCAGTTGGCAGTCTGGTCCCTTTTATGGACAGAAATTCCGTAATTGTTGTCCTGAAAAACAAATACAACAGGAAGTTTTTCATTACTGGCCCCGTTAATGGCTTCATATACATAACCTTCGCTGGTGGAGGATTCGCCCTGTGAACTGATGGCGACTGCCTTTACTCCGTATTTTTTGATGGCTCGGGCAACGCCGGTTGCATGCAGGGTATGGTTTCCGGTGGCGGATGAGACATTGTGTATATTCCACGCCGGCTTGGCAAAGTGATTCGACATATGCCTGCCTCCGCTTGCAATGTCGGTGCCTTTGGAAATGCCATTGAGGATAATCTCTTCAGCCGTGATACCGGCCGAAATGGCGGTGAGCATATCCCTGTAATAGGGGAACAGGTGATCATTGTTCTTTTCAAAAACCTGGCCGATGGCAAGTTGTATCCCATCATGCCCGGCATAAGGGGCGTGGTATGACCAGCCCAGGGCTTGTTTAAGGTAGTTCGGAGCACGGTCATCAAGTTTTCGCCCGAGCGTCATCAGGTAGTACCATTTTTTAAGCGTTTCCTTGTCGGTAGTCTTGATTCCGAAAGCTTTTGTTCTTTCCATTGTCTGCAATTAAAACAGGATAGTCGTAAATGAATTAGCAGTCCATATAACAACCCATGTACGGGTTTGTTCAACCATTCACCTGATGAGGATAAGCAGGAGTTAATTCATTATTTAACAATGATTTGCGATTGACATCGCCATACCTTGATACCATTAAGAATCATTTAATCAGGATGCTGCCGGTCTGAAATGGTGCTTCCTGAGTAAAAATGGTAACTTCATGCAATGCTGGCCGGATATGGATGGCGGTACCTGATATCAGCGATGATCAGAGTGTCACTCCGAAAGAAAAGTGAAATTTGTCAGCGTAGGGATTATAAGCCAGTTTCACGATGGCGGGAATGTTGACTTTACGGGCCAGTTTTAAAATTCTGGATGCTGACAGACCCGTATTGACAAAAGCAAATCTGCTTGCGTAATAACTCTTTACCGGAGTAAATCCGGACACTACCTTCATGTCGGATTTCAGCAATCTGAAACGGAAGGAGGGCTCAATGTACGTGGAGTAGTAATTGCGGCCGGATTCCGGATTGATATCATCTCCGTAAATCATGGTGGCAACGAGCAATCCGAAAGGATGCTTTTCGGGGCGGGCATAAGCCACATTCAGATCTAAGGTGTGACGGGTGGTACCCTGCCTGATTTCGAAAAACTCGAATTCTTTTACAGGATTGACAGGACAGAAGTAATCGTACAAAGTGACGCTGAAACTACCGAGGCTGTAAGCGGCATAAAGGTCCAGCTCGGTATAGCTTCCGTCAATACTCCAGGCGCCCCATGCTCCTGCGCTGAAATTGCCGTAACTGTATTCCACCGACGGCTGCAGACTGACAGAGGTGCCATTGGCGGCACCCCTCCACAAATGATGGGTATAAATATCCAACGAAGCATCCAGCTTATGCCGGCGCAGACTGTCCTGGGCAGACAGCAGTCCGGGTAAGCCTGAAAGCAATATCAACGTAAGATATAATACCCTTTTAATCATAAAGATGAACCCTTCCTGAAAACGGCCGCGAAATTACAGCTATTTTCTCAAACAGCAAAGGGTGCACTGAAAAGAATTTCCGGGAACGGAACAGGGAAATAGGTCAGATAAGATATTGATAAATAAATGGTTAGTAAAGCCGGGTTTATTACAATGAACCTAATCCCTGATGACTTTGTAATCACCGTTGGAAAAAAGCCTGATGATGGTGGATGCTTTGGCCTGGTTGAACTGATCATGATAAAGCTGAACGCAATAGTCAACTTTATTCATGATGTCCGGGGTAATCTGGCTGAAGACCAATGGTGTCGGCTCACCGGATATATTGGCAGAGGATGAAACCAGCGGACGGCCAAGGGCAGCAATCAGGTTTTTGCAGAACACATCCCTTACTACCCTGATGGCAATGGTTCCGTCAGGTGCTGAAATATTTCTGGGCAGGTTACGTGCATTGTCATAAATAACGGTAACCGGCTTTTCAATGCTGCTGATCAGGTCTTCCGCGATCTCAGGAACTTTCACTACATATTCGTTCAATGCTTCGAAACTATCGAGCAGTATGATCAGGCTTTTGCTCTCCTGCCTTTTTTTTATTTTATAAATTTTGTCAACTGCCCTGGCGTTCAGAGCGTCGCAGCCAAGGCCCCAGACTGTATCAGTGGGATAAAGAATGACGCCCCCGTTTTTGAGCACCTTTACTGTTTTCTGAATCTCTTCTTTTTCCTTATCATTCATCATCTGACGGCAGGATTTTAAGCAATTGATTTGTCTGTATTTTCTCAGCGCAATCAAAATGACCCAAGGGGCATTTCTTTTGTCCGTGCAGGCCGCATGGCCTGCATGCGGGACTCGGTCCGGCTTCTATGATATGCGAAACATCCGACAGCGGCCCGAAGCCAAAAGCGGGCACCGTAGAGCAGAAGATGCCTGCAACCGGGGCATTCACGGCCGAAGCCAGATGCTGGGGCGCCGAATCGTTTACATAATTCATGATGGCAAACTGCATAAGGGCTGCAGATTGCAACAATGAGAGCCTGCCTGCCAGGTTAACGATATCGTCCCTTTCCGATTTGCCGGCGATCCTTGTACATAGTCCGGTGTCGGCCGCTGACCCTAACAATATAACAGCAATACCTGCCGGAATGTTGTTGGTCAGTTCAACCCATTTGTGTTCGGGGTATTGTTTGGTGAACCAGAGTGATGCGGGCGAAATCGTAATAAATTTTCCTTTTGCCCAGTGCCTGGATGTTTCGATGTCCGTTTCAGCCGGGTAGAGGCGGGGGCGCGAAGGTCCGCCGTCAACAAGATGATCAATCAGCCGGTGGTTCCTGATGATTTCATGTTCGGGATTATCGGATATATCGATGCGATGTTCAGACTTCTTTGTGAAGCAAAAAGATAAAGGATTTTTACTGAATCCGGATCTGATTGCGGCACCGGAAAGCACAGTTATCAGACCCGATGAAGCAAACCTTTGCACATTGACAACCGCATCAAAACGGATGCTTCTGATTTTCAGGATCAGCTTGAGCAGATGGAGGTATTTCCCCCCTTTCTTATCCCAAACCAGCACCTGACTTAAAAACGGGTGTCCGTGAAATAACGGCTCGTGCCCTTTTCGGACAAGGACACTGATTTCTGCATGCGGCAGAGCCTGATGCAGTGTTTCGGCAAGGGCAGTCGACAGTATTACATCGCCAATTGATGCGGTTTGTATGATCAGGATCTTTTTCAGCACGATGGTCTGTTTGTGGTTTTCGGGCAGATCTGCTCAATTAAACGATCATGGTTAATTTTCACGCCTGTATTCCATAGTCCCGCAAGGCGTCGTTCAGCGAGGTTTTCAGGTCTGTAGATGCTTTGCGCTGCCCGATGATCAGGGCGCAGGAAACCTGGAACTCTCCTGCAGGAAATTGTTTGGGATAAGATCCGGGGATTACCACCGAACGGGGCGGGACAAAACCCTTGTATTCAACAGGTACGTTGCCTGAAACATCGATGATGCGGGTGCTCCGGGTGATAACCACATTGGCGCCCAGCACAGCTTCCCGGCCGATTCTGACCCCTTCCACAACGATGCTGCGTGACCCGATAAAACAATCATCTTCAACAATCACCGGAGAGGCCTGGACCGGCTCCAGCACACCTCCGATGCCGACGCCTCCCGATAAATGAACATTTTTACCTATCTGGGCGCAGGAACCAACGGTTGCCCAGGTATCGACCATGGTATTGCTGTCGACAAAAGCGCCGATGTTCACATAGGACGGCATCATGATTACTCCGGGAGCCAGGTAGGAACCATAACGGGCAACGGCATGCGGAACCACCCTTACCCCCAGTTCTGCATAATTGTGCTTCAGGGGGATTTTATCATGAAACTCCAGCGGGCCGGCTTCCATAACTTCCATCCGGCGCAGGGGAAAATACAAAATTACAGCCTTCTTAATCCATTCGTTCACAACCCAGCCGTCATCGCCAGGGGTGGCAACCCTCAGGCTTCCCTCGTCAAGCCGGGCAATCACCTCGTTCACAGCATCCATTACCGGGCTGTGCTCAAGCAATCTCCTGTCATTCCAGGCATTTTCAATTGTTTGTTGAAGCAGTAGCATTTTCAGCGAATTATGGGTCAAATTTAGCTATTTTTTATTCCTTATTGGCTTTATTGCTAATTTTGCAGAACCAAATGACAGCGATTTACATTTAATAACAAGACTTTGGGAAGAATACTGGCGATCGATTACGGACAAAAAAGGGTAGGGCTTGCAGTTACCGATGAAAACCGGATCATTGCCTCTCCGCTCACCACTGTTCATTCAAAGGACATCATCGTTTTCCTGAAGGAATATACGAAACGTGAGCGGGTTGACTTGTTCGTAGTGGGTGAGCCCCGGCAGATGAACAATCAGGTGTCGGAGTCGGTTAAATTCATCGATCCGTTTGTCAGGCTGCTTGCCCGTGAGTTCCCTGAAATTCCAGTGGAACGTGTTGATGAGCGGTTCACCTCAAAAATGGCTCAGCGCAGTATGCTTGAGTCCGGTTTAAAGAAAAAGGACAGGAGGGATAAAAGCATTGTGGACATGGTTAGTGCCGCAATTATACTTCAGTCCTTTCTCGAAATGCAGTCATTCAAACTTGACCGTAAAGGAATTGCTGAATGACAGTTTATTGCAATTTTAAGACAGTTGAAAAATGATTATGCCTATTGTAGCCTACGGGCATCCGACCCTGCGTAAGAAAGCAGTCGACATTGATAAGGATTATCCCGGTCTTCAGCAATTTATTGCGGATATGTTTGAAACCATGTACGCCTCCAACGGAGTGGGTTTGGCTGCCCCGCAGGTTAACAGGAGTATACGGTTGTTTGTCATAGATGCAACCCCTTATGCCGAAGACTTCCCCGGAGAAACCAACCTGAAAAGGGTTTTTATCAATCCCCGCATCATTGAGGAAAAAGGGGAAGAATGGTCATTTAATGAGGGTTGCCTGAGTATTCCCGAAATCAGGGAGGATGTGCTCAGGAAGACAGAACTTCATATGCAGTATTATGACGAGCACTTTAATTACCATGATGAAGTCATAAGCGGAGTGCTGGCGAGGGTGATGCAACATGAATATGATCACCTCGAGGGGATATTGTTTGTTGACAGAATCAATCCATTGCGCAGAATTATGCTTAAGCGGAAACTGACTGACATCACCAAAGGCCTGGTAAAAACCGATTACAGAATGATTTTTCCCCTGGCAAAGAAAAAATAACTACAGATCCTGAATCCCTTTCTTAATCTGAAATTCCCTTGCAGACTGTTGACAATTAATGTATGGTCATAATTAGCGGATTTGCAGGGTCTGCCGTATCTTTGCCCGGGAGGGGACTTTTTTCCGGTTCAATCATGATTGGTAGTAAGTTTGTCTAACCTAATTATATAAAGGATGAAAAGTACACTTTTTCCGTTGGTTGCTTTTTCGATCATGGTCTTTGCATTTGCATGCACTTCGGGTATAAAGAAGGAAATGACTGCCATTGAAACTCTTGAAAAAGAGCTGACCGACCAGGCTGCACGGCCTGATCCCGATAAACTGGCAAGCCTGCTGGATGCATATACGGCTTTTGTGGATAATCATCCTGCTGATTCCATGGCGCCGCAATATCTCTATAAAGCGATAAATCTGAGTATGGGGGTGAACAATGGCGTAAAGGCGATGCAGTTGACCGACCGAATGCTGAATGAATACCCGAAAGACTCCCGGATGCCTGAAGTAATATTTCTGAAAGCGTACATTTATGAGAATCAGCTGAGTAATCTTGGGTTGGCACTCAAAACCTACCAGGATTTTCTTTCACGTTTTCCGGAACATGAATTGGCTGATGATGCACAAGCTGCTATTGACAATCTGGGCAAGTCACCCGAAGAACTGATCAGGGAATTTGAGGCGCGCGCAGCAAAGCAGGCCGGAAACTGATCCGGTCTTTTAGTCCTTCCGGTGAACGTTTGAGTTTATTGCCGGTTACTCCCCGCTTCGGGATTAAATTCTTCTTCGAGCAGCGTCTTTAGTTTCGAAGGCTGTATCCCCGGGCTCATCTTACCTTCCTTTACCCAGGAAATTTTCCCCGTCTGTTCGGATACCACAATGGCAATGGCATCGGACTTTTCAGTAATACCAACTGCAGACCTGTGCCTCAGCCCGACATGCACCGGCAGTTCCTCACTTTTTGAAACAGGAAGAATACAACTGGCTGCTTTGATCTTGTTGTTGATGATGATCATAGCCCCGTCATGTAAAGGCGAGTTTTTAAAAAAGATATTTTCGATGAGTTGTTCCGAAATTTTGGCATCCAGAATTTCGCCTGTATTGATGTATTCTTCAAGTTCATGAATTTTTCCGATCACAATCAGTGCGCCTGTTTTTGAATTGGCCATTTTGTGGCACGCCTGTACGATGGGGTCAATGCTCAGGTTTTCATCGTTTGCATACCGGATCTTCCAGAACAGGAAACGGCGGTGGTTTTTTCTGATGAAGGCCGGTGTGCCCAGAAGCAACAGGAATTTTCTGATTTCGGGCTGAAATACCACAATCAAGGCGATAAATCCGACGCTGATGAATGCCCCCAGAATTTCCGTCAACAGTTCCATTTCAAGGATTCTCACCAGTCGCCATGCCAGGAAAATGGCCACGATGCCAAGCAGGATATTGATGGCTGCTGTGCCTTTTACCAGGTTGTATAACTCGTAAAGCATAAATGCGACCAGAATGATATCAATGATATCGAGCAGCCGCAGGTTAATAAAGAAAGGAATCAGCAGTTCGGGCATTACAGCGTTACTTTTTTGCAAACTTAGTTATTTTCGGCCGGATTGTTTCATGGCGGCTACCAATTTAATGGCTTCCGCTGCCGGTTTAACATCGTGAACCCTGAGGATAAGGGCGCCCTTGAGCAGGGCAATGGTGTTCAGCACGGTGGTCCCGTTCAGCGCTCCGGCGGGAGAGGTGTTTAAAACCCGGTTAATCATCGATTTCCTGGAAACCCCTGCCATCAATGGATAGGGATAATCGCAAAAGCTTTCAAGATTATTCAGCAGTTCATAATTATGGGCAACCGACTTCCCGAAACCGAATCCCGGATCAAGAATGATATTTGACTTGCCCAGAGATGTGAGGCTTTCCAGCTGCCGGTCGAAAAACCGGGCAACCTCTCTGCTGACATCCTCATATTCCGGATTGTCCTGCATATTTTCCGGGGTTCCCTGAATGTGCATTAACACGTAAGCAGCATCCAGTCCGGCAAGGGTTTCGTGCATCAGCGGATCCATGGTTCCTCCGGAAATGTCGTTGATGATATGGGCGCCCTGCGCTGCGGCCATCCGTGCCACCTGCGAACGGTAAGTGTCAACCGAAATGATGGCTTCAGGAAACTGAACAGCAATGGTTTTTACCGACTTAACAATCAGGGATAATTCATCGCCGGCTGAAACGGCCTTTGATCCGGGTCTTGTGGAAACGGCCCCGATATCTATGATCGAAGCCCCTTCGTCAAGCATAGTTTCAACCCGGCTGAGCATGGCCTTTTCTGTGAGGTATTTGCCACCATCGAAAAATGAATCAGCAGTGATGTTCAGAATCCCCATCACCACCGGCTCAGAGAGGTCCAGTTGCAACCTGCCACATCTGATTGATCGCTTTTGCGAAAATTCTGTACCTTTATCGGGCGAATTGGTTGAAGAAACCGGCATTACAAAAAGGATTAATTATATAATAATCAAATAAATATGGCTGTTGACACCAACAAACAATACAATACGGCAATACTTGCATGCAAAGATATATTTTTAACCAAGATGAAGGATTACGGGACTGCCTGGAGGGTGCTGAGGCCTGAATCGCTTACCGACCAGATCTACATCAAAGCCAACCGTATCCGGAGTATTCAGGGTAAGGGCACCCATAAAATCGGTGAAGACGAATGGCCGGAGTTTATCGGGATTGTAAACTATGCCGTAATTGCGCTGATTCAACTCGAACTCGGGGATGGCGAGGACCTCGATATGAATCATGGTGAAGTTGAAAAACTGTATGATAAATATGTCAGCCAGGCTAAGTCACTGATGATGGATAAAAACCATGATTACGGCGAAGCCTGGCGAAACATGAGGGTGAGCTCGCTTGCCGATATCATTCTTATGAAACTTTTGAGAGTCAAACAGATAGAGGATAATAAAGGGAAAACCTTTATTTCAGAGGGAGTAGATGCAAACTACTATGATATTATAAATTATGCAGTGTTTGCGTTGATCAAATTAAGTGAAGTGAAACATGAGGATAATTAAATCTTAACTATATTTTGATGTTAATCTACTAAAATTGCTTAAAATGAAGCTGTTGCATTTTATTTCAAGAATCATTGTCGGGTTTGTTTTTATTTTTTCAGGATTTGTAAAAGGAATTGATCCATTGGGAATGGCATACCGGCTTGAAGATTATTTTATCGCCTGGGGTGCCGAATGGATGATGCCAATGGCGCTGGTGCTTTCGATACTGCTCAGCACCATGGAATTCGTGATGGGCGTTGTGGTGCTCTTCAACCTCAAACCCAGGGTAAATGCCTGGTTTCTGATGGGAATAATGACGTTTTTTACCATTCTTACCTTTTTTGATGCTATTTATAATCCGGTGCCCGATTGCGGATGTTTCGGGGATGCCATAACTTTAACAAACTGGCAGACGTTTTATAAAAACCTGATCTTGTTGGGCTTTTCAATCCTGCTTTTTTTCTGGCGGAAGAAAACCAGGGATTTGTACGGCAATTTATCCTCCTACGGAACAGCGCTGGTTTCAGCCATCCTGTTTGCAGGATTATGCATCTATTGCTACAGGCATCTTCCGTTGATAGATTTTATGGAATGGAAGGCCGGCAACAAAATGTATGTTGAGAATCCGGAGCCTGTGAGGTATTATCTGACCTACAGAAATAAAATCACCGGTGAAACAAAGGAATATTTGTCGCCTGATTACCCTTATAATGATTCAGTATGGATGTCGCAGTGGGAGTTTGTTGACCAGCGTGTTGAAGATCCGAACACCTTCCTGGGGCACGATCTGCAGATTCTGGATGCTGAAGGCAACGATTATACGGAAACTTTTATCAGAAACCCTGATTTTCAGTTCCTGCTGGTTGCCTGGGATATTGAAAAGGCGAGCAGTAAGGGCCTGAAAGAAATGGTCTCATTTGCCGCCCTTGCTGAGTCGGAAGGTTATGGTTTTATTGCACTCACCAGCTCGCTGCAGCCGGAGATAGATTCAGTGAAAGCGGCGCTGGGACTGAATTATGATTTCTTTCTTGCCGACGATATCGCGCTTAAAACAATGGTCAGGGCAAATCCCGGACTCCTGGTGCTTAAGGACGGGATTGTTATCGATAAATGGCATTATAACGATTTTCCCGAATATCCGGAATTTAAGCAGGATCATTCAAGCCTGATAAACACCCAGTAAGCTGAAATGCACAGATTTATTCTGAAAAGATTGTATTACGGATTATTTGTGCTTTTTGGGGTAATTACCCTGGTTTTTCTGCTTTTTAATGTACTTCCGGGTGATCCGGCAAGGATGATGCTGGGGCAGCGGGCCGATATGGCTTCGGTGGAAGCCATCAACAGGGAACTGGGGCTTGACCGGCCGCTTATGGTTCAGTATCTCGGGTTTCTGAATGATCTTTCTCCGGTTTCATTACATAGTGTTGCGGATCATTCGTCGATGTGGTTTCCCGACAGTGCTCGTTATGCGCCGTTTATCACATTGGTTTCTGCCGGTGATGCCAGGGTACTGCTCAAAAAGCCCTACCTGAGGCGTTCCTATCAGAGTAAGCGTAAGGTTTCGGAGATCATTTCGCAGGCATTTCCGAATACCATGCTGCTGGCCTTGGTGGCCATGGGCTTTGCTGCCATTGCGGGAATATTTACCGGAATTGTTTCAGCCGTCCGCAAAGGTTCCTGGATCGACCGTGTTTCGCTGATTGTTTCCGTTTTCGGGATGTCATTGCCTTCCTTTTTTGCTGCAATCCTGATGGCGTGGATATTTGCCTTTGTGCTGGCTGATTTCACCGGTCTGAATATGTTCGGTTCTCTTTTTACGGTGGATGATTTCGGGCGGGGTGAATACCTGGACCTGAAGAACCTGATCCTGCCGGCCCTGACCCTCGGCATCAGACCACTTGCCGTGATTTCCGGGCTTACGCGAAATTCGATGCTTGAAGTGCTTTCGCAGGATTATATCCGGACTGCCAGGGCAAAAGGGCTGAGCTATTACAGGGTGATTACCCGCCATGCCCTCCGCAATGCATTGAATCCCGTGGTTACTGCTGTCTCGGGATGGTTTGCCTCGTTGATGGCCGGGGCTGTCTTTGTGGAATACGTGTTTGACTGGAAAGGGATAGGGGTTGTTATCGTGAACGGTCTTGAGAAGTATGATTTCCCCGTGGTAATGGGTGCCGTACTTTTCATTGCAGTGATGTTGGTGATTATTAATATTTTTGTGGATATTATTTACGGTCTGCTTGATCCGCGCGTGAGGCTGGCCTGAATTCTTAAACTGTTTAAAATCTGAATTATGAAAAAGAAAATTGTTGCCGGCAACTGGAAAATGAATAAAACTTTTAAGGAGGCAGAGGACCTGCTTTTTGGTATTGCGGATGCATTGATCAGCGGACGCCCTGACGATGTTGAAGTGGTTGTTTGTCCGCCGGCCCTTTACCTTGAACTGGCCACTGATGTTGCCACTGAACATGATTTCAGCTGTGGTGCACAGAACCTGAGCGAACATGAGGCAGGCGCTTATACCGGAGAAATTTCAGCAGCCATGATCCGTTCCACCGGAGCAGCGTATGTAATTCTGGGACATTCCGAACGCCGCACCTATTATGGTGAGCATGACCAGCTGATCGGTAAAAAGATACTGCAGGCGCTCAGGCATGAACTTATCCCCATTTACTGCTGTGGCGAAGTGCTTGAAGAGCGTGAAGCCGGCAGGCATTTCCAGGTTGTTGAAAAACAAATTTCCGATGCTTTGTCAGGACTTGATGCTGATGCATTTTCGAAAGTTGTGATCGCTTATGAACCGGTATGGGCCATCGGAACAGGCCGCACTGCAAGTCCTGAGCAGGCGCAGGAGATGCATGCCTTTATCCGGAAGGTGCTTGCTTCGCATTTTGGTGAACATGCCGCAAACGATACAACCATCTTATATGGCGGTAGCTGTAATGCTGCAAATGCCCGTGAACTCTTTGCCAATCCCGATGTCGATGGCGGCCTGATCGGCGGTGCATCGCTCAAAGCGGAAGACTTTGTTAAGATTGTGAACAGCTTCTGATTTTTAAACCTTCCGGTTATGGAATATATTGAACTGAACTGCAGCCTTCCGGCAGGGGAGACTGCTTTTGCTGAAATCCTGATGGCCCGGTTGGGTGAGCTCGGCTTCGAGAGCTTCGAAGAAACCAAGGAAGGCCTCCTGGCTTACATTCCCGCACATGACTTCGATCCGTCAATACTTAATACAGAGGAGTTGTGGCCTGCAGATATAGAGGTAAACTATACCTGGCGGCTGGTGCCTGATGAGAACTGGAATGCCATTTGGGAATCGAATTTCGAGCCGGTGACCATCGCCGGGCGTTGCCATATCAGGGCGCCGTTCCATCCGGTAAAAAGCGATGTGGAATTCGAGATTGTGATTGAACCGAAAATGTCGTTCGGTACGGCACACCATGAAACCACTTCACTGATGATTGAGGTGATGCTTGAGACTGAAATGGCCGGCAGGAGGGTGCTCGATATGGGCTGCGGTACCGGTGTGCTGGCCATCCTTGCCGCAATGCGCCGGGCTGCAGAAGTGACCGCCATCGACAATGATGAATGGGCTTATCAAAACGCCCTTGAAAATGTTCAAAGAAATAAACAGCCCGGGATAAACGTTTATCAGGGTGATGCCGGCATGCTGACAAACCTGAAGTTTGACGTGATCATTGCCAATATCAACCGGAATATCCTGCTCAACGATATGCAGTCATACGTGAACTGCCTTGATAGCGGCGGATTGCTGCTGATGAGCGGATTTTACCAGGAAGATCTTCAACTGATCACCGGAAAGGCTTCAGCATTAAATATGCTATACACAGGTCACAGGGTCAGGAACAACTGGGTTGTTGCCTGTTATACAAAAGCCTGAATTTGCTGATGCCGTTGCGTCAAATGGTTATTAATCACTGAACTTGATTGGGATGGCTTATCGGAAGTTTTTGTTTTTTCTTACAGGAATAACCCTGGTTTTTGTTTCCGTGATTTACGCACAGGATCTGAAGAACTTTTCAGATGATCCCGCTGTCTTTGTTGTTGAAATGACAACTTTTATGAAGCCAGCTTCGGATCGTGAGACGAAAGAAGCCGTGCAGCAGTTTACAGCCTCATGGAGCAGCGGTACGTATTCTGTAAAACTTCAACAGGAAGTGATCGCTGTTTTCAACCGCATGCTTGGCCAGCGGATGAGGCCAACCCCGGGGTTCAGGGATTATCTGCAGGCGTTGAATTCGTTCCCCGCCGGCGCTCAGGAATCCTCCATACTGGCCTGGCATAAAGGACTTGAGCCTTTTGTGGATTCAAAGGGTTTGCGTCAGTTATCGGGCTTTCTGGGCAATACGGTAGAACTGAACCGGCGAAAAATACTTTTTAAATCGAAGGGTAATTCCTGGCAGTTCCGGAACGGGAGTTATTCGTTTGCTTATGATTCCGTGTTGTCAGTTGTTTTTAAAAATGTCGACCTTGTCTGCATTTCAGGCAGGGATAGCATACGCATACATGAAACCTCCGGTACTCATTTTCCCCTGGCTGACCGGTTTACCGGACTGGGCGGGAAGGTTTACTGGGAAGCATTCGGATTTGACCCTCAAAAGGTTTATGCGCTCATCAACAGGTATGAAATTAACCTGAAGCAAACGGCATGGTCGGCCGATTCTGTCAATTTTTATCATAAGGACTTTTTCAGCTTTCCATTGGCTGGTAAATTTGAAGACAGGGTTTTGGTAGGTGTTTCTGCCGACCGGGCTACTTTTCCCAGATTTGTTTCCTATCAGACAGACATTGAGATCAGAGAAGTTTTCAAAGATATGAACTACCGGGGAGGCTTTACCCTTGAAGGTCCCCGCATCATTGGCTCAGGATACGGCGAGAAGGATGCCACCATCTGGATCAACAGGAAAGGCTCGCCATTTATTAAGCTGACTTCCAGGAGTTTCGTCATCCGTCCCGACAAGATCGCATCCCAACGGGCTGCAGCCACCATTTATCATGAGACTGACTCAATTTTTCATCCCGGCATACAGCTCCGGTATATTGATGAAGATAAGGAAGTGCTGTTGCTGCGGTCAGGCGAGGGGGCTTCTGCAAGTCCGTTTTTCAACTCTTATCACCGGGTCGACATGTATTTTGAAGCGCTCTATTATCCCATGGGCGCCGACAGCATGAACTTCGAGATGCTCAGGGGAGTAAAACAAACCGGGGATGCCGTTTTTGAATCATCCAATTTTTATTCCGAGGCCAGGTACCACCGTTTGCAGGGGATAGATGAACTCAACCCGATCAACGTGGTTTACAATTTTACCGAACGGCGGAAATCCAGATCGTTTTATCTGACGGAACTGACAGAATACATGCAGAAACCCATTGAACAGGTGAAAGTAATGGTCATAAACCTTTCAAATGCCGGTTATATTATCTACAATCTTGATAATGAACGGATAGAGGTAAATGAACGCCTGTTCGACTACCTCAGTGCAAGGAGCAAAAAGAAAGACTACGACGTAATACAGATCAGTTCACAGGTTACCCGTACCAGCAATGCCGTGCTGAATCTCAATACTTTTGACCTTCTCATCAAGGGGGTGTCACAGGTGTCAATCAGCGATTCCCAGGCAGTTTATATTTATCCCCGCGACAAGGAAATCCTATTGCGGAAAAACCGTGATTTTGTATTTACCGGGCTCGTCAGGGCAGGTTATTTTGACTTTTTCGCCAACAAGAGCTCTTTCGAATATGATAAGTTCAAGTTAAGCATGCCTCAGATTGATTCCATTTCATTTAAAGTGGATACGGTTTCAAAAAAAACAAAACGGATCGAACAGGTTGTTGTTAAAAATGTGCTTGCTAACCTAAGCGGGGAACTCCTGATTGATGATCCCCAGAATAAATCCGGTATTACAAAATTTCCTGCTTATCCGGTGTTTATCAGTGAGAATGATGCTTATGTTTACTACGATCAGCGCAGGGTTGAAAAGGGGGTTTACAAAAGGGATAACTTCTACTACACCGTGTATCCGTTTACCCTCGACAGCCTGAACAGCTTTACAACCGAGGGCCTTAAGTTTGAAGGACATCTGTATTCCGGAGGAATTATGCCTGATATCAGGGAGCCCCTGCGGGTGATGAGCGATTTCTCCCTGGGCTTCACGCGCCAGCTTCAGGATGCCGGATTGCCGGTTTATGAGGGGAGGGCAAATTTCTTTCACAGCATAAGATTAAGCAATAATGGACTGGAGGGGAAGGGGATTCTGGACTTTATGACATCCACCTCGGCTTCCGACCGCTTCATGTTCTATCCGGATTCACTGGTTGCTGACCTCAAGAGTTTTATAATAAAGGAGCAATCCGGGCCTCCGGCTTTTCCGGCTGTTACTGCGGAGAAAGTACATCAGTACTGGTTGCCGTATCTTGACGTAATGCGGCTGAATACAATTTCGGATAAAGACTTCTTTACCATGTACAATGAAAAATCATTGCACAGCGGTACGCTTTCACTCACCTCGGCCGGTTTGCTGGGCAGAGGTCAGAGCCGGCTAGATAATGCGGATATCGGATCGGGAACCTTTGTCTTCAGCAACCAATCCTTTACTACTGACACTACAGATTTCAGGCTTTATTACCCCGATCGCCCCAGTCTGTCGCTGATGGCGAAAGTATATCCGGGAAAAGTCGATTTCAGGACCAAGTCTGCCTCTTTTGGCACACAGGGAAAGAGCGTGCGCATCGCGTTGCCGCTGAGCAAGTACATTTGTTACATGGATAAGATTCAATGGCGGATGGATGAGGAGGAGCTTTATCTCACCAATTCCCTGGCCAGCAGGTCGTCACTTGCCGATACGGTTAACCTGAAGCAGCTGGTTGATTTTGATTTTTCCGGTTCGGAGTTTATGTCGACCGATCCCGCCCGCGACTCCCTCCAGTTTTTCGCGATGGAAGCCACTTACCGGATGAAGGAGAATATCATCAATGCCCGGGAGGTCAAGATGATCAGGGTAGCCGATGTTGCGGTTTTCCCCGGTGACGGAAAGGTAACCATCCTTTCTGACGGGGATATGAAGCCGCTCACAGGCGCCACCATCATCGCCAACCGCAAAAACAAATATCACCGGATTTACGACGCATCGGTCAGCCTGAAATCACGCCGCGATTATTTTGCATCGGGATTTTATGATTACACGGATGATGCCGGTGGCGTTCAGCCCTTGTATTTCAAGGAGATTTTTGTAGGAGATGACGGTCATTCAAAAGGCAGATCAACGGTGAAGGCGGAAGATGGCTTTACCCTGAGTGCATTCTTTGACTTTATCGGCCAGATTGATTTTAAGGCTCAGGAAGAGTTCCTGACATTCTCGGGCGCTTATCACCTGCGCAATGAATGTCTGGATGATAAGGGCGCGTGGGTAAGTTTCACCGCCCCGGTTGATCCGGCGGAGGTGCGTCTCCCGGTTTCGCCGGTTATGAGGGATACCATTGGTGATCCGGTGTTTGCCGCCATCGTTTATTCCGATTTTTTTGGCAGTGTTTACCCGGCTATGTTCCGCAAACCAAAAGCCTGGGGTGATACCCTGGTAGCTTCGGCCAGCGGATTTATAAAATATGACAGGGCCATGGAAGCCTATCTGATCGGTTCGGTTAACAGGCTCGACAATAAGGGAAAAAATGGAAACCTGCTGAGTCTGGACACCCGTCAATGCATCGTAACCGCCGAAGGTTCCATTGAGCCGGGCGCAGGGTTGGGTCAGGTCAGCATGAAAACATTCGGGAAGGCTGTTCATTATTCCATTGCGGATTCTACGCGTTTTTCCCTGGGCATTGCCCTTGATTTCTTCTTCTCCGATCCGGCTTTGGACAGGCTGAAGGACAATCTGCTGAAAAGTGAGCTGCCTGCCCTGGATGTAAATTCCGGAATATATCAGGAACTGCTCAATGGACTGCTGGGCTCCGGCCAGGCGACCGAGGTAGTGAATGAGCTGAACCTGAGCGGTCAGCTCAGGCGTCCCCCTGCGGATCTGGTTAAAACCCTCCTGCTTGCGGATGTAAATATGGTATGGGACCCGCGTCTCAAATCATACATCAGCGAAGGCTCCATTGGTATCGCAGGAATCCGGCGCGACATGGTCAACCGGAAAGTGAATGGCTACCTCGAGATCGGAAAAAGGCGCACGGGCGATATCCTGAATCTCTATATCGAGATCAGTAATACCGAATGGTATTTCTTTACATACGGAAACGGCATTATGCAGGCCATTTCATCAAACAATGATTTTAACAACATCATCGCGGGGATCAAAGAGGATAAACGTACGTTGAAGGGAAGTCAGGAAGGGGAAGGCTATCAGTTTATTATTTCTACGCCTGACCGCCGGATTGCTTTCCTGCGGAAAATGCAATCGCGCGAAGCCGGGTATTAAAAAACAGTAATAATGATCAATGCTGAAGTTTTAGTTGCTGCACTACTGGCATACCTGCTGGGATCCATCCCGACATCAGTATGGGTTGGGAAGTGGTTCTTTAATCTGGATATCCGCACCCAGGGGAGCGGAAATGCCGGAGCCACCAATACAATCAGGGTATTCGGACTGAAGGCGGGCCTGCCTGTTCTTGTGTTTGATGTGTTTAAAGCCTGGCTGGCCGTAACCTTGTCATATTGGCTCGGGAACGACAGTTTTACCGCCAATCAGGAAGTAATATACAGGATCATACTAGGCGGTCTGGCAGTGATCGGGCATGTTTATCCGGTTTTTGCCGGATTCCGCGGCGGAAAGGGTGTTGCCTCGCTGGTAGGTGTGGTTATTGCATTGTTTCCGGCTGCTTTCCTTGTGATACTGGTCTTTTTTATCCTGGTGTTTCTTGTCACCCGAATCGTTTCAGTTTCCTCGATGAGCAGCGCACTGGTCTTTCCCTTTGTCGTGATCTTTGTTTTTGATGAAAAAAGCCTTCCGCTGATCATACTTGCGGTAGCTGTTGCCCTGTTCGTACCTTATACCCACCGCGAAAATATCAAAAGGCTGATCAACGGAACCGAGAAGAAATTTGACTTCGGCAAAAACCGGATAACAAAAGAAAATGGTTAACAGGGTGTTGATAATTTTATTTTTGCCCGCGTAAGGTTTGTTGGTGGATTGTAAATATATTTTCTAATTTTACCGTGAACATTTAATGGATCAGTTACAAAGAAAATTACTTTAATATGAGATTCATAGTATCAAGCCAGAGCCTGCTCAAAAGCCTGCAGTCAATCAGCGGCGTATTAAATTCAAGCAATACACTGCCCATCCTTGATGACTTTTTGTTTGAACTCAATGGCAGCACGCTGAAAATTACCGCCTCGGACCTGGAAACAACCATGACGGTTACCGTTGAAACCAATATGGCTGATGATGAGGGCTCAGTGGCGATTCCTGCAAAAATTCTGCTTGAGCTTCTGAAGACTTACGGTGAAACCCCGATGACATTCACGGTTGACAACGCACTCGGAATTGAAATTGCCGCCGATGAAGCCAAATTCAGGATTGCCGGGCACAATGCAGATGAGTTTCCCCGCGCACCCCGTATGGAAAGCGTTTCAGCGCTTGATTTGCCGGCTGACCTGCTGCTTACGGCCATCAACAAAACTATTTTCGCTACCGGAAACGACGATCTCAGGCCGGCGATGTCAGGAGTTTACTGTGATCTTTCAACTGACTCGGTCATCTTTGTTGCCACCGATGCCCACAAGCTGGTAAGGTATAAACGCTCCGATGTAAGCGCTGAGAACAATTCTACCTTTATTATGCCCAAAAAGCCGCTGAATCAGCTGAAAGGAATCCTGCCCTCTGATACCACCCCGGTGAGTATAGAATACAACGATACCAATGCACGTTTCACCTTTAAAAACATTGATCTGGTCTGCCGCCTGATCGAGGGACGTTATCCTAATTATGAAGCTGTTATTCCTTCAGATAACCCGAATACGCTGATAGCTGACCGTCTCTCCCTGATCACTACCCTGCGCCGCGCATCTTTCTTTGCAAACAAATCCACCAACCAGATCCGGCTGACCATCACCGGGCAGGAACTTTTCGTGGATGCCGAGGATATTGATTTTGCCCATGAATCACGGCAGCGGCTGAGCTGTAACTACAGCGGTGAGGATATGGAAATTGGTTTTAATTCACGGTTCCTTGTGGAAATGCTCACCAACCTCAGTACAGAAAATATCCGTCTGGAAATGTCAGCGCCTAACCGCGCCGGAATTCTCCGCCCCGTGGAAGGTGAAAATCCGGCAGAGGATATCCTGATGCTGGTAATGCCGGTGATGCTGAATTCATAATTGATAAGACTTATTTATTTACAGGGCAACGTATGGAAATGTTGCCCTTTTCTTTTATTTTAGGCTGAAATTCACTATCTTAGTAAGCTATTTTTCTTTTTAAATTGTAAAAACCATGAAAACAAGGATCAGACTCCTTCCATTGGTGCTGTTGTCAGCCGGTTTACTGCTTGGTCTTGCCATGCCTTCATGTGATAAGGTTAAGGAATTGGCCGAGTTTGATATTAACTACGATAATCCGGATATCCGCTTTACATTAGATTCGCTGGATTATCTGCCCAAGAGTGAATCACTGCTGGTTGAGGAGACCCTCTCAATCAATATCGACAGCATCATACAGAAACATGAACTTGAAGGGATCAGAAATGCATCGTTCGAGCAGGTGCGTCTTGAGGTGGAAACGCCGCCACAGGTGAATTTCAACTGGTTGAATTCGGCCCGTGTAACAGTGAGCGCAACCGGACTGACCGAAACACAGATCGCTGCTACCGTGGCCATTTCGCCGGATGGCCGTGCCGTAGACCTTGAGCTGGGCAATATGGAGGTGCTTTCATTTATTTCAGCCGGGCCCTTTACCCTCAGGGTATACGGAAGCATTAACCCGCCATTGCCGGCCAATATGGTTGTGCTTCTGCTGAAAACAAAAATAAAAATGACCGTTCAGCCGGTTTGATTTCTTTCTGATTTGCTGTGCCCGGATATACTGCCTCTGTAATCAGCCCCTGCGGCATCAACTGCACCACCTGTTATGCTTTTCAGCGAAGCAAAAACCGCTGTTCAGGCTGCCGAAATCAGTCAGGGTACAAGCCGAATTATTGTGTTGTATGTAAAATTGTCAACTGCGAAAGGCTGGCAATGACCCGTTCAGGCTTCTGCCACGAATGTGATCAGTTTCCCTGTGCCAGGCTGAAGCAACTTGACAAACGCTACCGCAACAAATACCATAGCAGCCTTGTCGGAAATCTCAGGGACCTGAAGACGATGGGACCTGAAGCTTACATGGAGCGGGAAGACATACGCTGTCACTGTGCCGGATGCGGGGCAGTCATCTGCATTCATTCAAATGTCTGTCAGCAATGCGGCCTGGTGCTGCCCGGGCGCATCTGATTCAGGGAAAATGCCTTTTATGGCAGGATAAATTCCTTCTTTATTCAAATAATTCGCTGAGTTCCAGCCACCGGTTGGTTTTCTCTTCAAGGGCGCTTTCCGTTTCCTGATAATTCCGGCTGAGTTTTTCCAGTTCGTCAGGCCCGCAGGCACCGCTGTTCATTTTGTCCAGGATCTCTTTCTTGCGCGCTTCGAGCGATTGAATCTGCCCGTCGAGTGCTTCAAACTCGGTTTTTTCCTTATAACTTGGTTTCCGGGGTTTGTTCTCCTGAATCGATGCGATTGCTTTCGGGGGCGTCACCGGGCTTTTCTGCCGCGCCAGCCGGGCTTCTTCAGCAAGCTTTAGTTTGTAGTAATCGGTGTAGTTTCCGTAATAATCCTTGATTTTTCCCTCACTCCCGAAAACAAATACATGATCCACAATTTTATCCATAAAATACCGGTCGTGCGAAACCACCAACAGGCAACCTTCGAAGTTGATCAGGAAATCTTCGAGCAGGTTGAGTGTATGAATATCCAGGTCGTTGGTCGGCTCGTCGAGAATCAGAAAGTTGGGATTTTTCAGCAGTTGCATCAGCAGAAATAACCTGCGTTTCTCCCCGCCGCTGAGACTGGAGAAATAATTATACTGCAGCGTATGGGGAAAATTGAAGTGTGAAAGGAAGGCCGAAGCGGAAATGCGGCCTTTGCCCAGCGGCATCTCTTCTGCTATATCTTTGGCAATGTCAATCACCCGCTTGTCCTCTTTGGGCTGAAAGCCCTCCTGGGAATAGTATCCGAAAACAATCGTCTGCCCAGTGGTAATCTTTCCCATATCCGGATGCAGGCTGCCGGTAATCATATTAAGCAGGGTAGTCTTGCCGGAACCATTGCGGCCGACAATCCCGGCTTTTTCTCCTTTTTTGAAGATATAGGAGAAATTGTCAACAACCTTATTTTCTCCGAAAGCTTTATGTATATTATTTAATTCCAGTATTTTACCGCCGATCCGCGTCATTTTCACCTGGAGGGGCCCGGTATCCTTTTCAACCCTTTTATTGGCTTTTTCCTGAATTTCGTAAAAGTTGTCAACCCTTGCTTTCGCTTTGGTACCGCGCGCCTGGGGCATACGCCTCATCCACTCGAGTTCTGTACGGTAGAGGCTTTTGGCTTTTTCCGTTTCCGTAAGTTCAATGGCTTCGCGTTCGGCTTTTTTCCCGATGAAATAGGAATAGTTGCCCTTGTAACGGTAAATTCTGTTGTTGTCGAGCTCAAGGATCTCATCGCAGACGTGGTCGAGGAAGTAGCGGTCGTGGGTAACAATCAGCAGGCTCAGGTTCTGACGTGTGAGATAGTCTTCGAGCCATTCTATCATTTCAATGTCCAGATGGTTGGTAGGTTCATCAAGGATCAGAAGGTCGGTTTCTTCGATCAGCGCTTTGGCAAGCGAAACTTTCTTGCGCTGACCTCCCGATAATTCACCAATTTTCTGATCCAGGTCCGCAATTTTAAACCGCCCGAGAATTTCTTTAATTCTAACGTCGTAATCCCATCCGCCGATCAGTTCCATTTTGCTGGTACTGTTTTCGAGCATGCGGTGGGCTTCAGGTGAATCATCATGTTTAATCAGGTTCAGGCTGTATTCATAATCACGGATGGTGCGCATGAATTCATTCTCGGCGTGGAAGAGAATGTCAAAAATCGTCTGATCCTCATTCATCTCAGGGTTTTGCGGAAGGTAGGCCCACCTGATGTCGCGGCGGAAGGTTACTGCGCCGCTGTCGGGCAGTTCTTTGCCGCAGATAATGTTCAGCAGGCTGCTCTTTCCCGCGCCGTTGCGGGCAATAAGCGCTACTTTCGCTCCCTGGTCAATTCCAAAAGTGATTTCGGAGAAAAGTTCTTTCTCTCCGTATGATTTACTGAGTTGTTCAACAAGAAGATAATTCAACGGATGTGGTTTTAGCAGCGGCAAAGATACGCTTTATCGGCCAATCGGATATTGACTGATTGGGCGTGCCCTAAAGCAAAAAGCCTCAGGGAATGAGGCTTTTTAGCAGAACTGAAAAGAAAAACTAAATCTTTTTAACGTCAACAGCTTTCTTTCCTCTTTTGTCCTCGGCAATTTCGAAAGAAACGAGATCATTTTCATTTACTTTCTCGGTAAGGCCTGTGGCATGAACAAAAACATCATGCTGGGTTTCATCGTCGATAATAAAACCAAAGCCTTTGCGCTCATTGAAGAATTTAACTTTACCGGTAGGCATAACAATTGAAAATTAGAGATTAACAACACAAATATAGTAAAAAAAACAGGGAAATCAAATTTAAGTTCGATCCTGATTGATCAAACTTATGGAGAAGGCCGGCAATCAACATATATAGATATGCCTGAACCCTTTATCAATGCGGAATAACTGCTTGTTCAGTCTGTATCCAGCAACCAGCGAAAAATCTTTTCAGCTTCGGCTGCTGAATCGCCGCAGAATGATGGTTCCGGCTGAAAACCCGAGCAAACGGCCGGGCGTTCCGGTTTGCCGAATAAAGCGCACTTCAGGTCACCGGTAAGTTGAACACATCGCACAAATGCAGGTTTACCCGCCGGCATACCCGGGATGGGTGAACTGATGGAAGGAAAGATACAGCAGGCGGCGCATCCGGGGCGGCACTCCATAAAAAACGGCATTTAAATTTGCAAAGCTAATGGATTAAAGGATGACTCATGCAGCCCCTGCAAACACTTTTATAATGATGGGCCCATAAGGGGGGATATTCTTACCTCATTTGATGCGGCCTTTTTGAATTCTCTAAAGATAAATTTAATCTTCGCCTTCGTTTCTGCTGACAGCTTTAACTTTTAATACCTTTGCACCTGAAGCGGGTGTTGACAGATAGCGGAAGGTTTTCATTGAACAACCGGAAATTTGCGGCAAAGGTTTCAATAATTGTTTTACCCGGTAATATCAAGGTATTTGTAACATATTTCCTAATTTCTACATTCAACGTTTAATGGCATCATTTGGCAAATGGATCGGAGGCGGCCTGGGTTGGGCGCTGGGTGGCCCCATCGGAGGAATTCTTGGTTTTGTGTTCGGATCGATTTTCGACAGCATGCAAAGCGGTCAGTATGAGCACAAAGGATTTACGCCGACCCAGGAAGGAGATTTTAAGGTCAGCCTGCTGGTTATGATTGCCGCCATCATGAAGGCCGATGGCAGGATTATGAAGTCAGAACTGGAATATGTGAAGCGGTTTTTGCTGGGTCAGTTCGGGGAGCAGGAGGCTGAGCGGTTGCTGCTGTTGCTCAGGGAGATACTACGGCAGGATCTGGACGTGGATGAAATCTGCGAGCAGATTCAGGAGAATATGGAATACCCGTCGAGGCTGCAACTGGTCCATTTCCTGTTCGGTGTTGCTGCCGCCGATGGCGAGCCACATGCAGCCGAAGCGGACTTGCTGAAACGCATATGTCTTCACATGGGTATCCGCCAGAAAGATTTCGACTCCATCAAAGCCATGTTTATAAGGGATACCGGCAGCGCTTACCGCATTCTTGAAATCTCCCCCGATGCCAGTGATGATGAGGTGAAGAAAGCTTACCGAAAGATGGCACTTAAATATCATCCTGATAAAGTGGCCCATCTGGGAGAGGATGTGCAGAAGGCGGCAAAAGAGAAATTCCAGCAACTGAACCAGGCTTACAATGAGATCAAGCAGCAGCGCGGATTTAACTGATCTGAAGATCGTTGAAGCCGATGTCCCCCGGCCTGAACAACTCAAAACTTTATTTCGCGCCAATCAATCCCTGTTGCTGAAAGCCACAAAGAGACTGGCAAAAATCAATCCGCGGTCACTGGATTCCGCGGTTCATTCCATGCATGATCAGGCCTTTGGTTTTTACGATTGCCTTTTGTGTGCCAACTGCTGCCGCAGCATCAGCCCTGCCATCCGCTACAGCGATGTGGATGATATGGCAAAAAAGCTGAGGATAAAACCTTCGGAAGTCGTTGAGAAATATCTGAGAACAGACAGCGACGGGGATTTTGTATTTCATTCGGCTCCCTGTCCGTTTATTGACGGGGATAACTATTGCAGCATTTACAGTCACCGGCCGAAAGCGTGCAGGGAATATCCGCATACCGACCGCAGCCGGTTTTACCAGTTGCTTAAGCTTTCGTTGAAAAATGCAGAGATATGTCCGGTAGTTTACGCCATTCTGCTTAAGCTGAGCGCCGTTTAAAACCTTAACACAGTGCCCAGGGGCAGTTTTTTGCCAAAGTTGTCTGCCAGAAAGAGTTCCCCCGATTCCAGGGTTTCCCTGTTTCCAAAAGCTGACCTGATCAGATTTTCCCCGATCAGCGAAGAAAACCCCATCGAATACAGGCTCATTATCAGGAAGTTTTCATGTTCATCGAGCAATTCGCTGCACTGTTTGATCATTTCATTGATATGTTCCTCAAGCACCCATTTCTCGCCGTCCGCCCCGCGGCCGTAAGCGGGCGGATCGAGTATAATGCCCTGGTAGCTGTTGCCGCGGCGAACCTCCCTTTTTACAAATTTTAATGCATCTTCAACCACCCAGCGGATTCCGTCAAGTCCGCTGAGTTCCATATTTTCACGGGCCCATGTAATCACAGGCTTCACCGAATCCACATGCACCACTTCGGCACCTGCCGCGCAGGCGGCAAGGGATGCGCCGCCCGTATAGGCAAACAGGTTCAGAACTTTCGGGCGGTTTGTTTTCATGGCGCTGATGCGGTCATAAATAAAATCCCAGTTGTCGCCCTGCTCCGGAAAAACACCGATATGCCTGAAACTGGTAAGCCCCAGCCGCAACTTCAGGTTCATCTTTTTATAGCTGTAGCCGATCTGCCACTGCTCACGGCAGCCCTTTTTCAGGATCCATTTCCCTTTTTCGGGATCATTCTTTTCTTTCCTGAAAATAGCCTGTGCACGTGCCGCCCACTCTTCCGCTGCCAGCGATTTGTCCCATACCGCCTGCGGTTCGGGGCGTATCAGCACCTGGCTGCCGAAACGTTCCAGTTTCTCAAAATTGCCGGAATCCAGCAATTCGTAGTCTTTCCAGTTCTCGGGGGAGAGCAGTTTTATCATAATCCCGGGGATTTTTTCTGATCCGGGGTCCGTAATCCCTTCACAACTGCAAAGATGCGAATTTTCCCTAACTTTGTCCTGTCAATTCCCCGCCCGATGTCAGAACTTATCACCAGCCCGCAAAATGCCAGGATCAAAAACCTTCTGCTGCTTCAGCAGAAATCGCGGGAGCGCAGGAAGCAAAATCTGGTAGTGGTTGAAGGGCTGCGCGAAACAGCCATCGCAGTGGAAAACGGCTACAGGATGACTGAATTTTTCGTTTGTCCGGAGATCAGCAACCAAACCGGTTTTGTGGATTTGGTTGGTAATGCAAGGGTTACGGAAGTAAGCGCAGCCGTGTTTGAAAAACTGGCTTACCGCGAAGGCTCCGATGGCTGTATTGCGCTGTTTGAACCACGCTGGCTGAAAATCGGTGAGGTAAAATTACGTCCCGATCCCCTGGTGGTGATCCTTGAATCGGTGGAGAAACCCGGCAATCTGGGCGCAATCCTTCGTACTGCCGATGCCGCCGGTCTTGACGCCGTGATTGTGTGTGATCCGTTGACCGATATATATAACCCCAATGTAATCCGTTCAGGAGTGGGTTGCGTGTTTTCGAGGCAGGTGGTAGCCTGCTCCACTGAAGAAGCGCAGCAATGGCTCAAAGATAAAGGAATCCGCAGCTATGCTGCTGAATTGCAGGCCTCCTCGCACTATCATCTTCACAGCTACCAGGGGCCGACCGCCTTTGTGATGGGAACGGAAGCCGACGGGCTTACACGGAAATGGATAGACTTCTGCGATGAGCGCATCATCATACCCATGCTGGGCAGTATCGACTCGCTGAATGTGTCGGTTTCGGCGGCGGTGTTGGTTTTTGAAGCCATGCGGCAGCGGGGCTTCAGCATTCCATAGAGATATAGCCGGGCGCAGCGGATCCGAATGATGATAATCAGAAACTGTAAACGGCTCCGAGTCCGATGCGGAGGTTCCCGGTTTCCCGGCTGCTGATCACCCTGTATTTTTCATCATTCTCCCCATATGCGGCTGTAGTATATTCCATCTCGGCGATCAGGCTGAATTTTCCGGTAATATAAGTTATCATGGGTGCTAAACGGTATACGTATCCGATATCGGCATCGCGGGCGTAAACGGGACCCGTCAGCTCCTCAGCGGAACCGTCGTTTTTGGTGAAGCCGGCAAACAGCGAAGGTTGCCACTGCCCGAGGTTGAGCTGTGTATTTATCCAAACGGAATGATAATTCAAGGGGCTGTACTCCCGCTGCTTTGTCAGCGGATCGGTTTTACTCACCCCGAAACCGCCCATCATCAGGTGGTCGTTTAACGCCTGTCCGTAAACGTACTGAGTTTTGATGGCAGCCTTTCCGGGATTCCATGAAATAAAGACGGTGTATGAAAGGCAATTCAGGGATTCGTCAGCTTTATACAAGCTGTCGGTAACCAGACGAGGTGTCAGTTTTTTAAAATCAATTCCTGCTCCGGCAAATATTTTTTCTGTCTTAACCTGAATCTGTCCGTGCAGGTTGGGGATTATGCTGTTTCTCAGGTAAACGGAAGTGCTGCCCTGGGGGCCGTTGTTGACGTAGTCGCGCTGGGCGGCGGCGACCGCCACCAGGTTAAAAAACCCGGTTCTGTAATCCATCCTGAGTTGCGGCTGGCGGCTGAAAGAGTGAAACGGCGCGCCGGTATTGAGTGAGAGTACGTTGGGGATCATTTCGGGCAGGTCGAGGGGGTGCCAGTATTGTCCGGCCAGCAGCCGTGTTTTCTTCCACTGCAGTGATATGTAGCCATGGCGCAGGCGAAGGCTGTTGTTTTCGCTGTTGGAGGCTCCGGTGAAATCCGCTTCAATAAAGCCCAGCACTTTCGCACCGAGTACATCAGGGCCGGTTGCCCGGGCATTGATGCGCGTAGTCATGGCGTACTGGTTAAATGTCGGGTGCGCGTTCAGATCATTTCCGTTCCGGTCGTAAACTGGTTTTTTGGGGTAGAAAAGTAAAAAACCTTCCCGCGCTTCCACTACCTGACGGCTGTCGAAAATCGCATCTGCCCTGACAAATCCGGCAAAATGAAGGCTGTAGGGGCTGCTTTCCTGTTGGGCTGTCAACTGATTGAAACTTAATAACAGGCTACAGGTTGCCGTGATCAGGAGGCGGAAAAATGAATGCATCTTTTTTCGGGCAAAGTAAGGCAATGTAATCTGTTTGTGCAACAGGCCCGCTTTGGTTTTAAGGTGAAGCATCATAGTCATGCTGCCGGTTTATACAGGTATAGCAGGCAATTATTGCAGTGAGCCATTTTAAGGCTGGATTTTTTTTTATAGGTTTGCACCATTCAATATTAATCTCAAATTGATGATTACCGCAAAGTCTGTCACCAGAAAGCTTTTCCGTCTGATCCGCTTTGCCGTTTTCTTTTTTTTCTTTTCCACGGTTCTTGTTACCATTATATACAGGTTTGTTAGACCTCCCGTAACGCCTTTGCAACTGATCAGGGTTGCTGAACAAATTGCAGAAGGCGAAAAGGTGAAGATGAACCGCGACTGGGTGAAACTCAGGGATATTTCCCCGCACATGGTTCAGGCGGTGGTTGCTGCTGAGGACAACAATTTCATGAAGCATCACGGTTTTGACCTGGAAGCGATTAAAAAAGCCAGGGAACTCAATAAAAAGAGGAAAAACAAGTTGGGGGCCAGCACCATTTCGCAGCAGACGGCCAAGAATGTTTTCCTATGGCCCGACCGGACATGGCTCAGAAAGGGACTGGAGGTCTATTTCACCGGACTGATTGAAATATTCTGGGGGAAGCGGCGCATTATGGAGGTGTATCTCAATGTAATTGAGATGGGCGACGGTATTTATGGGGTTGAAAAGGCCGCCGGCAAGTATTACCGGAAACCCGCGTCAGACCTTAACCGTGCCGAGGCCGCGATGATTGCCGCCGTGCTGCCCAATCCGCGCCGGTGGAGCCCTGCCTCACCAACAGCTTATATTCAGCGGAAACAACAGCGGATTATGCGGGTGATGAATCAAATGGAGAAGGTGAAATTTTAAGAATGTCAGCTTGAAACTACCGGTGTTTTTTTTCTGAACTCAGCCAGCGGCACAATATTTGAATAAAATTGTTGTCACACGGGATTACGAATGGAATTGCCGGGTATTAATATCTGTCTTCTGAAATCTGTTTAAAATAATTTATATCCATCAAACTCACTGACCCACATGAAGCAAAAATTTCCCCTTCTGCTGATCATCGCAGCGCTATTCCTTAATCTCAGTGCCTTTGCACAACTCAAAACCAACCTTGTCTTTTTTACTGAGCAGGGCGAAAGGTTTACCCTGATCCTGAACGGTATCCGTCAGAATCCGGCTCCCGAGACCAATGTGAAGGTTACCGATCTGATTGCTCCGACTTATAAGGTAAAGATCATCTTCGATGAGCAGGGGATACCCGATCTGGATAAAACCCTGACGTTTAACCAGGGGACTGAAACTACATTTGTCATAAAGCGGAACAATAAAAACGAGTATGTGATGCGCTGGATGAACGAGGTGCCCATTGAGCAGGCTTTGCCTCCGGCCACGGGTCAGCAGGTGGTTGTTTATACCACCCAGCCTCCGGCGCCCTCCACGGTCACCCAAACCACCACTACCTACACGGAAACCTACGGCGAGCCTCAGGGAAATGTATCCATGGGAGTCAGCATCAATGATCCTGAACTGGGCGTGAATATGAACATCAATGTCGGAGGGGCCATTCCGTCAGGCTCGCAGGCAGTCACCACCCAAACCACTACCACCACTTACTCCACCACCACTACCGCTTCTGACGGGTATTATCAGGAGCCGGTCCGGCAACAGCCGGTGCCGCAGCAGCAGGCGTATGTAATGCCGGGGTATAATGGACCAGTGGGATGTCCGTATCCAATGCATCCATCTGAATTCCAGGAAGTAAAGAGATCAATTGAAAGCAAATCCTTTGACGATACCCGCCTCACCATCGCCAAACAGGTCATCGCCTCTAACTGTTTGCTCAGCGCACAGGTGAAGGAGATTATGCTCCTCTTCACCTTCGAGGATACCCGCCTCGACCTGGCAAAATATGCCTATGGATATACCTACGACACCGGAAATTATTACAAACTGAATGATGCTTTCACCTTTGAATCGACCATTGAGGAACTTGATGAATACATCAATGGCTTTCGAAGGTAATACGAGCTGTATTTTTGCATTTAACCAGGGCCGGGAAGATTTTTCCCGGCTTTTGTTTTTCATTTTAGCATTCTTTTAACAGGCTGATTTTGATAATTCACTGAATTTTTTTTTTGTACCTTTGCACCCGCGTTTGCGCGGGGTTAACCTGCAAAGAATCAAGCATTGATATTACTAACCTTAATTCAATAAAAACTAAGACAAATGGCAAAAGAGAAGACCAGAAAATCGGTTTATACTTTCGGTAACAAGAAAGCCGAAGGTGATGCCAGCATGAAGAACCTGCTGGGAGGTAAAGGTGCCAACCTTGCCGAGATGAACCTGATCGGGGTTCCCGTACCTCCGGGATTCACCATCACCACCGAAGTATGTACCGATTACAACAAATACGGCCGTGAGAAAGTAGTAGAAATGATCCGCCCCGAGGTGGAAGCCGCTGTAAAATATGTTGAAAAGATTATGGGTTCAGGTTTTGGCGACAAAAAGAATCCCCTGCTGCTTTCCGTACGTTCAGGTGCCCGCGCTTCGATGCCCGGCATGATGGATACTGTATTGAATCTGGGTCTTAACGATGAAGCCGTTGAAAGCATTGCCAAAAAATCAGGCAACGAGCGTTTTGCATGGGACTCATACCGCCGTTTCGTGCAGATGTTCGGCGATGTGGTGCTTGGCATGAAGCCCGCTTCGAAGGAAGATATAGATCCTTTTGAAGAGATCATGGAACATATGAAGGAGGAGAAGGGCATTCACCTGGATACCGAGTTCACCGTTGCAGATCTCAAAGAGTTGGTAAAGCGCTTTAAGAAAGCCGTGAAAAAAGTTACCGGTCATGACTTCCCCACCGATCCGTGGGAGCAGTTGTGGGGTTCCGTGATGGCTGTTTTCGACAGCTGGATGAACGAGCGGGCTGTTTATTACCGTAAGTTGAACAACATTCCCGCTGAATGGGGAACTGCCGTTAATGTGCAGGCGATGGTATTCGGAAACATGGGCCAGAATTCGGGAACCGGTGTTGCCTTTACCCGCGATGCCGCTACCGGCGAGGATATCTTCAACGGTGAATACCTGATCGACGCCCAGGGCGAAGACGTGGTAGCCGGTATCCGTACCCCTCAGCAGATTACCAAAGAAGGTTCAAAACGCTGGGCGAAACTGGCCAATGTATCTGAAAAAGAACGCGCTTCTAAATATCCTTCACTTGAAGAAGCAATGCCTGCCATTTATAAGGAATTGCTCGATATCCAGCAGAAACTTGAGGACCACTACCGCGATATGCAGGACCTCGAGTTTACCATTCAGGATGGCAAACTGTGGATGCTGCAGACCCGTAACGGAAAGCGCACCGGTGCTGCCATGGTGAAAATTGCCATGGATATGCTGAAACAGGGCATCCTTACCGAGAAAGAAGCCCTGCTCCGCTGCGAGCCGGCCAAGCTCGACGAACTGCTGCACCCCGTATTTGATCCCACCGCTGTTACAAAAGCCAAGGTGCTGGCTAAAGGCCTCCCCGCTTCACCCGGTGCTGCAACCGGTCAGGTTGTGTTCCATGCTGATGAAGCCGAGAAATGGGTGGAAAAAGGACATAAGGTGGTGCTGGTGCGCATCGAGACATCTCCTGAAGACCTCAAGGGGATGAATGTAGCAGAAGGAATCCTCACCGCCCGTGGCGGCATGACCTCACACGCCGCCGTTGTTGCCCGCGGAATGGGTAAGTGCTGTGTATCAGGCGCCGGTAACCTCAAGATTGATTACAAAGCCCGTACCCTCACAATTGACGGAGTTAAACATAAGGAAGGCGACTGGATTTCGCTCAACGGCAGCACCGGAGAGGTGTATGACGGTAAGATCGAAACACGCGATCCGGAACTGAGTGGTGATTTTGGCAAGCTGATGAAACTGGCCGACAAATATTCCCGGATGCTGGTGCGCACCAATGCTGACACGCCGCGCGATTCACAGGTTGCCCGTAATTTCGGGGCAAAAGGGATTGGTTTGTGCCGTACCGAGCATATGTTCTTCGAAGGTGACCGTATCAAGGCCATGCGCGAAATGATCCTCGCCAACGACGAAGAAGGCCGCCGCAAAGCGCTCAAAAAACTGCTTCCGATCCAGCGTGCCGACTTTGAAGGTATTTTCGAAGCCATGCAGGACCTGCCGGTAACCGTTCGTTTGCTCGATCCGCCTTTGCATGAATTCGTGCCTCACGAAGAAGCAAACCAGAAGGAAATGGCAAAAGAGATGGGCATCTCTGTGGAGGAAGTAAAACAGAAAGTGCATGACCTTGCAGAATTCAATCCCATGCTTGGTCACCGTGGATGCCGTCTTGGTAATACCTATCCCGAAATTTCAGAAATGCAGGCCCGTGCAATTATTGAGGCCGCGCTGAACCTGAAGAAGAAGGGAATCAAGGCAATCCCCGAGATTATGATCCCACTCACGGGAACTTTGGAGGAGATGAAGTTACAGGAAAAGATCGTTCGCGAAACAGCAGAGAAGGTGTTTGCCGAGCGTAAAGAGAAGATCGATTACCTGGTAGGGACCATGATCGAAATCCCGCGTGCAGCGCTGATCGCTGACCGCATCGCCGAATCGGCCGAGTTCTTCTCGTTCGGAACCAACGACCTTACTCAGATGACGTTTGGTTACTCCCGCGATGACGCCGGTAAATTCCTCCCTGTATATTATGAAAAGGGAATCCTTAAACACGATCCGTTCCAGATTCTGGATCAGGAAGGTGTCGGACAGCTTGTGCGCATGGGCGTTGAGCGTGGCCGCAGCACCCGTCCTAACCTGAAAGTCGGGATCTGTGGTGAGCACGGCGGAGAGCCTTCATCGGTTGAGTTCTGCCATTCTGTGGGTATGAACTACGTAAGCTGCTCACCTTACCGTGTGCCCATCGCCCGTCTGGCTGCGGCACAGGCAGTAATTAAGGAAGAGGCCGCTTTAGCCAAATCCAAAAAGACTGAGACCAAAGCAAAGAAGTCCAAAAAGGATGAAGGAAAAGGCAAAAAAGCAGCCAAAAAGAAAAAATAATCCCTTTTTCTGACAACTGAAATTTAAGGAGGCAGCCCAAATTTTGGCTGCCTCTTTTGTATTTATTTTTAACTTTGCAATCGTTTGAAATCAACCCTATGGATTGAGCAGTCATATTTAGATGAATCAATATAAACGTTTATAATCAAACCACCAACACAATGACCAACCAACCAGACAGTGTGTCAGCAGAAATCGGGAAATCGATTGATCTTTCCCAATACGGGATCACAGATGTGAAGGAGATTTATTACAATCCTTCCTATGAATTGTTGTTCGAGCATGAAATGGATCCTGCGCTTGAAGGATTTGAGCGTGGAGTGCTTACCAAATCGGGGGCCGTCTCCGTGGATACCGGTGTATTTACAGGGCGTTCACCCAAGGACAAGTATATTGTCCGCGATGAGGTCAGTGAAGATACCGTCTGGTGGTCAACCATCGGGAAGAACGACAACCGGCCTTTAGACCCTGCCATCTGGGATCACCTCAAGGGAATTGTGGTCAGGCAGTTGTCGGGCAAAAAACTGTATGTGCTGGATGCTTTTGCCGGCGCCAATCCCGATTCAAGACTCAGCATCCGTTTTATCGTGGAAGTTGCCTGGCAGGCGCATTTTATCAAAAACATGTTTATCCGCCCCAGCGAAGAAGAATTGAAGGTTTTCAAGCCTGATTTTGTCCTGATGAACGGATCAAAGGCCATCAATCCACAGTGGAAGGAACAGGGGATGCATTCCGAGAACTTCGTGGTTTTCAACCTGAAAGAACGCATGCAGATCATCGGTGGATCCTGGTATGGAGGAGAGATTAAGAAAGGCATCTTCACCATGATGAACTATTATCTTCCTTTGAAGGGCATTGCCGCCATGCATTGTTCCGCCAATATGGGCAAGGAGGGGGATGTAGCGATCTTTTTCGGGCTTTCCGGAACCGGGAAAACAACCCTTTCGGCCGATCCCAAGCGCGCCCTGATCGGCGATGATGAGCACGGGTGGGATGATGACGGCGTGTTTAACTTCGAGGGCGGTTGTTATGCAAAGTGCATCAACCTGAGCGAGGAAAATGAGCCGGATATCTACCATGCCATCCGCCGCGACGCGCTGCTTGAGAACCTGGTGGTTTTGCCTGATG
Organism: Lentimicrobium saccharophilum; assembly: GCF_001192835.1. Taxonomy (NCBI): domain Bacteria; kingdom Pseudomonadati; phylum Bacteroidota; class Bacteroidia; order Bacteroidales; family Lentimicrobiaceae; genus Lentimicrobium; species Lentimicrobium saccharophilum. The sequence goes on from NZ_DF968182.1 coordinate 955,159, forward strand.
GCACCATTGATTTCGCGGATGCTTCCAAAACGGAAAATACCAGGGTATCCTATCCCATTTATCATATTGATAATATCGTAAAACCGGTATCCAAGGGCGGGCACGCCTCAAAGGTTATCTTCCTTACGGCGGATGCTTTCGGTGTTCTGCCTCCGGTTTCAAAACTTACGCCTGACCAGACTGAGTATCACTTCCTTTCAGGGTTTACTGCAAAACTGGCTGGTACCGAACGCGGCGTTACCACGCCACAGCCCACCTTCTCAGCCTGCTTTGGCAATGCGTTTCTTGCACTCCACCCGACAAAGTATGCCCTCGAGCTGGTGAAGCGGATGAAACAATCCGGCGCCAAAGCATATCTGGTCAACACAGGCTGGAACGGCACCGGCAAGCGAATTTCAATCAAGGATACGCGCGCCATCATCGATGCCATCCTGGATGGATCCATCGATCATGCCCCGACGAAAATGATTCCTTATTTTAACCTGGAGGTGCCCACCGAACTGCACGGGGTGAATCCCGGCGTGCTGGATCCGCGCGACACCTACCCTTCGGCAGAGATATGGAATGAAAAGGCCAGAGACCTTGCGAAAAAGTTTATCGATAATTTCGATAAGTATACCGATAACGCGGAAGGTAAACGACTGGTTGCAGCAGGGCCGGAGTTGTAATCGAAAAGTTTTTCTGAAACCGGGTGTCGTTTTTTTTTACAGACTTTCCGGTAACTTTGAGTGTTGAAAAAAAACGGCTGCCTGATTTTTTGGCAGCCGTTTTTCATTAAGTAAAGCTTGTTTATCTGATATTCTCGCTTTCCGGAAGTCCGTATTCTTCTTCCATGCGGATATCCAGTTTTTCCAGGGCGTCGAGCACCGGGTTGTAGATTTCGGGGATTACCGGGCGGAAAACACCTTTCACGCCGATTTCTCCGTTCAGGATCATTTCCACCCCAATGGCGGCCGGAAGGGCCACGGTACGGGCAATGGATGTGTCGGTGGCCGGGGTGCCGAAATCGAGCATGCGGGAGCGGATCACCTCCTTGCTGCCATCGGGGTAAGAAGCCAGGAAGGTGTGCTGCATCACCACCATGTCGCGTTCGGTATGGCCAAGTTCCATCTTGCCGATCATCAGGTCACTGGTGACTTCAAACGGGGAATCTTCGCCGCGTCCCATGGGCTTGTCGTCGAACAGGCCCAGCCATTCCATGGCTTTGATGGCATGTGCGTTTACGTCGGTTTTCAGGAAGCCTGCAACTTTCTCTTTAATGTTTGTGGCATCGGCAGCGCCGATCTGGCGGGCGATGAAACCTGCGTAGGTCATGCCGCTCATGTCGAACTTGTCGTATGAGATAAGGTTGAGCTGCTTCATGGCATCAATGCTTTCGCACCATCCCGGGAAACGGAAAGTGCCGCGCATCATGGTCTTTGTTTCCGGAATGCCGTAAATGTCGATGTAGGAAATCGAATCGCGGTTGGGGTAAACTTCCAGCTTTCCGACATTGGTAAAGTCGACCTTAAGCGGATTTTTAAAGAGGTCCTGTGTCGGCACTTCAATCACTTTTCCGTAGCGCAGGTATTTGCCGTCGTTGTTACCGGCCATTACCACGCCTTTGGGGCTCCAGGAGAATTTATACATAAATGGATTGTCGGCAGCTTCGGGTGCCGGCAATGCGCCGCAGATTGAGTAGAATTCTTCAATTTTGCCGTTGCGGTTGCGTACATTGTCGATGATGCGCATGGCCGACATATGGTCAATACCCGGATCGAGGCCCAGCTCATTCAGGATAATGATGCCGGCTTCCTTTGCCTGTGCGTCGAGCGCCTGCATTTCGGGTTTCACATAAGAAGTGGTGACCATATTCTTTTTGTGCTTCAGGCAGTATTTTGCCACCAGCAGGTGATGGGCATAGGGGAGGAGGCTTACAGAGAGGTCGTGCCCGGCCACCATGGTGTCGAGGGCTGCTTCGTCTTCAACCGTCCAGGCAATGGCCGTGCCGTTGGGATGGCCCGAGATCATGGCTTCGGCTTTTGATTTGGTACGCGTGGCAACCGTTACATGGATTCCTTTGCTAAGCAGGTGTTTTACAATGGGCTTTACCACAAGACCGGCGCCCAGGATCAGAACTTTCTTCATTTGTGTCAGTAGTTAAGGGTTGTTGTTGATTTTTTATTAAAAACCTGCCCGGTTTTGATTTCAGGCAGGCCTGTTTGTTTACCTGAGGTAAGTTTCGAGGTATTTAAAGTCATTGGTGAGCTCGCCATTGTGCAGGATCAGTGCTTTTTTGATGGCCCTGGGAAGGTCCAGGTCTTCAAATGCCTCCGAGAAATCGCAGTCGGCAATGGGTTTGATAAAGTTGATCAGTGCGTCGGCAAAGCCGTTGCTCGAATCGCGGGGAAGCTCGCTTGGCAGGATGTCCACCGCCATCACCAGCATCCCTTCCCCCTTATGACCCATCATTGGTTCGCGGGTAAACGGGTTGTAAACAAAGATGGGGTCTTCAATTTCGGTGCCCTTATGGGTGATTTCGATGCTGCCGTCCGGATCGCAGGTAACGTCACCGATAACGGTAAGCTTCGGCCTGCCTTCGCTGAAAGCCTTTTCGAGATAGTCTTTGGTTACAATCCTCGGATAGCGTGCATCCCAGTACATGCAGTTCATCAGCACACTGAGGTGGGGGATGTACTGCTCAAATACACTTTGATAGTTTTCCGGATGAGCATAGTAATCGTGCAGGTCGAAACCGCGGCCGTCTTTATGGGCCGAGAGGTGCTCCTCTTTAAACACCACTTTGTAGATCAGGTTGTCTGGCAGGTAATCGCGCTGGCTGAGATCGGTCAGTTTGTCCGGCGAAATTTCCTTCACCGGCAACAGCCCGAGGATTTCCTGGGCACCCTGCGAAACATTGCCATAGCCGGTAAATCCTACCGTAAAAGGACGAAGTTCGGCCGGAAGGCCTTTTTCGGCAATTTCCTGACCTACTTCCGAAATTACTTTTTTGGCTTCATCGAGTGAAGCATAATGATGGGCCTGTGAAATTTTCAGGAAAGGAGTGTCAAAGCCATGTTCTTTCAGTCGCAGTCCCAGCGACCACAGGGAGTTGATCATCCCTGCAAGTCCGGCGTAGCGCCCGAAGAAAATCAGGCGGCGGCCCTGCTCATCCACGATCTTTTCATAATCAATCAGGTTGCAGCCCATTTCCATCATGCGTTTCAGCATAGGCATATTGTACGACTGCCCCTTAATTACATGCGAGAAGAAAACATAAGTTTTGCCCGGTTCGAAAAAGGATTCCGGCATTTCCTTCACACCCAGAATTACCGAGCATTCTCCGAGGTTATCGGCAATGCGGGCACCCGCCTGCCGGTACTCCTCATCGGTAAAAATGCGCTTGGGCGAGGACTGCACCACGATGTCGAGATGCTTTCCTTTGATTAATCTTTCCACATGACGCGGGGTAAGGGGTGCGCGCCTTTCCATTACATACTTGTCCTCATGCCTGATTCCGATAAACTTACTCATGATTTCCGTTATTGATTAAGTATTTCACCGCTGAAGCGCAGCGGGGCAAACTTAAAAAAATTAGTTCATTTTGTTGATCTGAATGACAGGATTTATTTTTCACCGGAAAAATGAATACAAAAGCCCCCCGGGCCGGGAGCATCAGTTAACGGCCAGCCTCAATCTTTAAGTGGGAAAGGGAAACAATTTCAGGGTTTAATAAACGGGTGGTCCTGTTCAGCCGCCCAGCAGTTCAAAGTGGCCTGAACCTGCATTGTACTGGTAAATATCTCCGGAATGTATCATGTAATGCCATCCGATAAGTTGCAGGGCTTTGTTTTCCACCTTTTCGCGGATGTAGGGATAGGTCATGAGATGACTCAATTGCTCTGTAACATTGATCTGTTCGGTGAGCCATTCGCGCGCGGCATGGTCGGCGGATTTCAGGGTGAGGGTGACTTTATCTTTGACTGAAGCGGCCAGTTCCAGCCATTTCCGGGTGTGCGGAATATGGGAGAGGTTTTCCGGATTTTCCCACAAAGCCGCGCAGCCCCCGCAGTTGGAGTGGCCGCACACGATAATATTTTTAACATTCAGTATCTGCACGGCATATTCAATGGCGGAGGTAGTGGCAAGAAATTCAACCGATTCACGATACATAGGAACCAGGTTGGCGATATTTCTGACGATAAACAATTCGCCGGGCATGGTCTGGGTGATCAGCGAAGGCACCACCCTGGAGTCGGAACACCCGATAAACAGGGTGTGCGGGTTCTGTTTGCGTCCGAGTTTGCCAAAATGTTCGCGGTTGGCTTCAAAATCCTTTTCTCTGAAGCGTTTTACATCATCTTCAAAACCGTGCATGACTTTTATTTTGTATTATTAACAGTTTTCGGTTGGCAATGTTGGAAAGGCCTCAATTCAAGATAATTTATTTTTGAAGTGCGTTCGTTTAAAGGTTTTAATACATTTAGTAGTGGTTAACAATAAAAGTCAAATTTTTAAAATCGAATCTTAAGTTCTTGGTTAATCCTGAAAATGAAAAAAGCTCCCTTTTGAGGAGCTTTTTGTCTCGTCAAACAGCCTGTTTGACGAGAGACGGGATTCGAACCCGTCTTGTCACGTTGAAAAGACGTGACGAGATGACAGGCCCTTATTCTAACCATTCACAAGTAGTTCAATTGACCTGCGATTGAGCGATTTTAATCTTCGTTCTCCAATAAGTGCTTCTCTTTTTGAAGGAAAGCCTTTCAAATAGACCAGTTCCCATGGCCCTTTTCCACTTGTAAACCGGCTTTTATTGTTGTTGTGTTCCCACAACCTCTGATCAGGATTTTCAGTTATCCCTTTGTAGTAAATTTTGAAGACAGCAGAATAGAGAATGTAAGTATAATACATAATTAAAAAAGCTCCCTTTTGAGGAGCTTTTTGCGGTCCGGACGGGACTCGAACCCGCGACCCCGTGCGTGACAGGCACGTATTCTAACCAACTGAACTACCGGACCAATATTTATAAGAACGTTTCTCAAATGAGAGTGCAAAGATAAATAGAAAAATCAATTGCACAAGCGACAGTAAAAATTTTTCTGAAAATTTTTCAGTCAGTCCTGCAAATGTTACGGATTCATGGCTTAACGGGGGTTGGGTGTGTCTCAGGCTTGCCAAAGGAAGTGTGAAACTATGGCTGGACATAGCTCGTTTTGCTTTTCTGCTGAAAAACGGGGGTATGTCCAGGAAAAAATATCTCTGCAGAGGGTTGAAGATGCGGACAATATGCGGATGTGCCGTTTAGTATAAAAGAACTGACGATGTATTCACCATCCCTTCACCTCGTCCCTGTTGCAAATGGCTTTAAAAGGGCAGTTGCTGCAATGCTCCCTGAAAGTGGTCTGTGCGAAGGGAATCCCGGGATCGAATAGCTCTTCCAGCAGCCGGGTCAGCTCATCTTCAAAAGCTTCTGATACAGGCTGAGAGTCGTTATTCTGGAGCAACAACGGCAGATACCCGTCTTTAAGTGAGCGGAAGGTGATGATTCCGGCACTGAAATCACCCGTTGCAATATTTTCCCTTCCGGCAAGGTAGAGGTAAAATAATAACTGAAACGCTTTTTCCTTTATTTCTTTGGCGGGCGCAAACACTGCCGCGACATCATTGATTTTCAGTGATCTTGGCTCAACTTTCCCGGTTTTGTAGTCGATGATCCGGGTGTGTCCGTTTATGCGGTCGATGCGGTCGGCGGTGCCTTTCAGGGTTACGGATATTTTCCCTTGCCCGGGGGCTTCAATGGTCAGGGGGGCTGTCAGTTGTTTTTCCAGCGCGATCAGATGGTCCCCGTTGGCAGGATTGTATCCGGCTTCAACTTCCATTTCGAGGAAACGCCTGATCCATACCTCCGCGACTTTGATGATCAGCAGGTTGCGCCCTTTGGTGGTTTCTCCTCCCGGGAAGTGTTTCTGCAGGGCTTCGGCTATGGCCTGTCCCGCCTGTTGCTGCATCTGACTGTAGTCATGCTCCAGCGGGAAGCTCCCCACAAAGGGTTCAAAGAAGCGCTGAACCACTTCATGGATGATGGTACCCAGGGTGCGGAAGTCCATGGTTTCTTCAACCTCCTCAGTTTCGCCAAGCCCGAGCACATAATTGAAGTAGTATTTAAGGGAGCAGTTCAGGTATTGGGTGATCGCGGTAGGGGAGATGCCTTTTCTGGAAATGCTGATCAGTTTTTCGAGAATGGCTTCATCTTTATGCACCGTAATTTCACCGGGGGTGCCCAACTTTGCGTCGAAAGCCGGTCTGATTTCCCTGATTTGATTCAGCAGGCTGTAGGCCGGTAATTCATGCATGATCTGACTCAGAAACCTGCTCTTTTCTCCTCCGCCGAGTTCGTCGGCTTCCGCATTGTAGATCAGCCAGGCATTGGTGCAACGCTGCAGCAACCGGTAAAAATGGTAGGCGAAAACAGCCTGTTGTTCGTGGTGTGTCGGAAGCCCGAACTCACGCCTGATTTCGAACGGAATAAAGGAGTTGTGATTCCTGGCGGATGGCAGTATGTCTTCGTTGGCCGAAATCAGGATGATATTTTCGAAATCCAGCACCCGGGTTTCAAGCATCCCCATCACCTGTATTCCTTTGAGTGGTTCACCGTAGAAAGCTACCGGACTGGCTGCCGCCGATTCCCGGAACAGGGTGTGCAGGGTGCGCAGTTCACCGATATATTCTGCCTGGCCGGTGAAAATCTGTAGCCTGTTGATTATTAATGCAATATTGTAGAGTATTTCATTCTCGGCCTGATTTATCTTTCGTTCTTTCTCTGCGCCTGACGTCAGCCCGCTTTTCAGGGTATTGATGATTCCGGCAAGCTGTTGCGTGAAACCATAAACGGAAGCGGGCTTTTTCATCAGCAGATGCAGCAGTTCGCCCAGACTGTTTGTTTCACCGCTGTCTGCCTTAAGGTCAGAAATTCCGATAAAAGGCTTGTTGCTGTTCCGGATGTTTGCGATGATGGAGGTCAGCGCCTGGTGGCCGGCCAGGTATTGTATGTAGCTGTGCTGCAGTACTGCCAGCAGATGACGGAAATAAAACCGGGGTTCACCGGCTGTTCTCCCTTCAGTTGCATGCACATGCATTTCAATTATGCTGTCGAACAGGTTGTAAACCGGCGATTGCTGTAGCGGGAAGCCCATGGTGATATTGAAATCGCCTGCTTCCGGAGGTATGGCGTTGAGCAGTGGAAGCAGCAGGGATTCGTCGGCCAGCACCACTGCCGTTTTGTTGAGGATAGCCGGGTCTCCCGTTTCCGTGAGATTTCTGAGAATGCTTCCGGCCAGGTTGGCCTGTGCGGTGAAACGTGGCACCCCTGCTATGGTGATATTCCGTGCGGATGTTTTAAAATAGTCGGTGATTTCATCAAATCTGCCCAGGTCCCGGTCTTCCCTGTATTTTCTGAGAAATAGTCCGGCTTCCTGATGGGCATTTTCCAGGTAGTAAGCGTCAGCGTCCCACAGGATTTCAGCTTTTTCAGCTTTGATAAAATACCGGATCATCGTGCGTTGCGCAGGCGTTAGTGCATTGAATCCGGCAAAGATGATATGATTCCATTGAACAGCATCGCAGTAAGCTTCAGGCGTTTCAGCAATGGTACGGCAGGCAAGTCCGTGATAGGCATTTTTTCTGCCGAGCAGATCCCGGGTGTATTCTTGATAATAAGCAGTCAGCGAATTGAAGAATCTGAGGTATTTTGATTCAAAGTCCGTGAGCGGGCGTTGATCCATGTTCCAGAGCGTCATGGCTTTGGATTCGCTCAGGTAGGTAAACAAAGTGTCCGGTTTGATCAGGTACTGGTCAATGTCTTCGAAATCACGGATCAGCCCGCGTCCCCAGCCGTAAAATCCGTCGAAGTCCGAAGCGGCACTGCCTTCGGTTTTCCGGTGTGCTTCATACAGCGTGGTCATCAGTTCCAGTGGATCGGCTACCTGAAGCCCGGAGAGCCTGGCGGCAAAATCCTCCATAGAAAAGATGGATGGCGCCCACACCGGGGCTCCTCCGGCCGGGACCAGATGACGCTTCAGGAAGAGTCCGGCCCTGCGGTTGGGAAGGACGATACACAGGCGCTGTCCCAGACCGGGGTGCTTTTCGCGGATATGAAGGGCAAGTTTTTCAAGAAACGGCTGATGCATCATGCTGGATTTCTATCGCTAAAAGTAATCAGTTTTGCTATCTCACCGGCCTGTTTCAGGCTTTCCGGCTTTCCGGCGTCCGCCCATAGTTGACTTTCGTCAAGGTAACCTGTAATGAGATTATTTCCGGCCAGCGCAAGATAGGTGTCGATGATGGAGAATCTGCCTTTTGTCCGGATAAGCGGGAATATTTCCGGATTAATCACATGTATGCCGCTGAAGGCCAGTTGTATAAGTGAAGTAGAACCAGCACGGGCCATGCGCTGTTCGCCGGTTTTCAGGTTTTCCCATCCGGAAAGACGCAATTTTTGGTCGAAAAGCAGATAGCGGTTTGTTTCCCTTCTGCGTACCACCAGCGTGGCAAGGCTCTGCTGTTGCAGGTGCATGGCATAAAGTGCAGAGAGGTCGAGGCCGCCGATAATATCTGCGTTATACACCAGGAATGGTTGCCCGTCGCTGAAGAACCAGGATGCTTTCTGAATTCCTCCGCCCGTGTCGAGGAGCTGATCCGACTCATCTGAAATGCTGATTTCGCAGCCGAAATTCAGGTTTTTCTTAAGATAACTGATGATCATGGGTGCATGATGATGCACGTTGATGATCAATTCGTTAAATCCGGCTGCTTTCAGTTTGCGGATGGCAAATTCGAGCAGGGTGTAGGGACCGGCCTGCAGGAGCGCCTTCGGGCAGTGGTCGGTCAGCGGTTTCAGCCTGGTGCCCAGTCCGGCCGCCAGTATCATCGCTTTCATTCTGCGGGAGAATCGTCGAGTTTATAATATTTATAGTAATTCCTGAAAATCACCTTTTTGAGTTCCCGGTAGATCACCAGTTCGGCGATTACCTGCGAATGGGAAAATTCGGGATGGGCCTCCCAGGCTTTCAGGATACTCTTCTCGGGAATGTCAATCTGGTAAAGCAGGGCCATCAGCTTCTGCACGTTTCCCGTCAGCAGTCCTGAAACATGAAAATCCAGCTGATTGAATAGTTCGGTATAGGCCATATTCATGTTCAGTGGAAAATCCACATCAAGCCCGAACATGGCAAAATCCTTTCTGATTTGCTCTACGGTTTGCCTGATGACTTCGGCTTCGGCCTTAAAAGGCTCGATATCGAATGGTTCTTTCATGCATTGATAAGTTCAAAATTATAATTCCTTTGGTTTACAGACCTGCTTCTCTTTTTTTACCAGGGCACCGCATTTTTTGCATTTGTACTTTGGTTCGTTGGTATCTTTTTCTCCCTTTTTCCCTCTTTCACACATGGTCTTGCTCATGATCAATGGAATTTTTTATCTGTTGTTGTCCTTTAATATAAAAAGTTAACGGTTGACTGACTTTGGATAAACAGATTTTATGCAATCCAGTTTGCGCGTTGGGTATGATCGGGCTGTATCTGCATGCCGAATCTTTTATTCAGGTGTTTGGCAAGCTGTCCGGCGCAGTATACCGAGCGGTGCTGTCCGCCGGTGCAGCCAAAGCTTACCATCAGGTGCTGAAACCCGCGCGAAATGTAATTTTCCACGGCCTGGTCCACCAGGGTAAAGACACTGGCGAGGAAAATGCCGGTCTCAGGCTGAGCGCTGAGGTAACGGATCACCGGATCATCCTGACCGCTGAGCTTTTTGTATTCATCGAGTCTGCCCGGGTTGGGCAGGGCCCTGCAGTCGAATACAAAGCCGCCACCGTTACCTGTGGGGTCTTCAGGAATACTGTTTCTGTATGAAAAACTGTTCACACTGACTTTCAGGGCTGGTTTTGCATGGCTTCTCAGGCTTTCGCTGGTGATAAACCTGTGCAACAGTTTCTCCAGCGCAGGCATTTCAATTTCCGGATGATGATGGGTCAGCAGATGGTCGAGATTGTCGAGTGCAAAGGGAATACTTTGAAGAAAATGTTCCTTTTTCTGATAGAAGCCCCTGAAACCATAGGCGCCCAACGCCTGAAGGATGCGGATAAGCACGAATCCGTAAAAATACTTCAGGAATGATTCCCGGTCAATTTTTGTAAGCAGGGAAGCTTCCTGAATGTAAAGGTTGAGCAACTCGTCCCTGAAGATGTTGGGCAGATTGGCTTTGGCATCGAAAAGAAGTGAGGCGATGTCGTACTGCAGCGGCCCCTGCCGGCCTCCCTGGAAGTCGATAAAGAACGGATTGCCGCCGGTAATCATGATGTTGCGCGACTGAAAGTCCCTGTAAAGGAAATAATCTGAATCAGCCTGAAGCAGAAAGGATGTCAGCCGGTCGAAATCATCCTCGAGCGCCTGTTCATCAAAATTAAACCCGGAGAGCCTGACAAAATAGTATTTGAAATAATTCAGGTCCCACATCATACTTTGCCGGTCGAATGCCCGTCGCGGATAGCAGAGTGAATAATCGAGGCCATCGCCGCCGCTGATCTGAAAACGCGGGAGCCAGCGGACCACCTGCCGGTAGAGCCCTTTCACGCGTTCGGACAAGCCTTCTTCGCTGAGTATCCCGAAAAGGTTCTGATCGCCCAGGTCGGTTTGCAGGTAAGCCATTCCTGATACATCATTCAGATAGACTTCAGGTACCGGTAAGCCTTTCGCGGCAAAGTGGCGCGAAAAGGCCGTAAAGGCAATATTTTCACGTTTGTCCGGATTCCATGCACCAATAGCGGTAATGTCCTGCCCCGAAATGCGGTAATAAACACGGTCAGAGCCTGAAGCCGGCAATATTTCTGTTTTGATGGCTTCCTTTCCGCTCCATTGGTTGAAAAGGGTATTCAGTATGCTGATATTTCCGCTCATGCCGCTTGTGGATTGCTTTTTCTGATAGTGCCTGAATCCGGCTGGTCATGCAAATTTAGCGATTAATTCCGGCTTCGGTCTAAACTTTATTCGGGCCTTCATGTTTTTTATCAGGGTAATTTTGTAGGTTTGTAAGGGATTGCCTTTTGCTGCGAAACATCAAATACAATATAGTTATGGAGAACAAAAAATCTACCGAAATCCTCAAGACTGCCATTCTGATGGAGAAAAGGGGAAAGGCATTTTATGAGAAGGTTGCCGAGCAGGCATCAAGCGAAGAGGTGAAAAAAATCTTCAGCATGATGGCTGAAGAGGAACAAACGCATGTGGAATTCCTTTCAAAGCAGTTTGCAAGCTACAGCAAGGATCAGAAATTCGGGAAAATCGACCTGAAGGCCGATCCCGGTGTGGTGGAGTTGATCCTTTCGGACAATATCAGGAAGCAGATCAGTGCCGCCAGCTTTGAAGCTGCAGCCATTTCCGCAGCCATCGATATGGAAACCAAAGCCATTGAAGTATATTCGAGGCAGGCGGCAGAAGCGACAGATGTCAACGAAAAGGAGTTGTATTCCTGGCTTGCCGACTGGGAGAAGGGCCACCATAAGATTCTGCATGAACTGAATGAACAGCTGAAGGAAGACATCTGGTACGACAACCAGTTCTGGCCATTCTGAGTTTTGGATGGTATCAGCTGAGAGAAAGCGGTTTTCTCTCTGTTCTGAAGTTGACGATACCTGCCGGTTGATTGTTACCTGATGTTTTCATCATCTGTTAAGATCCATGCCGCAATTGGAAGACTTCAAAGATAAACGCCCGCCGGGACATTTTCCGGCGGGCGTTTATTATCGGGGATTCCCCTGCTACCTGTTTTTTAAATTGAACGCCGCGATCACCCCGGCAGTCATCAGCCAGGCGCCGGCTCCCGCCGCCGGGCCACCCCAAAGCGCAGCCGCGGTAATGGCGATAATCATCAGTGCAAACTCCCACCAGGCCGGCTTGATTTTTTGATAAGTGTTTCCGTAACTTTTAAAAAGCGGGGTGGTTCCGTTTTGGATAAGAAGATGTCTGTCGGAGCGGAATTCTGCATCTTTTTCCGGCCAGACGATCATCCCGGCGCTGGGAATACCGTATTTAAAAAGATACAGCCATCCGCTCTCCCTGTTTTGCAGATAGTGCCCGTATTCATGCCTGAGCAGCTTGAGCAGGGGGGATTGTCTGCCGGGTACCAGCATTTTCTCAACTACCGGTCCGCCCATATCATTCACTAAAATAAAAGATCCGAAAGTGACACCGTTGGCCATGGGGACTTTTCCCTGCATAAAAGTTGCCCCGCCCCCGGCAATGGTTTTCTCGAATAACCATACGCTGTTAAGCAGATGGGCAACGGCATTGCCGAGCAGGGTCTGGGGTTGCTCCCAGAATTGCCGGCCAAGCCCCTGCTGAATTCCCCTTAATAAAGGTTGCCCGGGTTCTATATAAAAGTTGCCTGCCAGGATGCGCAAGGCATTGTCCATGACATTCCCTTTGCCGGTTGTAACTATCCTGAGCAACCCGCTGATAAAACCCAGCATCGCGGGCACCAGGGTGATCCACAGCCAGACAAGCACCAAAACCGGTGCAATGGCAAAAATCACCCCTGTGAGTAATCCGCTCAGCACACCGGTTAACAGTCCCTGAAACATCAGGTTTTGTTTTATCTTGCCGGCTTCAACCTGTTCTTTTCCGGGAAAGTAAAAGGGCAGAAAAAGCAGGTAAAGCAATACCCAGCCTGCAATTATCAGCGTCCAGGGGGCATCAGCCAGGTCGTGCCTGAATAATTTCAGCCATTGCTGTGCATCTGTAAATACATCCATGAAGTTGATCATATCCTTTATTTTACCCTGACTTCTCCTGATCCATGGTAGGAATAATACTGTCCGTTATACATGGCATCCGCGCTTACCGGTCCCTGCTTAAAGGTTCCTTTGGAGGTTGCCCTGACCATATAATAGAATTTCTGCTGTTTGCCGCCTGCATTGACAAACAGATTGATCCTGTCGTCCCTGATATCGGTGTAGTCGGGAACCGATTGTTCTTTGGCCCAGTCAATGCCTCTGTCGGCAGTCAGGCGGGTGTTTTCCACTTCGAAACAGGCCGGCAGGATATCGGTGATCACAACATTTTCAACGGTGCTGTTGTCGTTGGTCGAAAGGGTGATTTCAACCACGATCAGGTCATTCTGCCTGATCTCATGCGGGTCGACCTGAGCACCGTTGCGGTTGAGCAAACGCCGTCTGACGGATAATACCCTGTCTTCTTCCCTGCTTTTTCCCGGCAACGGAATGCCCTCCGTTTCGAGATAATAGTATAGCGTGCCTGTGCCGCTTGTGGTAATTGTTGCTTCTGAGCCGGTTATATCCAGCGAAAGGTCATCTCCCTTGAAGGATACTGTTTGCCGGCCTTTTACAGCGATACCGGCGGAGATGCTACCGGATTTTGCTTGTCCGGCCAGCCTGCCTAATGCCAGCAGAGAGAACGCTCTTTCCTGGGTGGACATCCAGCGGGAAGCGTTCATCATCTCACCCACCTGCCGTGCAAGCATGGCAACCTGCGGATGGTCAGGATCAGCGCTTACCAGGGTATAGAGGGCCACGGCTCTGTCGCGCAATGGCGAGCTGTAACTGCCACCGTTCATTACGGCGGGTTCTGTGCTGTTATCCCAGGAGCGGGGTAAAAGATCCTCGAAACTTCTGCGGTCGCCGGCAAGGGCATAGGCACAGGCAAGCATAAAGCGGCTGTCGGTGCTCAACTCTCCCGCCATTGCCTTATAGTAGTTCATAGTGGGCAAATGCTGCTTTCCTGCCAATGCAAGTATATAGAGCGAATAGAAGGTTTCGCGGTTTGGCTGGTATCTCCGCTGCCATTGGTTGTTGCCTTCGGTTTTATAGAAATATTCTGTTACCGGTTTCTGTTTGATTTTTTCAGTGAGGTAGCGGTAGATATTGCCGGCCACAACGGGGTTGACTGTATACCCGGCATTTTCGGCTTCATAGAGGAAGTGGGCAGCATAGGCTGAGTTCCACCAATGCGCTTCTCCGCCCGAAGGCCAGGAGACAAGGCCGCCGTTGTACTGCTGAAGGGCAGCGATTTTCATGATGGCCTCGTTGATATTTTCCGCAGTATTGAATTTCCCGGCCAAATGTCCCTGCTTCAGCATCCCGGCAAGGTCGTCGAAATAGAGCTGGGGGAAGGCTGCCGAAATGGTCTGCTCGAGGCATCCATAAGGATAATTCACCAATTCGCTCAGGTTGCGGGCATAACGTCCGGCTGGTGACCGGGTGAGCAGCAGTTTTGCCGAGGCCGTTCCCTCCATGAATGCTGTCGCCGGTTTAAGTGCAACTTTCTGCCCGCCTTTTATACTTCCTGCCTCCGCTGTTTTCTCCAGACTTACAGCCGGCCTTACACCGATTTCTGTTAATTCGGTAAAGGTTTCGCCTGCCGCTGCCGCATTTACGGTAATTTCAGCCTTGCCGGTAGCCCCCCCGGCTGTAAGGGGATAGAACAGCTGCTTTTCACTGTTGGGCGGTAACCTGAATTCCGGTTCACTGAGTTTCCCTGCCTTCAGCGGGCCTGAAATCTTGATGGCCGGTTTCACGGTCATCGGTTTATCTGTGGTATTGGTAAAGGTTACCATTATTTCTGCCTCGTCAGCGGGACTGAGAAAGCGGGGAAGCGAACTGCTGATCACCAACGGGTCGGCAATCCTGATCTGCTTTTCACCGGATCCAAACTGCTTTTCCGTGTAGGCAAGGGCCATCACCCTGACAGCTCCTGAAAACTGCGGGATGCTGATGTTAAAAACCACCTCTCCCCTGGCATCTGCTTTTTTTATGCCACTCCAGAGCGATAGCAGTTTAACCCGTTTCGAAGTAAGCGGGTTCAGCCGTTTGCCAATATCGAAGCCCCGGTCGCCGCCGATTGCCGATCTGCCGCCTGACAATTCGGGAAACAGTTCGTCAAAAAGGTCGTAAGGGATTACTTCTAGCGCTCTTTTTTGGTAAAAATAGTGATAAGGGTCTGGCGTTTTATAATCCGTTATCTGCAGAATTCCCTCATCCACCACAGCAATGGTAACTTCGGCATGGGGGGCGGTTTTTATCCTTACCTGCTGTTTTACTTTTGAGCGCAATTTTGCGGGAGCCTCAATGGAAACGCTTAGCCTGCGGTTGGGCAGGTCAACCTTTACGCTGGAATATCCGTGAGCAACGGTGAGCGGCAGGCCCGAATTGTCGGTTTTCCTGATCAGTGTCGCGCTGACATATACATTGGGCATAAATGCTTCACTGATTTTCAGATTAAGGGTAGCGCCCCCGCCGGAGGCTTGCAGGGAATGGTGCTCCAGCACTTTATCCTGTTCGATGGTTACCAGCAACTCGCCGTCAAATGGTGTTTTGAATAGCACCTTAGCCAGATCTCCCGGTTTGTATTGCTCCAGGTCGGTTTCTATGCCGATCTCGCCTTCGCGGTTCACATAAAAGGATGAACTCCCCGCATCGCCCCACCCATAGGCGTAAAAGCCCTCGGCTACATAGTTGGGGCTGCCGGTATTGCTGACCCTGACCTGATATTCTCCGGAAAGCGGTGGAGAATACTGGAATGTGTAGCCTTGTAAAGGAATGGTGACTTCCCTCGAAAATACAATGCTTTCTTTTTTCTGTGAGCGGTAACTGGTCTGGCCATAGTTACGTTCGAGCACTGTTTCCCATTTCAGGTGAACGATTTCAATCCTGACTCCGCCACCGGCAGGCTTTTCGGCACGGTTGAGCGACAGCAGACTGATGTTGATGGGTTTTTGTGTTGAAACCCAGCCTGGTAAGCGTTTAATGCCGGGGAAATATTCCTGGGTCAGGATTTCTGCAGGTGTGTAACGGTTGACTGGCCGGCCGGTTTCATCAAAAACGGTTGTGAACAATCTGGCTTCGAGAATGCCAATGTTCTGATGACCGGGCAGATTGAACTGATGTGCCAGTTTTCCATCGGGTCCCGTTACTCCTTCGTTCACCTGATTTTCGATATAAATGTCAGCAGGCGTGAAAATATTGAAGTTGAAATCGGGATATTTTGCAGGATTGAATGCCTTGCGGCTGATGCGCAGTTCATTTTCCACCTTGCGGCCGGAGGCCGGAGGGCCGAACAGATTGGTTGCAGTTATACCGGCAGTAAGCCTTTCCCCCGGTTTGTAGACTTCTTTATCCGTTTTAACGTCTACCCTGATCCTGTCGGGCATAAAATCTTCGACCGCGATCCGGTAACTGCCCATCAGCACATCGTTCGATGCAAGCATCTCAATAACATAAGTTCCGGTGAGCGCAGCGGCCGGCAGGCTGAAATTCAGCGTTGCCGCCCCGTTTTTATTCAGCATGGCGCGCCTTACCATAAAATCGCGGCCATCAGGCGCCATTATCCTGAATTTTACCGGAAGTTCCCGAATGGTTTCCCATTTAAAACTGCGGACAATTGCATTGCAGAAAACGGAATCTCCGGGCCGGTAAAGGTTCCGGTCGCCGTAAAAGAATACATCGTATTTAAGTCCGGCTGTTCTTTTACCTCCGGCATCGAAACGGGAGGTTTCAACGGTTGACCGGTCAAAGAGCAAAACATTGAAGTCCTGGTCTTTCCTGGCGGAGATCATGGTGACGGTGAAGCCAGGGATGGTTTTCTGCATATCCCTGAAGATGGCGGTTCCATCAGCACCGGTAGTTACCTGGTGTACCATCTGGTTGTTGCGGCTGATAAACCGGATGGTAACCCCCTCAACCGGACCGGCGGTGGCAATGGAACGGGCGGCTACAAAAATTTCATCAACACCCTGGCGCACGATAAGGCCGATGTCTGAAACCGACACCAGCTGAACATCGATCAACCACGATTTCTCAACAGATTCGGCCTTGATCAGGTAAAGCCCTTTGGCATCGGCCGTCAATTCCAGTTCTTCCGGCTTCAGATTAAGCAGCCTGATGTTGCCTTTACGGGGAAGTGCGCGTGTATCAATCTCGCGGGTCGAAATTACCTTCCCGTAATTTTCGTCCAGACTGTAACCGTATGAGTCGTAATAATTATCGTCCTCGTAATACCAGTTCCAGCTTTTCCCGTTGCGCATAAAATGCTGGATGTTGTTCTCAAATACCTTAAATACGGTAATTTTAATTTTCGGGATATTGATGATGTTCAGCCCGAGGTTGCGGGCACCTGCCGGGGTCAGGTACAGGCTGTTCTGGTCGCTGAATGCGAGATA
Organism: Lentimicrobium saccharophilum; assembly: GCF_001192835.1. Classification (NCBI taxonomy): domain Bacteria; kingdom Pseudomonadati; phylum Bacteroidota; class Bacteroidia; order Bacteroidales; family Lentimicrobiaceae; genus Lentimicrobium; species Lentimicrobium saccharophilum. Next base: position 972,364 of record NZ_DF968182.1, read on the forward strand.
TGGCTGCAGGGCGCCGAATGTGACGGTGTATTTCTGATCACTGCCCAGTTCCGGTCCGAAAATGCCCCTGATCTTACCCGACACGGAAAGTTCAACAGTGGCACCGTCGGCGAAGTTGCCTTTCAGCGCAAAGCCGTTGCCGATGGAGTTCAGTTCAAAGGGGATTTCAGGATTTACCTTCAGAAGCCCTTTCATTCCCTGTATCACCACCGGTTGGGAGGTGAATACGCGGATCACCCCTTCGCCCTCCTCATAATCGGCCACAACACCCGAAATCTCAAGCCTGTCGCGGGGAGGAACAGACAGGGCTGTTGAAAGTTCTTCCGGGTTGATGCGGTCTGAGCCTTTGCATTGTATGCCTTTGCCCATTAGGATGGTAATTTCACCTTCAGGTGCGGTTCCGCTGTTGACGGGGATGGCCAGCTCTACTTCAGCCGGATTTTCCCTGCTGATCACATCAAACATCAGGGATTGGTCGTTATTTCTGACTGAGAGGAAACTGCGGATGTTGCCCGGCTCGATTTCGTAATTAAAAACAATGATCATCCTTAGCTGAACCTGCCCGGGATCCGCCTCACTCACACCCCAGTAGGCATAGGCCTGATCTATGGCAAGATAAGGCGTGTGAAACCGGATCTCCTCATCTGCAGGATTGTATTTCTTTTCGCCGAATTTCGACAATTCTTTGGTAAGCGTGGCCGTGTAGTCGGTGTTTGGTGCAAACGGCACTGCAGGTGAAAATACAAGTTGCCGTGCCGAAGTCCATTTAAACCGCCCGGGAATAGCGGGGGTAATCTTTATGTATTCCGCAGAGTCCCACCGGTTGAATACGGAATCAACGGCAAGGTCACGGTTAAAATTGAATTCCAGGTTCTGGTACTGATCAATCTGCTGATCGAAATTCGTTGACTCAACCCTAAGCAGGTTGCCCGGCCCGCAGGCAGAGATCAGGATAATAAATGACCAGGACAAATGGCGGAGAATACTGTTGGTTAAGGACATATCCGGAATGTTTTTTGTAAAACCTGACAGATATAGTTGAGAGTGTATCTGATAATACGGCAATTGGCTAATTTACAACAAAATTTTTCTGGTAATGAGATTTATCGGGATGGTAATTTATTCTTGTTTTCGCCTCTGATACCTGTCTAATTCTATTTTAAGTCATGGTATTACAAACGGTGAGCTGTTTTTCGGGCGTCAATCCCCGTGCCCGAAAATTGCATAGCAAACCAGGTCTTTGTATTTTCCCCAGTGAAGGATATGTGATTTAAGGGTAGCTTCGTAATGCATGCCGGCTTTTTCCATTACGCGTCCGGAAGCCGGATTGCCGGCGAAATGGTTTGCTGTTACCTTATGCAGGTGCAGCGTGTTAAACGCAAAATCCAGCACTGCCTTTACCGCCTCTGTGCAATAGCCCTGATTCCAGAACTCTTCGCCAATCCAGTAGCCAAGTTCTGCAAGTTTGTAATGCAGTTGCATTGAAAGCCCGATGGCGCCGATCAGTTGACCGTTATGTTTGAGTGTGATGGCAAAAACAGCTGACTTTCCTTCCTCAAACTCCTTTTCATGCGTGGCGATCCAGGCTTCGGCCATTCCGTCGAGATAGGGGAAAGGCATGGCAAGGGTATTGGATGCAACGGCTTCGCGACCGGCCATTCGTTGAACGTCTTTTGCATCCTCCGCGCTGAATCTTCTGAGTATAATTCTGGCGGTTGTAATCTCCGGATAGGCTTTCTTTTGCATGGTCTATTGAAATAGGCAAAATGTATTATCTGGTTTCGGATTTTCCAATCTGCGCTGCAATGCCCTTGCTATTCAGGATTCCGGCCTCTTTCAGCGCATCCTGCCGCTTACTGAAGTATCCCAGCCTCACTTTATACAAACCTTTCTCCATGATAATTCCACACGGCGCTTCTGTATGACCGCAAACTTTCATTTTTAATTTTTCTGCACTGCCGGGATTACCAAAAGCGCCGCACTGAACATAATAAATGCCTGCGGCCGGATTGATATCCCCCTCAATAACTTCAGGTTGCGGTTTTTGGGCTGTTTCTCCCGGCTCCACGGGTTTCTGTTTGCCTGATGTCTCATCGGGTTCTGAAATTGGAGGAATGGTATCAGGCTGAATGGCAATAACATCTGGTGCTCCTGCAGGATTTTCATCAGCAGGATAATGTTCAGCGGCCCCCGTCTCTTCGCCTGTCGGAATTGGCAAGGCTGATGTGAGCGTAAAACTGATATCATCGGCAATATCTCCGTATTTATATGGTACGATTTCAAATTCAATAGCGGGCGGATTGCTGATCAATCCCAGCCTGCTGAGTTGTATCGTGTCAATGGTGGCGGTATACCTGCCCGGAGCCAGACCCAGGAAGGTATAAAATCCGTCCTGTTCCGAGAGAATTCTGCCTGCCATTCTACCTGCCGAATCTGAAACATTGATGATAATCCTGCCCAACCCTTTTTCCTGTGCGCCGTCTTTCAGATAAATCATCCCGTTGACTTCACCCATGACCTTTACCGGAATATAAACCCTCTTGAACTGGTTGGGATCTGCATAGACGCTTATTTTTTTATCCTCAATCTGCCAGGCGATATTTTCCAGTGTATTGTCATCGATTTCAAGCAGGTAAGATGCAAACGGTTCCAGTTCAATGATGCGGATAAGTGTATCGCCTCTGTCATTGAGTATTCTGCCGCCATTGATTCTGACATTCAGCCCTTCAATGACAGCTTCTCCGGCATCGCGTTTTTCGTTGTGATTCATATCAAGGAAAGGCTCAATGGTGATGCCGGCGCGGCCGATTTTTGAACGGCTGTCGGCAAGCACTGCGCCGTTCCCGCTGCCAAAGGCAAAACTACCCCTTGCACTTTCGGTGGTATACAGGCGTTTGTTGGCTATCCTTGCTGAAGCTGAGGTCTGGGCAAAATTCAGGTCGTATCTGAATGCCAGTTCCACACTCCGGTAAACCGAGCGGATATTCTCTTCATAAATAAGTGAGAGATGGGCTTTTTGTGAGAAAGTATGTTCCAGTTCTGCTTTTAACGAAACAAGCTTCTTGTTTGTAATGTCAAGCTGGGCCTGGGGCCTGAAGTTGGTGTTGCGCCCCATCCTTAATCCAAGTGAAATATTGGAGTAAATGTAAGGACTGCCTTTGGTGATCCAGGTTGCGAATCCGGAGACATTCGCACTTACATTCCCGAAATAGGAGGATAACATTGCTTCGGCAGATGAAAAGGTGAGATGTTCCAGCACATTCTGCCTGAATCCTACCTTGGCAAAACTACGGAAGGTTCCCAGCCTGACCGGCATGGAAAGGCTTGCTTTCCGCTCCTCAAGGTAATTGAAGCTGATGGCTTGCTGACCGGGCGCATAGCGGGTGTAATCCAGTTCCATAATCAGACTGGAAGGCAGGCGGTAATTCAGCAGGCCGCGGGTTCTGACTCCATGGGCATATTCTCCGGTAAACATAAAATTTTTCAGGAAGCGTAATGAAGTATTCAGGAACGGGATGGAACTGCCGCTCCTGACTGAAGAAAGGTACTCAATACCCCCGCCAACCGTTAAATTCCGGTGAATCCCGACGCCTGCTTCGGTACGGGTATAAAGCGCATTGGTTGTGTCCCTGACGATACCGCTGCTGACGTTATACTCAAGTGTACCTTTAGGAAGAAAGTTATAGGGAATATTCAGGGTTTGTTCCCGGATTCTTTCTTCTCCCCATGGTCCGTAAAACTTCAGGGTAATCTCGGAAATGCCGTAAACCAGCGGAACTTCAAAACTGAAAAATCCCGAAGCATCGGCCGTGGTAAAATCAACGATCACATTGTTGATAAACAGTTCAACCGTCCATCCGGGTTCAGTATAGTCGCTCAGCAGGTAGCTGCCGAATGATTTTCTGAAAGTGGTGGGGGTATTGGTCGCCGAAACGCCAATCACCGGAGCGTAAATAGAGGAGATAGAACGGGGTTGTATCTTTCCGGCCGTTATTTGCCTGACGGCCCGGGCGTCATTATTGGCCCAGCGCCATCTGTATTGTTGCTGCCGCTCTTCGAATCCTGCGCGGCTGGAGTAGTTAAGTATGATATTGGTTTCGCCGCCCAGCAGTTCAGCGCCCATGCCCAGGCTGGCCCGGGTATCGCTTCTGCCTCCTTCGATCTGCGACGAGATCACTGACCAGTCAACCATTCCTCCCCTTGCCGGATGATATTGTCTTTTGAGGGTGGTGTCCACGGTAACTTCCCCTTTCAGGCGGTTTACGTTTTTACGCATCGTGGCCAGTCTCAGTTCCTTGATGATGGGCAATTCATGGTGTGTCTTCAGTTCTATGGACATTGACCTGAAATTAAAATTCAGGTTAAGGCCGAAAATCTTTCCGAAGACATCGGTTCGCATGTACAGCCCGTCAGCTGTCCTTAAAAGGTTTGTTTTGTCAAGCGGGTATTTTTCGTTGCCAACGGTTGCGGTTTGTCCTGTATAGGAAATGAGATACCGGTTCTGCTCATTCAGGAAAAAGCCGCTCACCGAATCATAATTTTTTGATAGCTCGTGGTTAATTTTCAGAAAACCGAAAAGCCCGCCAACCGGAAGATATAGCTTGTCATTCATGTAAATGGCATCCATTTCAAACCCGCCTATCCCCTGAATCATCAGAAAAATTCCGATCTCATCGTATTCAGGCTCTTCCTGCGCCATGGCATTGAATATGGTTACAAAGGTCAGCATCAGCGCAACCGCCGCCCTTTTCCATAAGACCGGCCGGGGTCGGGTATTTGTGCTGTTGCGGGGTAGTGTCATTGCCGGATCAGCCTATCGTGATTATTCCTGAATAAAGGTAATAAAGAACTGCCCGGTGTAATCCCCGGGAGGGTTTGCCAGGAAATTTCCCACCATCAGCGTGCCGCCTACCATGATTTGTGTTTTGAAAGGCGGATGAGTGGAATTGATAAAGGGCGAAACGGGCAGGCTTTGTCCGAGGTGCAGCTGCATGCTGCCGCCATTGCTGCCGGTAAGGGTAATGTCGGGGCCGTTTAATATGCTGATGACCACACCTGCGTTGGCTTCCACTTCAAAAATTGCCGGATGGTACTGATATCCATGATAGATGGGGATTATATCTCCGGTGATGTTGCGTGAGCCCCCCGGATCGATGGTGATGGTCCCTCCGCTGCTGCCGTTGATGAATGCGCCAAAACTCAGGTGCTGGTAAGTTGAAACCTTCATCGGACGGGGCGGATCTTCCTGCCCCCTGGCGGTAAAAGCCAGCAGTATAAGCAATAGCAGTTGAAAGGATATCTTATAAATGGTTCTTATCTTCGGATTCATCATTGTACCAGAATCTTTTTTGAAATGGTGCCCATGCCGGTGAATACACTTATGATGTAAACGCCCGGAGCGGGTGCCTGCCCCAGCCTGTGCTCGCCTTCCCCGTAAAGGGTGCGCTCCATAAGCTGCTGACCGGCCATATTGTGTAATTTTATTTCCACCTGCTCATCCCTGAGCCTTATAATCGCATAAATCAATCCGTCCCTGACCATGGCATCCGCACTGCCACTGCCGAAGGTTTCCTGCGAGAGGTCATAATCACTGAGTAACAGCGTAAACCGCTCATTCACTTCACCCGCCGCCAGGCTGGTTTTATAGGCGGACTTCAGTTTAAGGTCCTGAACCGTGCCGTTTGCCTTGTCTTTTAAATATACCCGTTTCCCCTGCGGCAGGTTCTCTTCCGAAATCAGGCTAAAGGTAAGCATTCCCTGCTCCTCCGTTTTAATCCCCAGGGGAATCTCATGCGCCTGCGAGAGTGGCCAGGCGCCGATGGAGAGTCTTCGTCCGCATTCTGTAATTGAATAAAAATTGGGTACTTCGGGGTCTGTGTTTTCGAGTTTGATGGCGTCAAGGCCGGAATCAAACCCGGGTGTTGCATTTTCAACAAAATACACGGCAAGGTGGTCGATATTTTCCCCCGACGCTTCATAGGCTGCACTCAGCCTGATCAGGGGGCGGTACTCAATTTCTGTATTTTTATGATATGCCGCAGACAGGTTATTCACCCTTACCCGGTTATCCATGCCAAACTGACCTTCCACCGGATAAGCGCCGTCACTCACATGCACAAAGAACCCCTGCATGGAAGCTATCACTGGCCCGGCCGAACCATCGCTTGATATGCCGTTGATGTAGGTGCTGTAGGTCCCTGCATAACGGTCGGCGCCGCCTGCATCAAAGAAATAAACGGCATCATCAATATTTAAACGTACCCATCCTTCAGCAGCATCCCAGTTGATGGGCGAAGGGTAGGGGTTCCCGACCAGATTGAAACCTCTGGTGTATGTTTTGTCATGATTGTAAAGGGCGACCGGCGTCAGCACTCCGTTGTTCACCCGGCCTGTCAGGCTCATCAGCATCGGAGCTGGCGTTGAGCCTGTATTGGCCGCGTAGCCGGACATGGGAGAAAGTGGAGCCGCCGGATCGGTATAAGCAACCCAGCCTGTTGACTCACGGTCTTCATCGTACCGGTAAAATTCAGCAAAGGATGCGCCCAGGTCGGTTTCTTCGCCGAACCCTGCTACCGTCGCATCCGAAAATGGAGAACTCAAATATTTATATCCGAAAGCGGATGAGAGGTATCTCTGCATGTGCACCTCGCCGGTAACATCGCCATTTCCGCTTCCGTCAATCAGGGCGGTTTGTGTTTCGGAGGAGATAAGGGTCAGGTAGCCGTCCGCGTTAAGGTTGCCCTCCGCGGCTTTTACATAGCCCAGAATGTTCAGTTCGCCTGTCAGGGATACTCCCTGACTGTTGCTGATAATCAGATCTTTGATGGTATTGATCAGGAAGGTGGACGGAGGAATTACCTGCAGCACACTCCCTTTCATTTCGATGCTCCCTGCTGTGGCATCAAAAGTCCCGTTATTGCTGATTGCTCCGGCAATCTGCATCGTATTTCCGGAAACAGTCAGTGAAGCGCCGGATTCAATGGTCAGATTTCTGACCATGCCAGGGCTGCCTGCGGAAAGAACCGGATAATTCGATAGTCCGCTGCTCAGTGTGACATCGGTGGTCAGGTTGGGAATATAGCAACTCCAGTTTCCCGGATTGTTCCAGTCGGTGTCTGTATCTCCCGTCCAGGCATTTTGTCCCGAAACGGGAATCAGCAACACCCTTGAAATATCTGAACATCCGGCAGAATAGACGGTGCGCCGGAACCAGGTTGTGGCACTCAGTGGTTCGGGGGTATAATGCTGCTGGTCATTGATACCGGGGGCAGGGGCGAATCCGGACAATGGCCCCGTGGTGCTGCTTTCCCAGAGATAGGTGTAGTTTCCATCGCCGCCGGCAGGCATGGATCCGCTGATCTGGCCGGGGGTGGACCCGGTACAGATGGGTTCTCCGTAGATCGCCTGGATGTAAAGTCTTTTGTAAGTTCCGACGCAGGGATCACCGAAAACGCCGTTGGTCGCGGGAATTACGGCGCTGTTGTTGCCCAGGAGGTAGGTCTCGGCAACGCTATAACTGGTATTTGCATGGCAGCTGCCATAGGTAAAACTGTTGCAGCTGCCGTTTGGTGTGCCATAGCTGGCAAATTCAATATGCACGATTACAGTTCCCGCCGGAACGCTCATGTTGGCGCTTGAGTTTTCATTGGCTGTGGCGCATACCGATCCATGATTGCCGTATTCAATATTCAGGCTGTTGTTGCTGAGGGCAGCAGCAGCTGACAATACAAGGGTGTTTGAAGTGGCCACATTTCCGCCGGAACATGGATCATCGGATATCATTTCGCAGTAAACGACATCGCCGGGTTGCGGATTTTCAAGAATCCAGACCGGGCTGTTTTGTCCGGCATTGATGCCGTTACGTTTCCACTGATAAACGGGGTTTTGTCCGCCGTTTGCCGGGGTGGCGGTAAATGTTACGGCAGCGCCCTGACAGAAGGGGTTCGGATCGGCAGTGATGCTCACAGCAGCAGGTAAACCTTCAGTGATTTCAACCGTGGTGGTGGCGGTCAGTCCGCCGCAACCCGCGTAGAAATAAGTTACGGTATAAGAGCCTGGTGCACTTGCCGATGGGGTGATGTCACCGGTAACGGCATCCAGCGCAAGACCTGCGGGTATGGCAGAGAAGATTCCCCCCATGGGGCCGTTAATGACCACAGGTTGCGGATTCGTAATGCCGTTACAGTAAGGGGTTCCCGGATATATAATGGAAATATCGGGCTGGCTGGTAACCGTAAGACCGGCTTCATCGCTTACCGCAGTGCATACGGAGGCTGAACTTACCAAAACCCTGAAACGATAGCCATCCTGCCACATCTGGGTATTCATCACAGTCAACTGATTGGTAGATGTGCCGGCATACATCCCTCCATCACTGATATCGTACCAACTGCCTCCGAATGTCTGCCATTGGTAGGTTAATTCTTCTCCTGAGGCGGTGACTTCAAATATGGCATCACCGTTGACGCAGGATACGGCCGGCTGAGGATGATCAACAATCACAGGTAATGAATTTACCGTGAGGGACACTTCCTCAGAAACGACTGAACAGCTCCCGGTATATACGATTACCCGGTAAATATTGCCCGAAAGGAGGACCGGGGTATTTGTCAGTTGAAGGGTTCGTGTATTTGATCCTGAATATGGTGGCTCATCCGTAACATCTGTCCACCCGGCACCTCCGGTATTGACCTGCCATTGAAATGCCGTTCCGGAAGAATTGACATCGAAGAAGGTGTTACCGTTTTCGCACAGGGTTTGGCTCTGCGGTTGATTCCATATGGAAGGAGAGGCATTCACCGTAAGGGTGGCTGCATCGGAAGTAGTCTGGCAGCCTGTGCTTCGGCTTACCACAACGCGGAATTGCTGTCCGCTCATCCAGGTGTCGGTATTGCTGATGGTGAGCGAGGCAGTATTGGTGCCGGCGTAATTTCCGCCTTCATTCAGCGGCCACCACAAGGATCCGTTGCCGGTGTACCACTGGTATGAAAGTCCGGCTCCGGAAGCAGTGACTTCAAAAACGGCCGGAGCGCCCTGACAAACCGTTTGATCCTCCGGTTGTACAGTGATTTCAGGAGGTACTTCCACGGTGATAACGGCCGCATTGGATTCGTTGACCGCAATGTAAGGGTTGGGTGATACATTGTTGGTACTCCTCAGGCTGGCATTGCGATAAATATAATAAGTTCCCGGCACATTGAAAGGAGCGACCGCTGTGTTAGGCGCATAGTTGGCCGCAGTGGCGCCGGTGATGGCTGTGCGTGCACCATCGGGGGAGGTACTGTAAGTCCATTGATAGCCTGTTTCCTCAGGGGTAATGCCGGAAGGAAGGGCTCCGAATACATCGCCGCTGATGGCAGCGCCCGTCTCTCCGGTGCAGAGAGTTTGTTCCGTGTTGACAGTCAGGCTGTTTTCTATTAATTGGGTGAGATTCTGGAAGACCACGCGGTTGGCGCCACTGTTTTCGTAAAATTCATAAGCCAGATTGCTGCTGCCGCTCAAACTGAACAGCACCCGGGGGCGGGAACGGAAGGCATGGTCGCTCCAGTCGTTATAAACCTCCTGGCCGTCCACAAACAGGCGGCTTCCGTCGTCTGAACCAAAATCAGCAATATAGAGCCCCTTTCCGGTGGAATTCATCCGGTAACGCACCGAGAAGGTTTCGGTGTAAACTGATCGGGTCGCTGCGCTGGAAATGACTTCGAAGCAATTTTGGTTTCCTCCGAAATTCTGGTCAAACAGTTCTGTTTCATCAAAATGACCCATATAACTGTTGAAATTCGTCCCGTCATAAAAATGTCCTTTCCAGGCATCTGTACCGGCAATAGTCTGATCGTCGCCCGAAATTGACGGATCACTTACAGAGACGGTGGTTGAGGCTTCGCAATTATGAAAATCCCTCGCTGAAATCAGATATGAACCTGCAGCCAATCCTGTAAATATACCTGATGATTGGTAAGCACCTCCGTTGAGGCTGTATGTATATGGAGGGGTGCCATCGATGCCTTCGGCAGTTATGGTGCCGGTTCCCGAAGGTGAACCCAGGCAGGTCTCAGTTGCGATTGCAGATACGGAAAGGTCACATGCAAGGATATTTACATTGTAATCTTCTGCTTCTCCGTATGAATAACCTGTGCAGGGGTCCTGGTTAGAAGTGTTCCAGACCTCGCGCACCCGCATGCGGGTAGTGCCGCTGACTGCTCCTGCAGGTATTGTGAAATTGATGGTTCCCGTGGCCGGGGCAGCCCCCAGGGTTACATTGCCCAGTTTTTCAGATTCTTCAAAAACACCGTCCTGGTTGTAATCTATCCAGACCGTAATGTTATTGGCTGAGGGATAGGTCCCCGCACTTAAAGTTATGGTGTACGAAGCGCCAGCCGTAAGGTCGGTGGATAAATCGCTGTAATAAAAATAGTATGGTGCTGCGAGGCGGCCGGTAGCATTGTTGATGCTGCCCAGTTGAACGAGTGAAATATAATCTCCGTCGTTGGTTCCTATGGAATAGGTGGGGGTGCAATACGCAGGAATGGTGTTTCCCGTAACGGCCAATTCCAGGCTGGCACCTCCTCCGGAATGGCTGATGGATCCGTTATAAACCATGTTGGATATTGTCGGGGCAAACCTGACGTAAATGGTCGTGGATTCCAGTATACTGCCAGTGAAAGGAATGTTCAGGGAAGATCCGAAGCCGGAAGAAGATGAAAGGGAAATTTCGAAAGCTGAAGGTGCTGTAACGGAAATATTACCCGGCGCGCCAATCAGGTATGGACTGCTGATTGAATAGGATGAGACTGCCGAAACTGTCCCGGCAGGGACAAATCCAAAGTCGATACCTGATGAAGATGAAATTAGTGAAGGGGGTAGCGTCCAGCTTACCAGCACCAGTCCGTTTGCACCGCTGCCGCCGTTACGGTCACTACTGGTATTGGCTTTTCCACCTGATCCACCTCCGCCATAAGCGCTGCCGGCTGAGCCTGCAGTGTTGTTCCCGACTCCGTTGGCGCCATTGCCGCCATTCAGGGATGTGCCGGTGCCGCCCGACCCGTTGATGGCATTGCCTCCCGGGCCGGTTGATCCCGCGCCGCCGCCACCGGCGCCGCTGTAGCCGCTTCCACTGGTATAATCCCCCTGTGAACCACTTCCTCCGGCATAGACAATATCGCCAATGCAACCAATGGAAGAGCCAACTCCAGGGAGCCCGTTTGAATTATTGACATTTCCGGCACTTTGCCCGCCGGCGCCGCCTTTGGCGATGATTGTTGAAGCCGATCCGAACCAGCTGTCGCCTCCGTCACGGCCATGTTGTGTTGTTGTCCCTGTACCGTTTCCCCCTGATCCGCCGGCCCCAACACTAACTTGATAGCTGTCTCCGGGACCGACATTCAGGGTGCTCCTGACATAGCTCCCGCCGGCGCCGCCTCCGCCAGTGGCCGGATTGCCGCGGGCCCGGCCGCCACCACCGCCGCCACCCCAGCACTCCACGACTACCTGTGTAACCCCTGCCGGAACAGTAAAATTGCCACTGGATGTAAAAGTCTGCGACTGTGGTTGTGCGTAAATATTCCGGGAATGGGACAAAAAGAGAAGAAGGGACAGCAGGTAAAAGAGCGTGAAGGATATCCTGATGCTGCCCGTAATGATAGAAAACCAACCCTTGTAAGTAATGCTTTTCTCTGAAGAATTGTGGTGCCGTGCAGTAACATGGCCGGGTTTTTGGCAGTTGATGTTCAGTTTCTCGGCTCTTTTCGCAATTCCCATAGATCAGTCTGGTGTTAATGTGCCGGTATCCCGGTCGCATTTATGCTATTGCAGGGATATCTCCCGCGTTGCATACACCTCCGGTTTCAGGTCGCCCGGCGATTGGTAGCGTACCAGCAGTTTGCCTTTGGTGTAATCAATTTCTTCGTTCTTAAGCAGTTGCATTTTAAACCGGCGAACCTTATTGGGAGTGTACACGGCTATGCCCCTGACAATCCCGACTTCAACAGCCGGTCCCTTATCAGGAATCCAACTGACGGTAAGGTCTCCGTAGACAGATTTATCGCCGGAACGGTGAAAAGTAACCGATAAATAAGGGATTGTATCAGATTTTGTATCCAGAATAATTTCCCTTAGTTCGGTAGTTGCCGAAAGTTCTGCCGGACGGATGATAACAGGAATGGTAATCCCGAATATCGGGATCAGCCGGATGCCTATGGAAGTGCTGTCCTGCTGCGGTTCTTCGCCCAGCGCGGTTTCTTTGGGTACCGCTCTGAAATAGACATGCGAGCGGTATTCAACCGGCTCCATGTCCGGCATGCGCCGGAACTGCATCCTTACTACCTGTGATTCTCCCGGAGCCAGGGTGACCGATCTGGGAAAGAAGCGCAGGTATTTATCGGCAAAGTATTGTCCGGAATCCGGTTCCTCAATCTGCTCGAAAGATCCGTTCTCATTCATCCGGTACTGCACAAAGGATACATTGTACCTGGCGGTATCCCTGCCGGTGTTGGCCAGGGTCAGCTCCTGCGATTGCTTGCTTCCTTCAAATACCACCCGGCGGGGCGTAATCAGCAGATCGCCCTGGGCAAATGCAGCGGACGGAAGGATTGAAAGGAGTGACAACGTCAGCAGCAATGCAGACAAACAGATGCTTTTTATTCTTTTCATGGGTGTACGTTTTGAGGATTCAAACTTACGTTATTTGACCGAAACTGCCAAAGGAGTTTCTCTTTGCATCCTTCATAACGTAAAAGTCACTGATGATAAAACTGATTGATTTTTGGGAAAAAAGCGCAGGTCTGGGCTGCGCTTTTTTGCTGGTGCCTGCAATGGTCAGTTGTAGGCAAAGGTAAGACTGAATGAACCAGTGTACATACCTACGGGGTTATCTTCTATGGGTCCGACCTGCAGGGTTGCCCCGATGCTGACGGTTTCCTGTCCCTGTTGCAGGATGATGTTTCCGTTTCCGGCCGGCGGGTCCGAGGCCCATCCGTCCACGGTCATTATTTTGTTGCTTCCCTGGTGCATAAGCAGGGCGGGTCCCTGCGGCAGCTGAATGGTGAAGGAGGCGTCGGGCGCTCCGGTAACGGTAAAGATGCCGGGCTGGGCAAATCCGCCGTTCAGCATCACCGATCCCTGGCTGCTCCGCTCTCCCGAAGGGGATAGGATTACCTGCCCTCCGTTCATCAGGGTGGAAAACCTGCCGAAGTTCATCTGGCTGGTTTCGGTGGCCGAGAGGGCTTCCATTACCTCGGCGTACGCCTGTGCTGTGAGCGAAACCTGCGACCGGCCTGCAAGGGACAACAGCAGGAATAAGGCCACTGCGGTTGTGATTCGGGTCATCATGGTTAAACTGGATTATGAAAAGAACTGAAAAGGTAATAAAAAAGGGTGAAGGAAACCGACACCCTTTTAATATGAGTTGTTATTTATTATTCGTAAGTTACAGTTACATCGAATTCTCCGGTGTATTCTCCGGCAGCCTGTCCGGCGGCAATGTTGAGGGTTGCACCGACAAAGAACTCGGTAGCACCACCTGAGAGAACAACGCCGTCGTTTCCTGTGCTGCTGATAAAATTGTCAATGATCATGCTTTCCGAGCCATTTGTAATTGTAGCAGAGGTGGGAAGGGTGATGTCGAAGGTGGCACCGTCCTGGCCGCTGGCGGTAAATTTAGCTGCAGAGGTGGTTGTGGCAAGCTGAGCAGGAAGGCCGTTGTAGTTGGGAGTACCGGCTGAAGTAGCGGGAATTGCTACGGTACCTCCGTCGGTGTCGGTGATGATGCCGCCGAAAGCGAGGTCAACGTCCTTTGAAAGTGAAAGATGCTGGTGAATGGTTGCACTTGCCTCGGCGGTTTCAGTTGCTGTGTTCTGGGCGTTAACGTTTATTGCGCTGATGGCCATCAGAATTACCCCCGTAAGAATGATAGTTACCTTTTTCATTGTTTTGTTGTTTTTTGTTGTTTATTTTTTTTGTTGTTTGTTTCCGGTTCGGTTCCGGTGTTACCCGGTTTGTTTCCTGATAGCATTAAGTCAGAAAATGTGCCATTCGCTGTTTGTGTACCGTGCCAAAGTGGAATAATTTTTTTGTAAAAATCTTAATACGTTGAAAATAAGGGAAATAAAATTGTTGAATAGAATTATTCTAAATTATATTTCCCGTTCTCCACGGAATCTCAGGGGCTGGAATTGTCCCGATATTTTACCGACTGTCCCGAGATGGGACTTATTTAAAAATATTATTATCGTTTTTTTGCTTTCGCTGCCAACCGGGGACTGACCTAACAAGTCTTCTTCCGGCTTGTCAGGTCTTCTTTCTACTGATGTTCCAATCTATGTTCAGTGATGTCAGCACAAACTGTTGACTTTCATCTTTTTATCCGCTCAGGCCGCGGGGCCGCGCATTCGCAATGCGGCTGCCTAAACTTGACCATTGTTTCATTTTTAAGTTGGCCATTCATTCCTTTAAGTTTAAGCCTTTGAAGGTCAACTTTAGAAGGCCGCTTATGCGAATGCTGAAAATTTTTACGCACTTCCTTACGTTACTGGGATTACAAAGAAAAACATAATCTTGTTAGCAGGCGTTTTCCGACAGGCTACAACGCAGGATTCGCAGAATTTCGGATTCATCTTCGGTGAGCTCCGCTTTGCTCCGGTTCGGATTTTGGTCCCGATGGCAATCGGGAGCGGATTTCGAATTGCCGTCCCCTAAATTCCTGACTTCCCTGCAGATTTAGGCTGCTATCATCAATGAACCGACCTGACAAGTTATCTTCCAGTTTGTTAGGTCTTCTAAGCTACACTGATATAATGGCCCAGGGCTTGGTTTTAAGGTGAACTGGCACGGACGAGGACGTCTGCGCCAACAAATGAATGGGCACGGGCATGGACAAGGAGGTCCGCGCCAACAGGGTTGGTTCTAAGATGAATAGGCACGGACGTGGACATCCGCGTAAACAGAAAAAGGCAGGCAATTAAAGATTGCCACGAATGCACGAATGTTATGAATGAGTGTGTGCGTATCCCCGATACCCGGGCAGCACCGCGCCCTAAGACAGGTTCCGACGCGTTCCAGTGACTTTCAAAGGAACAGGATCCGGTACATCTGACCTCATTATTCAACAAACAGACCAATCAAGTCTTCTTTTTGACTTGTCATGTCTTTCTGGCTAGTCTGATTTAATAGAGTGCGGATTGATTATAAGTTGAAAGGGCACGGACGAGGATGTCCGCGCCAACAGGGTTGGTTCTAAGATGAATAGGCACGGACGTGGACATCCGCGTAAACAGAAAAAGGCAGGCAATTAAAGATTGCCACGAATGCACGAATGTTATGAATGAGTGTGTGCGCATCCCCGATACCCGGGCAGCACCGTGCCCTAAGACAGGTTCCGACGCGTTCCAGTGACTTTCAAAGGAACAGGATCCGGTACATCTGACCTCATTATTCAACAAACAGACAATCAAGTCTTCCTGGCAAATCTGGTTTATTGGTGTGGGGATTGGTTTTAAGTTGAAGGGCCATGCAGGCACTGACGAGGACGTCCGCGCCAACTGTTGAATGGGTATGGTCACGGACGAGGACGTCCGCGCCAACCGGATTCCATTTACATATTTCCACATTTCCACATTCTCACATTTACACACCTGAATCCCGCAGTTTCGGGACTCCGCTTCGCTAAGCACCTGAGCACTTGAACACTTAAACACCTGAACACATAAACACCTGAACACTTCCTAGCTGATACATTCTGTAAAAATAAAAAAGCGCATGCTTGAGCTGCGCTTTTTTGCTGGTGCCTGCAATGGTCAGTTGTAGGCAAAGGTAAGACTGAATGAACCAGTGTACATACCTACGGGGTTATCTTCTATGGGGCCGACCTGCAGGGTTGCCCCGATGCTGACGGTTTCCTGTCCCTGTTGCAGGATGATGTTTCCATTTCCGGCCGGCGGGTCCGAGGCCCATCCGTCCACGGTCATTGATTTATTGCTTCCCTGGTGCATAAGCAGGGCGGGTCCCTGCGGCAGCTGAATGGTGAAGGAGGCGTCGGGCGCTCCGGTAACGGTAAAGATGCCGGGCTGGGCAAATCCGCCGTTCAGCATCACCGATCCCTGGCTGCTCCGCTCTCCCGAAGGGGATAGGATTACCTGCCCTCCGTTCATCAGGGTGGAAAACCTGCCGAAGTTCATCTGGCTGGTTTCGGTGGCCGAGAGGGCTTCCATTACCTCGGCGTACGCCTGTGCTGTGAGCGAAACCTGCGACCGGCCTGCAAGGGACAACAGCAGGAATAAGGCCACTGCGGTTGTGATTCGGGTCATCATGGTTAAACTGGATTATGTAAAGAACTGAAAAGGTAATAAAAAAGGGTGAAGGAAACCGACACCCTTTTAATATGAGTTGTTATTTATTATTCGTAAGTTACAGTTACATCGAATTCTCCGGTGTATTCTCCGGCAGCCTGTCCGGCGGCAATGTTGAGGGTTGCACCGACAAAGAACTCGGTAGCACCACCTGAGAGAACAACGCCGTCGTTTCCTGTGCTGCTGATAAAATTGTCAATGATCATGCTTTCCGAGCCATTTGTAATTGTAGCAGAGGTGGGAAGGGTGATGTCGAAGGTTGCACCGTCCTGGCCGCTGGCGGTAAATTTAGCTGCAGAGGTGGTTGTGGCAAGCTGAGCAGGAAGGCCGTTGTAGTTGGGAGTTCCGGCTGAAGTAGCGGGAATTGCTACGGTACCTCCGTCGGTATCGGTGATGATTCCGCCGAAAGCGAGGTCAACGTCCTTTGAAAGTGAAAGATGCTGGTGAATGGTTGCACTTGCCTCGGCGGTTTCAGTTGCTGTGTTCTGGGCGTTAACGTTCATTGCGCTGATGGCCATCAGAATTACCCCCGTAAGAATGATAGTTACCTTTTTCATTGTTTTGTTGTTTTTTGTTGTTTATTTTTTTGTTGTTTGTTTCCGGTTCGGTTCCGGTGTTACCCGGTTTGTTTCCTGATAGCATTAAGTCAGAAAATGTGCCAGCGGATCAGAATGTACCGTGCCAGAATTTAAAAGTTTTAAAATATAAATTTGCAAAAATCAGTATATCAATGCATTAAAAATTTAAAATAGAATGATTATAAATTATTCCTGAGGGAATAAGTTTGTTCGGTAAAGAGAAAATAGTTTTAATTCAGGACGCAGTGTCCCATAATGGGGCATTTTTTATAGTTTGAGCGGGTTTTTTGCCGGGAAGCAATAGTTATTTAGTGTCCTGACGGGCGGAATTTTGCTTTCCGGTTTCCGGAACGTTTCCTTTTGTTCTTTTTTTATCAGGAGCGCATCTGTTTCAGGAGAAATTATCTTAAATTAGCCTTTCCTTCAGAATTTTGAATTCTATGATTGATTTTATTGATGATCTCAGGGCTTTAAAAGAGGGCGGGCAGCCCGGAGTGCTCTGTATTGTTACGGCAACGTCCGGTTCAACACCCCGGAAGGCCGGTACCAAGATGCTTGTTCTTGCCGGAGGCACCTCAAAGGGTACCATCGGGGGCGGTGCCGTTGAGCATCAGGCAGTGGAAATTGCCCTGCAGGCACTTGAAAAAGGGGTGCCGTTTACCAGGCACTTTGAGTTGCTTGACGACCTCAGCATGGAATGTGGCGGCGCCATGGATATCTATTTTGAACCCATCGGGGTGGTTCCCTGGCTCTATATTTTCGGAGCTGGTCATGTTGGGAAGGCCCTTGCCGCTTTCACCCCGTCATTCGGCTTCCGTACAACTGTGATTGATGACCGGGAGGGCATTTTCAGTAACTGGAACATTCCCGATACAGAAACCCTGTCAGGCAATTACATCCCGTTTGTTGACAACATTGAATACGGGGAGCATACCTATATTGTCATTGTCACGCACAAACATGAGTACGACGAACAACTGATGGTCGCCTGTGCCCCGCGTGATTATGCCTACCTGGGAATGATCGGCAGCAAACGCAAAGTTGCGGAAATAAAAGCCCGTGCCCTGGATAAGCATCATCTCAACCCGGAGGTGCTCGGCAAAGTGGATATGCCCATCGGCATCCCCTTTGCTGCCGAAACACCGGCCGAAATTGCCGTCAGCATACTGGCCAGGCTTATAGACATTAAGAATAAACGAAAATAAGAATGACTGCTACCGGTAACAAGGTCAGGTTTCTGCTGAATGACCGGCTTGTGGAAGTGGATTTTTCAAAGGAAACGGCGCTGCTTCCTTCTGTCACTGTGCTTAATTATCTTCGTTCCCTGCCCGGTTACAAAGGGGTAAAGGAAGGATGTGCCGAAGGCGACTGCGGCGCTTGTACCGTGGTGATCGCGGAAGTGGTTGAGGGGAAGCTGGTGTACAAAGCCGCGGACAGTTGCCTGCTGTTTCTGCCTGCCTTGCACAACAAGCAACTTATAACGGTTGAACATCTCGCTGAAGGCGATCACCTCCACCCGGTGCAGGCTGCAATGATTGCGCACAACGGCAGCCAATGCGGTTACTGCACCCCGGGTATTGTGATGTCCCTTTTCGGATTGTATAAAAATCACAGCGCCCCTGACAAGAAAGTGATTGAGCGGGCCCTTGCCGGAAACCTATGCCGTTGCACAGGATACCAGTCTATTATTTCCGCGGCATCAGAAGCCTGTAAACCGGGTGGTAACGATAAGTTTTCGGCAACCGCTGCTGATGTTGCCGCGCAGCTTGAGGCCATGAAATCAGATATCCCGCTAAGACTGCTTAGCGGGAAGCAGACATATTACAAAGCCTTCACCCTGAGCGATGCATTGAATCTCCGTCGTGAAGTTCCCGAAGCGCAGGTTGTTGCCGGTGCCACCGACCTTGCGCTGCGGCAGACCAAAAAAAAGGAGTTGTTGCCGGTTTTGCTGGATATTTCAGATGTGGAAGCGTTGAGGTTTTTTGCTGAATCTGAAGATCATTATGTAATAGGTACAGGGTTAACCATAGAATCACTCAGGCAAACCAGCGCGGGTTGTCTGCCGGCCCTGAAAAACATGCTTGACTGGTTCGGCTCCCTGCAGATCCGCAACGTGGCTACCCTTGGCGGGAACATTGCTTCGGCATCGCCCATCGGTGATACCCTGCCGGTATTGATGGCTTACCGGGCGCAAGTAAAGCTTCAGTCGGCAGCAGGTGAACGCATGGTCCCGGTCGGGGATTTTATTACCGGTTACCGCAAGACCTGCCTCGGGCCCGGCGAACTGATTACTGCGGTCGTTATCCCCAAACCTCATCCGGGAACCATTGTCACATCATACAAAGTATCCAAACGCAGGGATCTTGATATTTCAACCGTAAGCGCCGGATTTTCATTGGATTCCCGAAACGGGACAGTGGAAAGCATCATCCTTGCTTACGGTGGAATGGCGGCGCAACCCGTCAGGGCCGTAAACACCGAACGCTTTATTACCGGAAAGGAGTGGTCTGAAGCGGTGATCAGGCAGGCGATGAAGCTATTGGAAGAGGAATTCACTCCCCTGAACGATGTCAGGGCAGGGGCTGCCTACCGCAGCCTGATTGCCCGTAACCTCTTGCTGAAATTCTTTGTTGAAACGGAAGGGCTGGCAGGATGAAAAGTCATGACCTCAAACACAACAGTGCAACCGGGCATGTTACCGGCCGTTCGGTGTATGTAAACGATATGGAGAGTGGCCCCGGGCAGTTGGTTGCAAGGGTAGTATACAGTAAGCACGCGCATGCCCGCATCAATGATATTGATGTCGCTAAGGCCGCCGGGGTGCCCGGTATTGCTGCGATCATCACTGCAAAGGATATCCCCGGGAAGAACCAGATGGGGCCGGTTGTGCATGATGAACCCTGCCTGGCTGAAGGTGAAGTGTCTTTTGCGGGGCAGGCGGTTGTTTTGATTGCTGCGGAGAATGAGGAGGCAGCCCTTGAAGCTGAGCGGCTTATCAGGATTGAATATTTGCCGCTTGATGCGGTGTTGACGCTCAGGGATGCAATCGCCAAAAATGCCCTGATTGCACCACCCCGTTATATCCTGAGCGGGGATGCTGCCGGTGCCATGGAGACGGCTCCGCTGAAACTTGAAGGCATATTGGAGACCGGGGCGCAGGAGCACTGGTATCTTGAGACCCAGTCGGCACTGGCGGTTCCGGGCGAGGGCAGGGAGATGACGGTTTATGCCTCCAGTCAGAACCCGTCCGAGACTCAGGCTATTGTTGCGGAGGTATTGGGCATTCCCCGGAATGAAGTGGAGGTGGAGGTCCGCCGGATGGGTGGCGCTTTCGGCGGCAAGGAAACGCAGGCAAATCATGTGGCCGCCTGGGCTGCCCTGCTTGCCAATGCCACCGGTCGTCCGGTAAAGATTCACCTTTTTCGCGACGACGATCAGATTATGACCGGTAAGCGCCACCGCTTTCTGTCAAAATACCGTATTGGGTATGATGAAGAAGGCAGGATACTGGCTTATGAGGTTGAACTGAACAGTGACGCGGGTGCCGCAACCGACCTGAGCCTGGCCATACTCGAAAGGGCCATGTTTCACGCCGAAAATGGCTATTACATCCCGAACATCAGCATTACAGGAAGGGCTTACAGGACCAACCTGCCTTCAAACACGGCCTTTCGCGGCTTTGGCGGTCCCCAGGGCATGGCGGTAATCGAAAATGCCGTTGACCGGATTGCCCGTTTGCTGAAAAAGGACGCTGCCGGCATCAGGAAACTGAATTTCTACGGTATCGATGAACGTAACCAGGCCCCATACGGAGAGCTGATCCTTAATAACCGCCTGCACGTTATATATGAGAGGCTCTTAATTTCCTCAAAGTATGAAGAGCGCAGGGCTGAGATTGATATTTTCAACGGCAGGCACCGCTGGAAAAAGCGCGGATTGGCGCTTACCCCGGTTAAGTTCGGGATCTCATTTACCACCGCTTTCCTGAATCAGGCCGGGGCTTTGGTAAATATTTACAAGGATGGTACCATACAAGTAAACCATGGCGGTACCGAAATGGGACAAGGTCTGCATACCAAGATTCTGGGGATTGCCGCTGCTGAATCAGGTGTTTCCGCCAGGCATATTAAAGTAAGCTCGACCAACACCTCAAAGGTGCCGAATACTTCTGCCACAGCAGCCTCTTCGGGAAGTGATCTGAACGGCATGGCGGTAAAGAATGCGATAGAAACCCTTAAAGCCAGGCTGAAACCGGTCGCCTGCGCCGAACTGATAAAAGCCGGGGCGAAAGACCCGCACCATGGTGGGATCGTTTTTGCGGAGGATGCTGTTTTTACCGCCGATGAGCCCGAAATCAGGATTTCCTTTCCGAAACTGGTTATGGCGGCCTACCTGGCCCAGGTAAGCCTGAGTGCTACCGGGTTTTATAAAACCCCGGGCATCCATTTCAACCGGGAAACCGGTCGGGGAAACCCGTTTTATTATTACGCATACGGAATGGCTGTTTCGGAGGTGGAAACAGATATGCTCACAGGAATGTACCGGCTGTTGCGCAGCGATATTCTGCACGATGTGGGAGATTCGCTTAACGAACAGATTGACCTGGGCCAGATAGAGGGAGGATTTATCCAGGGGGTGGGCTGGTGCACCACCGAGGAGATCAAATGGGACGACAAAGGGCGGTTACTTTCCCACTCACCGGATACATACAAAATACCAACAGCCGGTGATATTCCGGAAGTTTTCAATGTGGAACTGCTCCGTGACTATCCCAATACAGGCACCATACGCAAGAGCAAGGCCGTGGGAGAACCTCCCTTTATGCTTGCATTTTCGGTATGGCTGGCCATCAAGGACGCCATCTCAGCAGCCGGAGACCACCGCTTTGAGCCGCTTTTTTCGCTTCCGGCTACGGCAGAGGTTGTGTTGCTCAGTCTTGAAGAAATCAGAAAGAAAACCGAAAACATCCCTTAGGTAAATCAGTCATCACCCATAGAAGAAGAAACTTTATGAAAGAAATTTATAATCGGATCAGCGCGCTCTCCGGCAAATACAGGGATTATACCGCATCAAACCTTTCCAGGCTTGTGCAGATCCGTTCGGTGAGCATGCACGAAAGGGAGGTGCAACTGGAGTTGAAGCGGCAGATGGAAGAAGCCGGATTTGATGAGGTGCGGATTGACGGGCTGGGGAATGTAATCGGACGCATCGGCAACGGAAAGCGCATCCTTGCCATTGACGGGCACATGGATACCGTAGATGTGGGTAATGCCGCCAACTGGAGCTTTGATCCCTTCGGGGGGGAGATCAGGGATGGGTTTGTACATGGCCGGGGCAGCGTGGATCAGAAAGGGGGTCCCGCCGCTGCCGTAACAGCCGGGCGTATCCTTAAGGAAACCGGTGTTCCTGATGATCTGACCCTTTACGTGGTTGGCAGTGTTATGGAAGAAGATTGTGATGGTTTGTGCTGGAAATACCTGGTGGAAGAGGAGGGGCTGAGGCCGGATGTGGTCATCAGCACCGAGCCTACCAATCTGAATATTTACCGGGGTCATCGTGGTCGCATGGAGATAGCTGTATCCTTCAACGGTGTTTCCTGTCACGGCAGCGCCCCTGAACGCGGCAAGAATGCCATCTATGCCGCAGCCCGTGCCGCCCTCGAAATTGAAAGGCTCAACGAACGCCTGCCTGCAGATGAATTCCTTGGTAAAGGAAGTGTGACCATTTCAGAAATCAGGTCGGGCAGCCCTTCGCTTTGCGCAGTCGCCGACTTCGCCCGTCTGCACCTCGACCGGCGTCTGACCTGGGGCGAAACCAAAGCAACGGCAGTGGCCGAAATTGAGGAAATCATCAAAGGAATGGATGCCATTGCAGAAGTGCTGCATTACGATGAAATGGCATATACCGGACTGCGTTACGGAATGGAGAAATATTATCCCACGTGGAAAATCCCCGAAGATCACCCGGCTGTGATGCAAGGCGTGAAGGCTTTCAGGGAATTGTTTGGCAGGGAGCCGCTGGTGGATAAATGGACATTTTCAACCAACGGAGTGACCATCAACGGATTATACGGAATTCCGGTTATCGGGTTCGGGCCGGGCAATGAAATACTGGCGCACGCACCCGATGAAAAAGTGCCCGTAGAGCATCTGGTAACAGCCTCTGCATTTTATGCCGCATATGCGTTCGCTTTTCAGAGGTCCTGAAATCCTGGCACGAGGCAAACTAATGCTCAGAATAGTTGTACAATTATTAATACTGTTTTCCGGTTAAAGCCTGCAGGGAGAAATACGCGGGAGGCCAGTCCGGAATTAATCACTGATCTATGAAATCATTTCAGCAACTGACCGATGAACTGAACAGTCTGAAAACAGGACTGTTTGGCAGGGACTTTTTATTGACCTGGGACAAGACGGAGGACGATCTCCGGCAAACATTACTGGTAGCTGACGAGTTGAAGTATCTGCGCGACCGGAATATCTCCACCCGGTGCTTTGACTCGGGACTGGCGGTATCTAATTTCCGCGATAATTCAACCCGTACCCGTTTTTCATTCGCTTCGGCCTGCAACCTGCTTGGTCTGGAAGTGCAGGACCTGGATGAGGCAAAGTCGCAGATCGCCCATGGGGAAACCGTCAGGGAAACAGCGAATATGATCAGTTTCCTTACCGATATTATCGGGATCCGTGATGACATGTTTCTTGGTGAGGGGCATCGCTATATGCTTGAGATGGGGGCTGCCCTCGACGACGGTTTCAGCAACGGCGTGTTGCCGCAGCGGCCGGGAATCATCAACCTGCAATGCGACATCGATCATCCCACCCAATCCATGGCAGATTTGCTGCATCTGGTCAATTTTTACGGGGGGCTGGATAAACTGAAAGGGAAAAAGATCGCGATGACCTGGGCTTATTCGCCCAGCTACGGAAAGCCGCTTTCCGTGCCACAGGGCATCATTGGTCTGATGACGCGGTTCGGGATGGAGGTTGACCTTGCCTTTCCCGAAGGCTATAACCTGATCCCGGAGGTGGTTGATAGGGCAGGGCGGCAGGCTAAGGCATCGGGCGGAAGTTTCAGGGTGGTGAATACCATGGAAGAAGCCTTCCGGGACGCCGACATTGTTTATCCGAAAAGCTGGGCGCCCTATGCCGTGATGGAACAGCGCACCGGGCTGCTTAAGACAGGCGATAAAGAGGGTTTGAAAGCGCTTGAACAGGAATGTCTGGCCAACAATGCCCGATTCATTAACTGGGAGTGCAATGAAGCTATGATGAAACTGACCCGTGATGGCAATGCGCTGTATATGCACTGTCTTCCGGCTGATATCTCCGGGGTTTCGTGCGCGCGGGGCGAAGTATCCGCCGGTGTATTTGAGCGGTACCGGATTCAGACTTATAAGGAAGCTGGCTTCAAGCCTTATATTATTGCCGCAATGATCCTGAACAACCGCTTTGAGTTCGCTTCCGGTATCCTCGAAGTTCTTTATAGGGAAGGCAGAAGCAGGGTGAAACGGATATGACCATCCATTGAGTTGGTATGCGGCAATGCCGGAGTTGTTATTTCACAATGACCGCAGATTATCCCCTTTTTGCATGATAACCATGCTTTTATGTAGTCAAATTTCTTTAAATTATATCATTTGCTGAATTTCTCATGCCGTTGTTAGCCCGGGCTTCTTAGCTTTGCAGGATGAAACGGAGAATCCATCAGCAGCGTCAGGCCAGGAGTTTGAAATTTTTCAGGAGCATTCACCGTGTGTCAGCCATCTATCTGTTTGCTGTATTTATCATTGTTTCTGTCACCGGACTAATGCTGGGATGGAAAAAGCACAGCGGGGGATGGCTGCTTCCGGAATCAGTGAGGGGTACCTCAACGGAACTGAAGGATTGGCTGACGCTTGACAGTTTGTACATAAATGCATGCAGCATCCTCAGCGACTCGGTTTCCCCGGGGCTTTCACATGATCTTGAAAGGATTGATGTCAGAAAAGAGCATGGAATGGTGAAGTTTGTTTTTTCCGGTCACTTTTACGGAATTCAGCTTGATGGTGCAACCGGCAGGTTGCTGAAGATTGAGCGCCGCCGTTCCGATATTATTGAAAAATTTCATGATGGTTCCATCATCGGTCATGCACTGGGTTTGCCCGGAGAGTATATCAAACTGATTTATACCAGCCTTACCGGCCTCGCCCTGCTGGTGCTTACCATTACAGGATTCTGGATTTGGTATGTGCCTTTCAGGTTGCGTAATAAAGACCGATTTTAATTTGTCCGGTTTAATGTGTTTAAGCTGTGATATTTAGGTCTTGGTTGGAAAAACTTTTCCTGAAATATTTGCATTCCATCAATCTATCTTCATACTTTTGCAGGGCAATGGTTCCGGAAACGGATAATAGGGAAAGTCGTGCAATTCGGCTGCAGTTCCCGCTGCTGTAAGCTCTTTAAACGGTTTCAACAGAATGCCACTGTCTATCCCCAAACTGACGGGAAGGCGTTGAAAACAAACGGAGTAAGCCAGAAGACCTGCCATTTGCCTTGTGGATTTTGCAGTTTACGGAGAATGAACTGCTTGTCGGAAAGCCTGGCCGTATTCACTTTTTTTTACCGGTCGTTTTTGAATCAGGTTTTCAGCGTTACTGCATAATCCATTTGTTGAAAGGATCAAAGCCGGAAGTTGCGCAACCTGCAATGAAAAGGCGTGCGGCCTGCATGGCGCGGATCAGTTTCATGTATGCCTGCTGTATGTGTTGAAGAACGTTGAATGATTCAGAAATTAATTAAAAAAATCCTGCAATGAACCATGGAAAAATCACCCTGCAGTTTGCTGTAATCACTGCCCTGGTGTTGATGCTGGCTTTCAGTCGCTTGTTGCCGCATCCCTTTAACTTTTCGCCGGTGGCGGCCCTTGCGCTTTTCGGAGGTGCCCGCTACAAAAGCCGTTTTTCGGCTTATCTTATCCCGCTTGCTGCGGTATGGATCAGCGACCTGTTCCTGAACTATGCTTTCTTTGGACGGCTGGTTGCTTTTTACGATGGCGCTTTTTTTACCTACCTTGCATTTGCCCTGATCGTCATGCTGGGCTCCGTTGCCCTGCGGAAGTTATCACCCGGAAGACTGCTGGTTACCTCCCTGTCGGCTTCGGTTATTTTCTTTCTGATTTCCAACTTTGGGGTCTGGCTTTCCGGGGGTCTTTATCCGCTCACCGGCGGGGGACTTGCCGCCTGTTACGCTGCAGCGGTTCCTTTTTTCAGGAATACCCTGGCAGGTGACCTGATTTACGGTTTCGCCATATTCTATCTATATGAACTGGTTGCTAACCGTTTCCCCGCGCTGAAGACAGCATAATTTATCCCTTAATTACTATCGGACTTATTACCTAATCTTACTCATCATGATTAAAACCAGACTTTTTGCGGTATTTACACTGCTCACCTCATTAACATTTGCACAGGGCCCTTATGCACCGGCTGCCGGACAGCCCGGGAGTACTGCCATTGCCATGGACAGCAGCATTATCCGGTCATGGGCCACCGGGGCCGAAGTTGTACGCGGTTATATCCAGATCAGCGATACCGGTGTGTATAACCTTGGCTCAAACAAGGCCTCCTATGGCCGGCATTATAACGCCATGGGGCCGGGCGAGGGTACTTCAACCGGTGTGGTAAGTCTTGGCGACGGGGGGGTGGCTACCCTTACTTTTGACCGCCTGATCGTGAATGGTCCGGGCCCTGATTTCGCGGTTTTTGAAAATTCATTCGGCGATACTTTTCTTGAACTTGCGTTTATTGAAGTGAGCTCCGATGGAGTGAATTACAGCCGCTTTCCATCAGTTTCGCTGACGCCATCTGATGTTCAGAAAGGTGCCTGGGATGAGCTGGACCCCACCATGATTCACAACCTCGCCGGCAAGTACCGCCAGGGATTCGGCACCCCTTTCGATCTCAGCGATCTGGAGTATGATCCGATGGTGGATCTTTTTGCCATCCGTTTTGTCAGAATTCTTGATGCAGTGGGTTGTATCGATCCTGAATATGCCACTTTTGATTCAGAAGGCCACATTGTCAACGAACCTTTCCCGACTCCTTTTAATTCGGGCGGTTTTGACCTGGACGGGGTGGCGGTGATCAATGCCAATGTGTTGAATGAGGTTGCCGGTTTTGAAGATCTGAATCTTGAACCCGACAGTTATTTTTTGCCTGAATCTGCCGGAAATTTTACAAGTGGATCCCTGAGTTTCCTTTATGAAGGGAGTTCGGGCTCCTGGTCAGGTTTTACCTATTCGAACAGGGTAACGCTGAACGGTACATACAACGATGATCAGTTTGTTGCCGTAAGCAGGGGAGGCATTGAAGCAGATTCTTCGGCCTTTGCCATTACTTATGTAAGTTCCGACTGGATGACCGGGACTTATGATCCCATTCCTTCGGTAATTCAAACGACGGATGGAAGTGAAGTCCTGTTTGGCGGCTTTTATGTTGCCAACACGGATATGGCTTACATTACCATGCGTGACGGAACCCTGTTCAACAAAAAGTTCGGGGGTGAGTCCGGCAATGATCCTGACTGGTTCAGGTTGAAAGTATGGGGGCTAAGGGCCGACAACAGCGTGACCCAGGAGATTACGCACTACCTGGCTGATTTCAGAAATGAAGACAATGCCCTCGACTATATTCAGGATGACTGGCGCTGGGTGGACCTGCAGCCCCTTGGCGCGGTGAAATCGCTCCATTTCATCCTCGAATCATCCGATTCGGGAGACTATGGCATCAACACACCGGCTTATTTCTGCATGGATAATCTTACCGTTCTGAATACGCAGGGACCAGTGCTGACAGCCTGGCTCCCCGATCATGAAGTGGCCCTCAATGCAGATCCTGTTACTGTAATGCTTGACGATTATTTTTACTCCGTGCAGGGAGATCTTGCGTATGAAATAGCAGGCAATTCCAATCCGGAACTGATTGCTGCAGAGATTACCGGGAATCAACTGCTGCTCACCTTTAGCGCAGATGCTTCCGGGTCAGGCGAAGTTTCTGTTGTGGCTACCGCTGCCGGGCTGAGCGTGACAGACATTTTCAATGTTTCGGTACTTTCGAATGTAGGAATTGTCTCTGCAGAAACATTTACATTCCGGGCTTATCCCAATCCTGTTTCAGGATCACTCTTTATTGAAAACGGCGCACAGTGTGAATTGCAGCTGACCGGAATGAACGGGAAAATGGTTCTGGAAACAATGCTTTTAACCGATATGGCTGAAGTTTCGCTTGCCGGTCTGCAGCCGGGCATCTACCTGCTGAAACTGATCAGCGAAAAGGGCGTTTCGATTAAGAAGATCGTTAAGCAATAGTATTCTCATCGATAAAAATCTGTTGACCAATGAGAAGAAATGTAACGGTAACCGTGTTGCTGCTGGCTGTCCTGATCATCCGGGCAACGGCCCAGGAGCCGGTTTCCGATACGCTTCTGCTTAAAGGGGTTGAGATAGCATCGGAAAAAATCAGCCGGAAAGAGCTCTCGTCTTTTCCGCTGCAGAGTTTGTCGGGTAATCAGATTGCTGCTGTTGCCGGAAATTCGGTTGCGGATGCCCTCAGGACATTTTCGGGGGTTACCCTGCGCGATTACGGTGGGGCGGGGGGGCTGAAGACCGTTATGGTCAGAAGCCTCGGTGCTCAGCATACCGGTGTTTTTATCGACGGGGCGCCGGTTTCGGACATCGCCAGCGGTCAGCCTGACCTGGGTAAGTTTCCGCTGGGGAATCTTGAGGAAGTCAGCCTGAACGTGGGAGGTGGAGGAAGTGAGCCCATGCCGGCAAGGGCGCGCTCAGGTGCCAGCATCATCAACCTGAGGAGCATCAGGCCCGACTTCGGGAAGTATAAAACAAGAGGCAACATCGGCATTAAGGGTGGATCGTTCGGACTGTTCAATCCGTTTTTGAGGCTGGATCACAAAACCGGGCAAGACTCATGGATTGGCATAGACGTAAATCCGCTCTTTTCAAAAGGGGATTATTCCTACCTGGTTGACAACGGGCCTGCCGGATCTGAAACCCTCAAACGCGGCAATGGCGACCTGACCTCGCTGTCGGCCAATCTCAGGTTTTTTGCCAGGCCCGGCGACAGCACCGAATTACGCGTATTTGCTGGATTTTACAACGCCGAACGCGGACTTCCCGGCGCTGTGGTGTTTTATAATCCACATGCCTCACAGCGGCTGACCAATAAGGATCTGAGCCTGGGGTTTCAGCTGATGTCTGAAAAAAAGCGGGTTTCACTGCTTACCAATGCCGGTTGGTCGTATGCCTGGCTACGTTATCTCGATCCCGATTATCTTGGTTACACCTACAGTCTTGACAACCGCTACCTCCAGCAGGAATTTTACCTGTCGCAGGCAGGCACAATTGCGCTCGGCAGGCATTTCTCCGCTTCACTGGCATCAGATTTCATCCTGAATACCTTTTCGGGAAGCCAATACAAAACTGATCCGTGGCGGGGCAGTTTTCTGTTGTCGGCAATATTGGCCCATCAAACCCGGAATACCGGCGCCGAAGCCGGAATTCTGGCAAGTGTCATCAAGGACAGCGGGAAAAATGCGTCCGAAGAAGACCTTACGCATAAAGTATCTCCCTACTTCTCAGTTTCGGTCAGGATTGCTGATGTCCCTTCGCTGAGGCTCAGGATGATGTACAAGCACTCATTCAGGATGCCGGCATTCAACGAATTATACTACGCCCTGGTCGGGAATCCCCGGCTCTTCCCCGAAAGTGCGCAACAGCTGAACACCGGTATACTTGGATCATACGCGCCTTTCAAAGGCGTGCTGCTCATGTTGAGCGCCGATGCTTTTTTCAACAGGGTTCATAATAAAATTGTTGCCATCCCCACGCAGAACCTTTTTGTATGGTCGATGCAGAATATCGGTGAAGTCAGCACCGGGGGGCTGGACTTTCAGTTAGATGCCACTGCGGCAATGAACCGGCGCAGCAGAATTTCAGTGAACCTTGCCTATACCTTCCAGAAGGCCAGTGATATCAGCGATAAAAATTCTTCAGTCTACGGAAATCAGATTCCTTATATCCCCTATGAAACCTTTTCTGCCATGTTTCAATTCGGTTACCGGGCATTTTCACTCGACTACAACGTTCTTTTCAACGGTTACAGGTATGTTTCAGCAGAAAATATTCCGCAGAACCTGCTTCCTTCCTGGTGGATCAGTGACGCCGGTGTAGCATGGAACCCTGAGGCCGGAAGGTACAAGTACAGGATTAAGGCAGGGGTAACCAATCTTTTTGATAAAGACTATGTGGTAATCAGGAGTTTTCCGATGCCCGGAAGGGGTATTGTAATCAGCGGCACTTTTACTTTTTGATTTTTGATATGATGAAATTTATCGGAGTGATGACAGTGAACAAAGACAGGTGCTACATAAAACCGGTGGCCTTACCGTGCCGGCAGTTGTGGCTGACGGCAATGCTGTTTCCTTTGATGATGCTGCATTCATCCTGCCGCAAGGAACCTGATCAGCCCCGGCCTCAGGAGAATGATACAACCGTATATTCTGCCGGTATATATGTGCTGAACGAGGGCTTGTTTAACCAGAACAATGCAGGACTTACGTTTTATAATTTCAGTGATTCAACGGCTGAAACGGACTATTTTTTTAATAAGAACGGTCGCGGACTGGGTGATACGGGCAGTGATGCCTGTATCTACGGTTCCAAACTTTATATTGTCGTGAATGTTTCAAGTCAGCTCGAAGTAGCTGACGCGGTCTCGGGCGTCAGCCTCGGCCGGATCCCGCTTTTTGACGGCAGCAAGCCGCGGCAGCCAAGGAAAATTGCCCCTTATGGTAAATATGTCTTCGTGTGCAATTTTGATAACACCGTGGCTGTGATCGACACTGCCCGGTTAGAGGTAGTCAGGTTGATTGAAGCCGGCAGAAATCCCGACGGAATTACAGCGGCTTATGGTAAGATATGGGTTTCCAATTCAGGAGGCCTGGCATTCCCGGATTACGACAACACCGTGTCGGTGATTGATCCGGAGACGTTTTCTGAAGTATCGCGTTATACGGTAGGCATCAACCCGTATACCATCCGGCCCGATGGTCACGGCCACCTTTACCTGATTTCAAGAGGTAATTACGGAGATGTGAAGAGCCATCTGCAGGTGATGGATACCTTGGGTAACCTGGTAAAAACTTTCGGCGGTTTTGAAGCCCTGGGCTTTACAGTGGCAGGCGATACTGCCTATGTATATAATTATGACTGGAACAGCGGTAAAAGCACGGTGATGGTCGTAAATACACTTTCCATGCAATTGGCGGATGAGCAGTTTATCAAAGATGGCACAGATATTCTCGTTGCTTACGGCATAGCCTGCGACCCGGTGACTGGGTTGATTTACATTGCGGATGCCATGAATTTTACCGGAACAGGGCGCGTTTATGCATTCGACAAAACCGGAAAACTGCAGTTTTCACTCAACACCGGCATCAACCCTGCATATTTTGCCTTTCTTCACCGTACCGGTATTCCGGGAAACTGAATCTATACCTGACCTGCTCGCGGGAAAGCCTTTAGTGTCTGAAGGGACGCGGGTGCTTTGGGCTTTCAGCGGCGGGTTTGCGAATGCTCTGATATTAATCAGGAAGCGCCTGCAATGCTGTACAGGATCCGGAAATAGAATCATTTAGGGGGTGAAGGCGGAAATTATAATCCGAAGATGCCGATTTTAAAAGCAAAACGGCGTGGTCTTTCATCCGGTGCAATGGAGCGTATGGGCCGGGGTTCCTGATTGATGATGTCGAACCGTGAACAATGGATGACTTCGCCGGGTGTGGCATTGATGCTGAGGACTTTGCAATATGGACTTCCCTTCGAAATCAGTTCAATATATTTCTGCATGGTGGTCTCTTCTCCTTCTGCATGAATCAGTATCCTGTGTTGAGATACCTCATTCGAGATGCTGCCGCATAAATTCATTTCCCTCCCCTTGTTCAGTATGTAAAATCTGAACCCTTTGCAAGGCTGGTCGATGGATATCCTGATGTCTGCTGCTACACGCATCCGGCAAATTGGTTAAGTTTAATCAGAAACTGATACCAAAACAGCTTCAGAGAATGAACGGCTGCCGGTAAGGAACAGCCGCTGAAATTCAATACAAAAATTAATTTCTTAGGAAGTGTAAAGTTAAATACAAAAAATTAAAATGCAATAGGTGTAAATACTGATTTTTTATTAATTTTTTGTGAATTATCAATGCGTACATTCACCTATAAGGCTGAAATCCTTTAAATACAGGCTTTTAAGTAAAGATATGCTGATAAATCAGTTGTTTTTATAGTAAATGATGATCAACCTGATCAGGATTAGAAACCGGGGCCTGGCAGACAGATCCAAGGCACTGGTAGATCAGGGTTTCGCCGTCTTTAAACCGGTTTTCAAATATCGGCAGGTCTGAAGGTGAGATGGAGGCCGCCAGGAGCGTTGAAGCCGTTTGTTTTGCGAAAAGTGTCCTGGCAAAATCAAAAGCTTCAGGGCCGGTAATCACCAGGGTGCGGATACCGGAGGCAAGCAGCATAGCCGATGAGGCCCAGCAGGCATAGGCCTGGGGGTAGGCATTTATCCTTGCCTGCATCCGCTGAATCATTTTTTCGGCCCTGTCTGTATACGTATTTTCCGAAAAGTAATGGCCCAGAAACAGCAATACTTTTGACATAACGGCATTCCCTGAGGGTTCAACCCCGTCAGTGGTTTCTATCACCCGCACGACCTCCGGCCCTGCGCCGGGATGATCAGCCGAAAACCAGAAGAGGGGGGAGTTTGCATCACCAAAAGTACGCAGCACATTGTCAGTCAACCGTTTTGCAGCGTGCAGCCATCCTT
Source organism: Lentimicrobium saccharophilum (assembly GCF_001192835.1). Taxonomy (NCBI): domain Bacteria; kingdom Pseudomonadati; phylum Bacteroidota; class Bacteroidia; order Bacteroidales; family Lentimicrobiaceae; genus Lentimicrobium; species Lentimicrobium saccharophilum. The sequence continues at coordinate 1,005,164 of NZ_DF968182.1, forward strand.
CGTCAAAACTGACCTGATAAAGTGTAATAAAAGCCTCGGCCAGGTATGCATAGTCATTCAGTATTCCCTCGATTCTCGCGTTCCCGTTTTTCCAGGTGCGCAGCAGGCTGCCATCTTCCCGAATCATTTCTTTTTCGCTGAATCGGGCTGCTTTCAGCGCGGCATCGAGCCAGGGCTGGTGCTGCGTTACCCGGTAAGCATCGGCATACGCCTTGATCATCAGGCTGTTCCATGAAATCAGTATCTTGTCGTCCAGGCCGGGCCTGACGCGTTTGTTCCTTTCTTTCAGTAAGAGGGCAGAAGCCATACGCACCAGCTGTTTCAGCTCCTCTGCGCTGAGGTGCTGTCTGGTAGCAAACACCTCGTCGGTAAGTGGCCGCAGCAGGATGTTGCGTCCGTGTTCCCATCGACCCTCCTGATCGATGCCCCAGTATTCCGAAAGCAACGCTCCGTATTCCGGCAATACATTCATGATTTCATCCCTGGTCCAGACGTAAAACCTGCCTTCTTCTCCCTCGCTGTCGGCATCCAGCGCGGCATAAAATGCGCCTTCCGGAGAAGTGAGTTCACGTTCAGTAAAAGAGATCGATTGCTGAATAATTTCAAGCAACTCTTTATGGCCGCTGATACGGAAGGCTTTTGCATACAATGAAATAAGCTGGGCGTTGTCGTACAGCATTTTTTCAAAGTGGGGGACTTTCCAGTGCGCATCGGTGCTGTAGCGTGCGAATCCTCCCCCTATCTGATCGTAAATACCGCCCATGGCCATGGCTCTCAGCGTTTTGAGCGCGTAATCAAGGGCTTCGGTTTTTCCGGAGAGGTCATAATAATCCAGCACAAATTGCCATACTACCGGCATGGGAAATTTCGGGGCGCCGGTCATTCCGCCGTTTATGCCGTCGAACCGCAACGAAAGCTGCTCATAGGTCTCATCAGGAAAAGCACGGTCAATGCCTGAGGGGTTGGCTGGCGCCTCCACCATGTTCTGCCCGCTGATGCCTTCCATAAGCCTGGAAGCCTGTATTTTCAGTTCTTCATGGCTGTTGTCATACAGATCTGAAATTTGCATCAACAAATCAGCCCATTGCGCGGGCCTGAAATAGGTGCCGCCCCAGAACGGACTGCCGTCGGGCAGGGCGAAGCAGTTGAGCGGCCATCCTCCGCTGTTATGCAGCAATTGGACTGCATTCATGTAAAGCAGGTCAACATCCGGCCGCTCTTCCCGGTCAACCTTCACGCACACAAACAGCCGGTTCATCACCTCCGCGATCTCAGGCTTGCTGAAACTCTCATGCTCCATCACATGGCACCAATGGCAGGCCGAGTATCCTATACTGATCAGCAGCGGCCGGTTGCGCTCGCGCGCTGCGGCAAACGCTTCTTCCCCGTAAGGATACCAGTCAACCGGATTGTGTGCATGCTGAAGCAGGTAAGGGCTCGTTTCGTTGATCAGTCGGTTGGGCATATGGCTTATAATAATGGTGTGAGGGCTATTTCTTATAAACAAGGTTTTACCCCGAGTGTTTAATGGCCGGAGTGAAACGCTTCAAATACATTCATTTCTTATCTCTGGAAGCATACGATCCGCCGATGGCGGGGAAATTACATAATTTTATGACAAAAGTATGAATCCGGAGAAGTTGGGTGTTCGGAGAAAATAATCAGCAATATGAAACCGACGTGCCCGGGTGGGTCGGAAATCCTAATTCATTCTGCATTTCTGCTGGTTGCCGGTTCATTTTATTGGGACATTTCCTGCCATAGAAAGGTACAAGTCGTGGTTTCTCTGTGAACCGCTGTGTATATGAAAGATTATTTTACAGAGATACATCCGTAACCGCTGAGATATGCAGATAGTTTAAACCCTTGATTCGCATAATGTATTTTAAATCAGTGATTAATATTTGAAAGAAAGAAGCAGTATAACATATCTTTTCTTATAATTCCGGCTGTTATTTAGATTTATTATAACTTAGCACCCTTAAGGCGTCCTTTACCCGGATTTCAATCACCAATTTCCCGGAGTGTCTGTCCCGGTTTCCGGGGTGTAGTCTATATGTCCGGAAAAGGGTAGAGGCTGCCGCTTAATAAGAAATCTGCAATAAACACTCTATGACAATGAGACTATTACTTGTTTTAATGGCCGTTCTGGCCCTGAGCCGGGCAGATGCCCAGCAAACTTACCGTGTACAGCGCGGCGAGCGACCGCCCATTGATCTGGCGACTGTTCCGGATGCTGCTATTACCCGTGGCATTTTAAAAGTGAAGGTTCAGGAATCCTACACCCGGCAGCTTGACGAAATGCCGGTGACGGTGGATGCCAGGGGCACGGTTACTTTCGGAATTGAAAGCATTGACCGGCTGAACAGGCAATTCGGCGTATCAGGTTTTGAAAAAACCTTCGGCTCTCCGGCTTTTTCATCCCGCTTCAGCGAACGCCACCGTGCATGGGGCTTTCACCTCTGGTATACCCTGCATTTTGATGAGGAACTGGATGTGAAACAGCTGGTTCAGGCCTATGCCGCCCTGGGAGAAGTACTGGTGGCGGAACCTGAGTATGTAAAAGAGTTGGTTATTAATCAATTGCCTGATGGAAAGGCAGAAGGGGAAGCGCTGAGGGGCACTGCCTGGACGCCGGACGACCCGCGTTACGATGAACAATGGCATTATCACAATACCGGTCAGCAAAACGGTACCCCCGATGCTGACGTTGACCTGCCCGAGGCATGGGAGATCACCAAAGGAAATCCTGAAGTGATCGTCGCGGTTATTGACCAGGGTATTCAGACCAACCATCCTGACCTGATCGAAAATATGTGGGAAGGGTTGGGATACAACTTTATTAACAACTCTCCGAACATTGTTCCCGGGGATCACGGATCACATGTGGCCGGAACCGTGGCCGGTGTCAACAACAACGGCATCGGGATTTCGGGCGTGGCCGGTGGCTCGGGTCCGGGCGACGGAGTGCGGCTGATGTCGTGCCAGGTATTTAACCCCACTTCCGGTGGCGGCGGATTCCAGAATGCACCCATCTGGGCGGCCGACAACGGCGCCGCAATATCGCAGAATTCATGGGGATACACATCGCCCGGTTATTATGAGCAGGCTGTGCTCGATGCCATTGACTACTTCAACATCAACGGCGGAGGTGAAGCCATGCCTGAGGGTGGGATTACGATCTTTGCCGCAGGAAACAGCGGTTCACAGGGTCAATGGTATCCCGGTTACTATTCGGGATGTTTCTCGGTAGCAGCCACCAACAACCAGGATAAACGCTCATGGTATTCGAACTACGATACCTGGATTGATGTTTCAGCCCCCGGGGGAGAGACCAACCAGGTGAGCCAGCGGGGCGTGCTCAGCTGCTGGAGAAACAGCAATTATGGTTTTTACGAAGGGACTTCCATGGCTTGTCCGCATGTTTCGGGCATCGCCGCACTGATGATTTCGCTGGCGTATGGTCAGTTTACTCCGGCACAGGTAGCTGATATTATCCGCAATACCACCGACGATCATTACGGGGTAAATCCCGGTTATATCGGCAAACTGGGGACCGGCCGCGTGAATGCGCACAGTGCCCTCCTCGAAACACTTAACCAGATGATCCTGGTAAATAACCCCCTGGCCTTTTCGGCATTGCCGGCCAGCCATACACAGATCAACCTCAACTGGGTAAAAAATGCAGAAGACGATGATGTGATGATAGCATGGAATACCGAAGACGTGTTCGGTGATCCGGTACAGGAGCAGCCTTATCAGCCCGGCGAGGTGATTGAAGGCGGCGGAACCATTCTTTACCTCGGTCCGGAAAGTACTTTTCAGCACACGGACCTCAGCAGCAATACCCCCTATTTCTACAAAGCCTGGTCGGTGAACGAAGTCAATGAATATTCACCCGGGCTGTCTGCCAATGCCATTACCCTGAAGGATCCCATCGTGAACTTCCCGTACCACCAGGATTTTGAAGAGGAGGCTTTCCCGCCCGCTTCATGGGAAAACAAGAAACTGGCCGGCGCCGGTGAAGGATTGTGGGACCGGCAACTGACCGGCACAGACCCGCTTTGTGAACCTCAGTCCGGCGAAGCCATGGCCCGCTTCAACAGTAATGAATATATGGCCGGAACCAGTGGTTTACTGGTAACCCCTCCGGTGATGTTCGGCAGTGACAACTATGAAATCAGTTTCTGGATGTTCCGCGACAGCGAAGAGCCTGCGACAGCCGACAGAGTTGAGGTGTATGCCAACATTTCGCCCAATGCCGGTTTTGCCACCCTGCTGGGAACCGTGCACCGCTCGGCTGCGCTTTCGCCCGAAACTGATGAAAGCGGCTGGCAGCGGTACGTATTTGAACTGCCGGCATCGTATTACAACAAACTTACTTATATTATCCTGAAAGGGATGAGCGAACAGGGCAACAGCATCTATATCGATGAGTTTCACATCGAAGTGCCGGTATCCTGCTTCCCGCCCGAGAACCTCACGGTCACCGACATCACCTCCGCTTCGGCGCTGATCGGCTGGACCGCTGTGGAGCCGGCCACCGCCTGGGATGTGGAAACCGGCGTGCAGGGATTTGAACCCGGTACAGGAACATTGCTTACCGGGATTGCCGACACGACATTGACGATCGAAGGGCTCGAAGCCAACACTGCTTATGACATTTATGTGCGTGGCGCCTGTGATGATGAAAACAGCAGTGTATGGACCGGTCCTCTTGGATTTACCACCCTTTGCTATGCAGAAACGCCCTGGGATGAAACCTTTGAGGGGATGAATGACGCATTTGAATGCTGGCAGGTAATGATGAATACTGCGGAAGACGGCGGACTGGAAGGCAACAACCTGGTTCCGGCAACGGAAGGATCATGGTTTGTCTGTACGCCTGAATCCTTCAATGGTTCAGGCAGTGATTATATCCACGGCGGAGAACGTTCTGCTGTTATCGATGGCGCTGCCACCGGCTTCAACTGGCTAATCACCGGAGAGCTGCAGATGCCCGGAACAGGGAATACCGACCTTGGGTTTATGCTGTATTACGCCAACAGCGATACGGCAGTCAACCGCTTTTATGTGAATATCTTTGATGAGGGGAACTGGCGCCCGGCGCTGGTGATGGACAGCCCTGAAACCGGCAGCAACCTTTACCAGCAGCAGGTGCTGATCAATATGGATGGCTATCTGGGCAAGCGCATAAGACTGGCGTTCGTATATGAAGGCAACGACGCGGCCACGCTGGCAGTTGACAACATCGGCATCGTTCCCGCCGACAACTACTGGACCGGTAAATCGGGCAGTGAATGGACGAACCCGGGTAACTGGCGTCTGGCAGTGCCGGAACAAACCAATACCGCGCAGATATTGCCCGCCCCCAACCAGCCTGTGATCAGCGGAAGCCTTGAAATGACCGGAATTAATATTCATCCCGGAGCCGCGCTTACCCTTGCACCCGATGCGCAAGTAACAGTCACCGGTTCACTTTTGAATATGTCAGGTGCACCGGGCCTGCTGCTGAGCGCTGATGAACAGGGCCATGCCACGCTTATCCATCCTGAAAATGAACTGCATGCCACGGTTGAGGTATATGCCGGATCCGCAATGGGCGCAGAGGGCTGGCAACTGCTGTCCATGCCTTTTACTGTTGATTTTGAGCCTGAGTTCTCCATGCCCGGAGACGGACTGCTGAAATGGGCAGAGGCTTCCGGCAGCTGGATTGCTTCACGACTGGAGGACGAAACCTGGAACCCGGCGTTTGAGACACAGATGATTCGGGGACATGCCTATCTCAGCGGTTATGAAACAACTGGGGTGCGTTCTGGGGCCGGGTTGCTGGATGGTACATCGTTCAGTCGTGAACTGCAGAATACCGGCAACGGATGGCATGTTTTGGGCAACCCGTTTACGGCATCCGTAAGTTATAATTCGTCTGATCCGCAGTTTGCCGCTATCGGTAAAGTGTGGAATGCTGAGGAAGGATCGTTCAACGAGCTATACCCCGGAGCCATCATTCCGGCGATGTCAGGCTTCGCGGTGGAGGTACTTCAGGAAACTGCCGCCTATCACATCCCTGCTGAGTCGCGTACACATGAAGCAGCTTTTCTGCCTGCAGCTCCGGAGCCTTCCATCGCCCTTTCGGTCAGCGAATCAATTCAGGGTACCCGTCAGCGCGCGGCCATCAACCTGAATCAGGCAGCTACAGAATATTTTGATGTTCAGCTGGATGCAGGTTTTCTTCCCGGCTTTGCACCGCAGTTTTACAGCCTCTTCGGCGGCCGGAAGCTTTCCGTCAACACCCTGCCTTCCATTGCCACCGGTGCAGTGATTCCGCTGGGATTTGTGAAAAATGAAGCTGATAGCTACGTTTTTGAGGCTCAGTTTGATGCCCTTTATCCGGATATGCTCCTGTATCTGAATGACCTGAAAACCGGGGAGCTGTATTCGCTTAACGAAACTCCTGTGGTGGAGTTCACCGCTGAAGAAGGTGATGCCCCTGACCGTTTTGAACTGATTTTCGGCACCCTGGGATTGGATGAACAGGACATGGCCGCCGGTCTGAAGGTTTATGCCCACGGTTCCGTGATTTATCTGCTAGGCAATGGCCCCGTTGAAGGGGTAGTTATCCTCAGCACCCTGCAGGGCTCCACATTGCTCGAAAAATCCGTTAAAGGAGAAGCAGTGATTAAGCTGGAAGCCGGAACCCTCGCCAATGGCATTTACATTGTAAGCCTGATCAGCGGGCAGGGCCGGAGCAGCCACAAGGTGGTGCTCAGCAGGTAAGGCAAATTGTTTGATACTAAAGAAAACGGCAGGATCCGGCAGCGGGTCCTGCTTTTTTTGTCCGGGAATGGCTGTGTCCGGTCAGGATCCCAGCCAGTTTTTCATCATCCGAAGTCCTTCCGGGGTCATGACCGATTCGGGATGAAACTGAACGCCGCAGAGATCAAACTCTTTGTGCCGCAGGCTCATGATCACACCCCGGCTATCGGTAGAGGTGATGCGCAGACAGGCGGGGAGGGGAGCCGCCACGGCCCAGCTGTGGTAGAGTCCGGCTTCGAATCCGGTTCCCAAACCTGCAAAAAGCGGGTCGGCGGGTAGCAGGGGCGTTACTTTTACCGTTTCACCGTGGAGGATGTTGCCCGGCTGAAATAATTTTCCCCCGAAGACTTCGGCCATGGCCTGCATGCCCAGGCAAACGCCCAGCATTTTTTTTCTGCCGGCCCATTCCCTGATCAGGATGCAGGTATTTCCGGCTTCGGAGGGCAGCCCAGGGCCCGGGCTGATCACGATGGCGTCGGCGGCCTCCGCTGCAGCTGAAGCGTCCCGGTCATTTTTAATCACTTCAATGGCGTTAGCTCCTGCCTCGCGCAGCAACTGAACCAGGTTCCAGGTAAATGAATCGTAATTGTCGAGCAGCAGGATTTTCATAGCGGCGGCATCGCGCAAAAATAATCAGGATTTTTATACGAGCTCCCTTCGGTCGGTTAAAGGATTCAAATATTCAAATATTCAAAGATTCAAGGATTCAAAGATTCAAGGATTCAAAGATTCAAAAGATTCAAGAATTCAAGGATTAGCTTCGCTGAGCTCCCTTCGGTCGGTTCAAGGATTCAAAGATATTGTTGGCTCAGATTAGTCTCTGCGGCCCTCTGCGAAAACCTCTGCGTTCTCCGCGGTTTTTTTACCGCAAAGGTCGCTGAGAAGACGCAAAGGTCGCGGAGGGGCCAGGTGGAAGCAAGAAGACCTAACAACTTGAAAGAAAACTTGTTAGGTCAGGTTGTTGATTTTTGTGGTCAGGCCCTGTTGAGAAGTCAGGAATTGCGGGGACACAAGATAATCATTGCGTCATTGCGGCTTTGCGCGGGGTAGGTTATCCCGGTTGGTCTCGGCTTCGCTCGACCACCGCCGCTCGACCACCGCCGCTCGACCACCGGGACGGATTCACAATTGAAAGGCCTGCTTAGTTGGTTCTTCTCCTTGAGGTGACTGAGCGAAGTCGAAGTCAGGAGAAGATGTCCGAAGGACAGATTAGGTGATCGATGCCCGTGGCATGCTTCGGGAGGACGCGCGCTGGTTGCAAAAAGAAGACCTGACAAGTTGAAGCCTATCTGCACGGATAATCACTTATTTCCAACGGATTATCATTTTTTACTTCTTCTACTTTTTGCTTGACCAAAAAGTAGCAAAAAGTCAAGGCTTCCCAAAAATGGCTGAAAACAGGCGAGCGTTTTGGCCGGAATCCTGAAAATACACCGCGCTTCGCTTGGTGTATTCGCAAAAGAGGCTGTAATCATTCTGTTTGCACATAATGAAACAGCCTCTATGCGGGATTATCCCGACTAAATCAATAGGAATATGTCTAATACTAATAGCTGATTCCAATAACCTATTGATTAAGTCGGGCTTAAGAAACGAAGGTTGTTACATTCCCCCTCTGCTCAAGACCGATGTACAAAAATCACCGGTGCATCGCCAGCCATTATCACAGACGTTTCTTCTTTATTCCACGCTGCCTGTTTTCTTAACGCCATTTTTGGAAGGCCAATCCTATTTTAATTGTTAATCCCGCTTACGCGGACGTACTCTTTCAGGCCAAAATAATATGCGCGGCCCCGCGGCCTGAGCGGATAAAAAGAAGGAAGTCAACAGATTGTGCTGACATCACTAAGCATTGATTGGAATATCAGTAGAAAGAAGGCCTGACAAGTCGGGAGAAGACTTGTTAGGTAAGGTCGTTGATTGTTTTGGTCAGGCCCTGTTGAGAAGTCAGGAATTGCGGGGACGCAATATAATCTTTGCTTCGTAGCAGCTTGCCCCGCTGTGGCGGGGACTTTGCGTGGGGTAGGTTATGCAGGCTTTATTCCGTTGAGGTCCGTGGCACGTCCCGCCTCTTGGCGGGAAAGACGCGCGCTAACTGGATTCCAGGATTCTCTGTTTTCTTTGTAATCCCAGTAACGTAAGGCAGTGCGAAAAAATTTCAGCATTCGCATAAGCGACCTTCTGGTTTTCGTACGCTGTATCATCTGATAAAACTAAAACAGCTAACCTTGGTACTACAGAAAAACAGGCAGTCGCGGTGCGAATGCGCGGCCCCGCGGCCTGAGCGGATAAAAAGAAGAAAGTCAACAGTTTGTGCTGACATCATCAGGCATTGATTGGAACATCAGTAGAAAGAAGGCCTGACAAGTCGGGAGAAGACTTGTTAGGTAAGGTCGTTGATTGTTTTGGTCAGGCCCTGTTGAGAAGTCAGGAATTGCGGGGACGCAATATAATCTTTGCGTCGTAGCGTCTTTGCGTGGGGTAGGTTATGCAGGCTTTATTCCGTTGAGGTCCGTGGTACGTCCCGCCTCTTGGCGGGAAAGACGCGCGCTAACTGGATTCCATGATTCTCTGTTTTCTTTGTAATCCCAGTGACGTAAGGCAGCGTAAAAAATTTTCAGCATTCGCATAAGCGACCTTCTGGTTTTCGTACGCTATATCATCTGATAAAACTAAAACAGCTAACCTTGGTACTACAGAAAAACAGGCAGTCGCGTTGCGAATGCGCGGCCCCGCGGCCTGAGCGGATAGAAAGAATAAAGTCAACAGATTGTGCTGACATCACCAGGCTTTGATTGGAAGATCAATAAAAAGAAGACCTAACAAGTTGGAAGAAAACTTGTTAGGTCGGTTCGTTGATTGTTGTGGTGAGGCCCCTGTGGGGAAGTCAGGAATTACGGGGACGCAGAATAATCTTTGCATCGTAGCAGCTTGCCCCGCTGTGGCGGGGACTTTGCGCGGGGTTGGTTATGCAGACCTTATTCTATTGATGCCCGTGGCACGTCCCGCCTCTTGGCGGGAAAGACGCGCGCTAACTAAAAAAAGAAGACCTAACAAGTCGTAAAGAAGACTTGTCAGGTCGGTTCGTTGCTTGTTGTGGTGGGGCCCTGTGGAGAAGTCAGGAATTGCGGGGACACAATATAATCATTGCGTCATTGCGGCTTTGCGCGGGGTAGGTTATGCAGGTTTTATTCTGTTGAGGTCCGTTGCACGCGTGTGGTGATGTGATGATTTGAGAATGTGATGATTTGAGAATGAAAGAATGTGAAAATTTGAAAATGTTGTCGATCCGGCGGGTTCTATTGTGTTCTATTGTGTTCTATTGTGCCTATTGTGGTTTAATTACCTCCGTGGAAACTACTTGGAACGTGTCGGAAAGAAGCGCGCTAGCCGGATTCGTGCATTCGTGGCAATCACTGCTACCCTGACACACTTACGAGCCTCCAGAATTAGTATTTTCGCATTTTAAATCAATCCATGGATCAGGCGAAAAAGGCTTTCGAATTGATGAACCACTTTGGCGGCAAACGCCTGCCATTCCTGTTTGTCATTGACTTTGAATGCCGCAAACCGGTGGTGCTGCCATTGGAAGAGGCCGCAAAAGAAGGTATTTTCTTTGATTTCAGGGGGTATTCCAACGGAGCGCCGTCATTTTCAGCACCTGCGGATTCATTGATATTTGAAAAGTATCCCATCCCTTTCAGCGATTACCTGAAGGCCTTCGAACCCGTGATGGCCGGCCTGCAATCCGGCAATTCCTATCTGCTGAACCTTACCTTTCCGACACCCGTAAAGATCAACCGCACCCTGTCCGAAATCTTCTTCCTTAGCCGGGCGCCTTACAAACTGCTTTTCAGGGATGCGTTTACCGTTTTTTCGCCGGAGTGCTTTGTCAGGATTAATAACGGGGTCATCTCTTCCTTTCCCATGAAGGGCACCATCGACGCCGGTATGCCCGGTGCCGACCGCCTGCTGCTCGAAGATGCCAAAGAGATCGCCGAACACCATACCATCGTCGACCTGATCCGCAACGACCTGAGCATGGTCGCGGAAGCGGTAAAGGTGAAGCGCTTCAGGTACCTCGAAGAGATACGGACCAATCACCGGCATCTGTTGCAGGCCAGTTCCGAGATCACCGGCCGGCTGCCCGTTGACTGGGCCTCACAGGTCGGCACCCTCCTCCGGGCGTTGCTGCCTGCCGGAAGCATTTCCGGGGCGCCCAAAAAGAAAACCCTGGAGATTATCCGCAGGGCCGAACCGGATGAACGGGGCTACTATACCGGCATCTGCGGGATTTTCGACGGTCACGGGCTGGATTCGGCCGTGATGATCCGTTTTATTGAAAATTCGCCCGGAGGTAAACTTTTCCGGAGCGGCGGCGGGATTACCATCAACAGCAACCCTGAAAGTGAATACCGTGAACTGATCGATAAGGTATATGTCCCTTTTGTTTGAAACCATCAGCATCCGCGACGGCAGGCCCGAAAACCTTCGCTGGCACCAGCAAAGGGTTGATGCTTCGGTAAAGGCCGCTTCCGGCCGTGTGCCATCCTTCCTGTTGACGGAGGAGATAAAGGTGCCGCCTTCTGCTGCCTCAGGCCAATACCGCTGCCGGGTGGATTACGATACGGAGATCAGGGAAATTACCTTCCGGCCCTATGTTTTCAATGCCATCAGCAGCCTGAAACTGATTGAGGATAACACGATCACCTATAACCTGAAGTTTGCTGAAAGAACAGCCCTGTTGAATCTGTTTGCGCAGCGCGGCAGTTGCGACGATGTGCTGATTGTGAAGAACGGCCTGATTACCGACAGCATTTACGCCAATGTGGCGCTGCTGAAAAACGGGCAATGGTTCACCCCCCTGGCGCCGCTGCTCCCCGGTACCTGCCGTGCCCGGCTGATTGACGAAAATATGCTGATCCCTGTTCCGATCAGGGTGGACAACCTGTACCATTACGAATCCATACTGCTGATCAATGCATTGCGGGGGTTCAGGCCCCGGAGGGCTTTTCCGGTGAGCGGGGTGAGGTTCTGAGGATTCAAAGATTCAAAGATTCAAGGATTCAAAGATTCAAAGACTTAAAGATTCAAAGATTCAGAAGTAAGAAGTAAGAAGTAGGAAGTAGAAAGTAGGAAGAAAGCTTGTTAGGTCAGGCTCAAATCGGATTGGAAGCACTTGACTCGTAAAAAAACTCAATTTCTTTTTCTTTGTAATCCCAGTGCTGTTAGGCAGTGGGAAAAATTTTCAGCTTTCGCAAAAGCGACCTTCTAAAGTTGACCTTCCAAAACCTATTTTCAAAGAATTGGATGAAATGCTATGAAATGAAACAATGGTCAAGTTTAGGCAGTCGTGTTGCGAAAGCGAGGCCCCGCGGCCTGAGCGGATAAAAAGTTGAGAGTTTGCTTTTTGGGCTGACATCACTAAACATTGATTGGAACATCAGCAAAAAGAAGACCTAACAAGTTATAAGAAAACTTGTTAGGTCAGGTCGTTGATTGTTTTGGTCAGGCCCTGCGGGGAAGTCAGGAATTGCGGGGACGCAGAATAATCGTTGCGTCATTGCAGCTTGACCCGCTGTGGCGGGGACTTTGCGCGGAGTAGGTTATGCAGGATTTATTCTGTTGAGGCCCGTGGCACGTCCCGCCTCTTGGCGGGAAAGACGCGCACTAACAAAAAAAGAAGACCTAACAAGTTAGTAGAAAACTTGTTAGGTCGGTTCGTTGATTGTTGTGGTTAGGCCCTTTGGGGAAGTCAGGAATTGCGGGTACGCAAAATAATCATTGCGTCTATGCGACTTTGCGCGAAGTAGGTTATGCAGGTTTTATTCTGTTGAGGCCCGTGGCACGTCCCGCCTCTTGGCGGGAAAGACGCGCACTAACAAAAAAAGAAGACCTAACAAGTTAGTAGAAAACTTGTTAGGTCGGTTCGTTGATTGTTGTTGTCAGGCCCTGTGGGGAAGTCAGGAATTACGGGGACGGTAATTCAAATCCGAAATCCGCAATCCGCTCCCGATATCCATCGGGACCGCAATCCTTTGCCCGAAGCGCTTACTTTCCCTCAAACCTGCTACTCATCCAGCTTGTGACGGGCATCCCAGGCCTTCTTGGCGCCGTAAGCGGCAAACAATCCCAGCATCAGCGTGACGGCCGAGCCTATGGGCGCGCCGCCGCCGGCAGGCTGGTTGGTGGTTTGCCCGTGACCTCCCGAAGGGGGAGGAGGTGGCGGTCCCTGTGCAAAAACGGAAGTGCTGAACCCGGCGAAGAGCGCGAGCATCAGCGTTACGGACAATATTTTAACTGTTTTTTTCATGCTATATCTTTTTCTTTTTTTTGCTTCACAAAAACCGGCGGGACGGCCTGCGCCGCCCGCACGGCAAAATTATAAAATAACCTTTGCGCTTACAACCCGCGATCCCGCCACGGCGGTAACCACGTACACGCCCTTAGGCAGTTTCGCTGCATTCAGCATAGCCAGCCCGTTGCCATTGACCCGCTCAGCCATTACCACGCGGCCGGTAAGGTCGGTGATGGTGACGCTGGCCTTTGCATCCGGCCCGTTGAGGTAAACCACCCCGCCGTATGCGTAGATATTTACCGGAGCAGTGGTTGAAGGATCATTCATGCCCAGGGTGCCGAAGTGCAGGGTGAAACGGTTGGCATCGTCGCCCTCCGCAGCGGTAAAGTGATAGGCGCCATCTTCGGTAAGGTTGGTAACCGTGCCGGTTTTAATGTCCGTAAGGTAAACGATGGTGGCGGGGATATTCTTCGCCAGCTCAATGTTGTAGTTTGTGGCCGTGTTCTTCACAAAGCCGAACGGGATTGCCAGTTCGTTGCTGACTGCCGGCAGGGTGTTCAGCGCGTACAGGCTGCTGCCTGAAACCGAGTAGAACATCGGGGCGAAGCCTGCCAGGAAGTAAGCGTCGAAATCAGCATCGTAAGCCTCTGTGGCCGACGGGTTAAACCGCACGATGCTCGATTGTGATGTTAGTCCTTCCAGATCGTTGGCTTTCAACAGGATGAACTCTTCGTCCGACTTGTACCAGTTGGCGGCATTGTGTTCCCGTGCATCGGCCGGAATGGTGAGTTCGCCGCTCCCCGTGGTATAAACCATAAAACCGTTCATAGCAGGGATAATATCGCTCTGTTCCGTGGTTGTTTTATAACTTCCGTCGGCTGAACTCCATACCTGCGCTACCGCATTGATATTGGTTTTTGTCCATGTGCCGGAGCCCCAGTTGATGGCGCTGGCAAACGGGTTGCCCGCCAGGTGCCAGCCCGGGTAGGCGCTGGTACCGGTGTTGGTAAGCCCGCTCAGGGTAACATCCGCAACATTCAGGTTGCCGCTGAAGGTTTTGGTATCCGTTTGCTGATAAGCTACCAGGTAACCCTTACCGGGGATAAATGTAGTGATGTTGTTGGCGCCCACCTTCTGGTTAAGCCAGTTGTCAGTGCTGGCGGTTTCGTCGAATGCGTAGAAGTCGTAATCATTGCCGGTGCCGGTGGGTGTCCAGTCCCCGCTGATGCCTTGCGCGGCTACCGGCGAGGAAAGCAGGTGCCAGCCGCTGCCGGCGGTTTCCCAGGTAGCTGCTTCAATATAGCGCTCTACCGTGGCGGGTACACCGGAGGTCGAGTGAGTCAAAGATCCTGTACCCGTGGCAGATGAACTTAATAACATGGCTCCGTTATTTCCAAGTTCATTAGATACTGTTAATGCAGCATCATCATTGATGGTAAGTTGAGAATTCAGGTTTACCAGCAATCCTGA